>CAYNPN010000069.1:0-9333 GCA_964399085.1 Hadarchaeota archaeon (SeqCode) | reverse complement strand
CTGTTGTTTTAAACTGTCTTTTTTCTGTGTCTACCCTATCCCTTTAGACGCTTTTTGGGAGGGGGCAGTAAAACTAAACGCCGATCCATCACCCACCCAATCCACGATTGGGAAGGCGTCTTCTCGGTAAAAGAAGATAAATTCTCTCAAAGAAATCGTAACGGCATGCGTCCAAAATTATAAGACAGTCCCACTCTTGGCTTCTAATTAACTCTTTTTGATTCATTTCAATCCCTCACTATTCAAAGCTGAAATAAAAAATCCAGTCCATTGGACATTCTTTTCCATTTCGAGAAAATTAATACTACGTTAATTATAAGCTGATCCAAGTGCTCGAATTTCTATGACCTGATTTTTTAAAGCCTGATGTTTTATCTTCATTTTGAAAGATATCGGAGGGGTGAGAAACAGATGAAAGATGAGGACATAAATCCTGCTGTCGTCGTTGTAATACTCATAGTCATAGCAGTCGCACTGGTAGGAAGTTACATAATCCTGTCCGGGGGAACTAGTGGGGCGTCCAGCTGGAAGCCCTACCAGTTCAAGGAAGGTGCCCATTACAAGTACTCGGCCACTGCTGATATGGGATCCGGTACTTTCTCTTGGGACGTTATCTCCGTCTCCGGGGATCAAATCACGGTGGATGTAAGTTGGACCCTAGACGGAGAAAATGATTCGATCAGGGTGTCAGGGGACAAAGATAAAATCTACCAGAAAGTCACGGAGAAGAGTCAAATAATGGGACCATTTCTCATCAGTAGTCTTTACGGATCTTGGATTCAGCCCTTATTTACGAAAGCAGGTGAAGCAGGTCTCTCCGTGGGCAACACATGGTCCGTGGAGGTTCCGGACGGAACTTGGACAGCCGAAATCACGAGGACAGAAACGTACGCCGGGTTAGAGAGCTATGTGATGGAGGCCAGAATCAACGATAATCTGGAATACAGAGTCGCCATAGCGAAGGATCTGGGATTCCCAACCTATGTATTCGACTACGACCCGAATGTGGGAGAAAAGACCCTAGAGGTAAAACTGCTGGAATACAGCTCCTGAAGACATTCGGCGATTTGATTTACGAGAAAGGAGAAACCACCCTAGGAATAGTGGTAGTCAACGGACAGGACTATTCCGGGACATGCTACGCCCAAGGCTTAGGTCCGCAAGAAGATATCGGTCTGGAACTAGGCAGGAGCGATAACAAACTTATGAGTAAATATACGAAAGTTGTAGCATTGTGAGTCTGTGGTTCCGACTCTATATTTGAAAGACTTTTGCCAGAGGCTTGAGGTCTGTATTTTTCGCCAATTTCGAGAAAGTTAATAGTGTATTAACTAAAAACTCTAGATCGTGAACTAGCCTGAATTCTTCATCCACTGTACCTATATTTTTTTAAAGTTATGGCAATTAATTTTTTTCGAAAAATATCGCAATGGGGGGTAGACTATTCCATATTGTCCCAAATGTGGAGAGGAGGTAGAAGAAGGCGCCGCTTACTGTCCCGCTTGCGGGTCAGAGATTTCCGGACGAAAACCCTCGAGAGAGTCAGATATCCCGGTTAAGAAACTAATAGTCGCTGTTATAGTGATTGTATCGATTATTGGTGCGTGGATTTTCATGAGCGGGAATGGAAAAACTTTCCCTTCAGCAGTTGGACAAACCTTAACCTATGAAATGGATGGGTCGACCGCCACTTGGACAGTGACGGAGAAAACTACCTACAGAGGGCACGAAGTTTTCAAGGTATATGTAGATGCTAGTAATGTACCTGATTTCGGAGCTTTAAACGGTACTGTATATGTGGATGATTCAGGTCGGGTTTGGAAGCTTGAAGCGGAAGGATTATGGATTGAGTACAATCACGACAAGGGGGAGTATTCCACTTCTGTAACTGGAGAAGCTGGCACGATGTCCGATTTGTTTGTTCCAGTGTCTCAATTATCGGTGGGCGCTTGGTGGAAACACCAAAATCTTTCACCCGGGGAGGACCTTAATATTTACTCAGGCGTGACTCCCGAGGATTCCAGTAACTTTAATTTCAGCGTTCTGAGAACCGAAACCGTTACGGTTCCTGCCGGGTCGTTCGAAACTTATGTGGTACAGTCAAAAACAGGTGTAGAAACCAATACTTTCTGGATTGATAAAGATACAGGGATTTTAGTTAAAATGGAAACATCGATGCAAACTCTTCAACTCAAAGACATGGAAGGATTTTAAAAGGTGCCGACATGCCTTACTGCACTGAGTGTGGGGAGGAGGTAGAAGAAGGCGCCAAGTTCTGCCCAGAATGTGGAGCTGAAATCCTCGGAACGGGAGCATCAAAAAACCTAGTGGAAGAACTGCTCAAAGACCAAGACCAAACGTTGGGGGAATACTTCAACGCCCGGAAGTTTAGATAGCTATAGCAGGGATCTTAATGCTTATTGGAGCATTTGGACTTGGGGTTCGGGAGTAGATGTTACTGCCCAAGGACAAACTGTAAGCGTTGATGTTGATAACCCTGGCTGGCGAGCATCAATGGGTTTGCCTTTGATAACTGGCCTAATGATGTTATTTACAGCGGTAATGGAATTAGGTTATGTTAATATTTACGAAGATAAATCAAGGCTTTAAGGTGCTTCCGCTTTTCTCAGTGTTTGGATATTGATTCTTGCTGTTGCTTTTCTAGTTGGAGGCACTCAAATGGAAATGTCCATGCAAACCGGTTCAAGCCAGGTTGGAGCGGAAACATCTGTAAATTACGGGTGGGGTATTTACCTTACCATAATCGCCAGTATTGTCGGTCTGATTTCAGCATACAAACCGCCAGAGATAAAACTATCATAATCCACATACACCACCGTTCAAGAAAATTAGTTGAACTAATCCAAGTGCATTAATCTCTAAGACTAGATTTTTAAAGCCTGTCCAACATTTTTTTTATGAAAAGCCTCACGGGGGGTGAGATTATTCCGTACTGTCCAGAGTGTGGAGAAGAAGTGGAGAGGGGGTTGAAGTTCTGTCCCGATTGCGGAGCAGAGATCACTAGTAGCGGGTCAAGTTCCAACCAAAGCCCTTCTCCTGCAACTGGTGTAACGACAGATACAGCGGTCTCGACACTGGAAATAATAATTGCGATTTTAATCCTAACAGCAAGTATATTTGCACTTATGGGTGGCAACAATGTCAGGTCTTTACAAAGTGAAATGGAAGAAGAGTACACAGGAACTGACTACTCTCCCCAGGAAAGTACAAAGATTTTATGGAGCATAATGTCGAATGTCGGCTGGTTCTGTACGATATTAGGGATAGCAGGCGTGATTTACGGAATTAAACGTTTTGCGGATGCTGCGAAAATCTAGAAGGTAATAAATCCACAAGGATTAAGAACACGATAGTTACCCTATAGAAAGGATTAAAAAAGGTAGATGAACATTACAGCCTGCCCTAAAGATATTGACACTGGGTAACTAATCTCTCCAACGTTCAAAGAGAATTAAAGATGTAGCGATTGCAACGCCTATGAATATCTCTATCAACAGCGTCAGATTGAAAGGGTGGAATGGTGATTCGGTTCTTTTAATTCCAGCTATAGAAACTGCTTTAGTAATAGTGTCGTTCTCACCGCTCTTATCAATAACCATAAGTGTTACTTCATAATTTTCAGATTCAGGGAAGCTATATTCTACTTTTTTTCCGTAGGCATCCCATTCGTTATCGCTGTCAAAGTCCCATTTTCTGATGAGGATTTCATCGTCTTCTGAAAGTGATCCGTCATAAAATGTTACACTTTTGTTTTTCCATGGGTTTTCTGGTAGATAAGCGAATTCTGCTTTTAACTCTTCTAATCGAGAATTTTCAGACACTTCTTTGCCGAAGGTTCCACTAACGGACCCTATTAGAAGAATTGTTAATAAAAAACACAAAGCTAGAAAATGATGGTAACTTTTCATCGGCATCCATTTTTATCATTATATTGAATTCACAGATAAAAATACACCACCGTGCTCCATATTTAACCCTTTTCAAAAAAGTTAAATCTAAACTTTTCAAGTGAAAAATACAGGTTATTCATTCCAATTTCATCATTCAAGTCCATTAATGTTCCAATAGAACACTTTATTATCCTTTAATAAAGATAAATGCCACTATAAAGATAAATACAACTACTTTTTCGCAAAAACATAATTATCCCCATTCATTAATTATTAAAACATATTAATTTTTATCTAATTCAAGAAAATACTATATAAGACTTTTAAAGGATTACAGGACCGCAGGATAGCTATAAAGGCCAGTAATAGGAGTATTACTGGGTAATACACAGCATTACTCAGGACTACAAGACTAAAGGATATCAGGAAGCGGATCGGGCAGACAACCAAATTAAAGATAGATGGGATGAGGTGGAGATTTTTCGTTGCTCGTGCAACATAAATGTGAAATTCTTGACCTCTCGGTCCTTAGGAGTGCTTGAATTGGATCCTAGGGACAAAATATGGTCCTAGGACTAGAATAGGAATAGGAGAAGAACAAAAGCCTGACCTGAGGCCCCATTTACCTAATTTTAAAGAACCTAATAAGGGGGTGGAATAGTAGCTAAGTTAGGATTGTTCTGGGATTTTATAAACTGCTATTTTTTGTTGCACGTGCACAAAAGAGGTAAACCACCATTGTGGGGATTTCCCGGGTCTTGAGGACAGGATTTGTAAGTAAGAGGGAGCAGAGGCCCGGACCGAGTTGGGATAAATGTACAGACATTGTGAGGCCGATTTGAGGATCCCGAAGGAGAAACTATCTAGGGAAGAGAGGATTCGAAGAACTGAGAGGAGGGAAATGTGATTGAGGTATATAAAAATGAGACTATTTGGCCAGGAGGAGGATAAAGATAGCTCCGAAGAAAAGAATTATTACTGCGACACATGTGGAAATGAAATCTCAAAAAAACGATATTTCGAGACGGGACAATGTAACAACTGCGTAATCGAAGATGGGGCTATAGGCGGAGGACTGGTCTGAATTCTATAAACGGTTCTGGAGGATTAATGCCATAGATTCAAACAACTATATTTTTCTTTTATTAAAATTCTGAAATTTCTTACTGAACTTCCTCGTAAGGATTAATACCTCTCTTGATGTTTTTCGCCAATTTTGAGAAAGTCAGTTTTTTAAAACCTGTCGATTATTTTTTTATGAAAGGTTTAGGGGGGTGGAACTATCCCGTACTGTACAGAATGTGGTAGAGAGATAGAAGGAGGGGTTAAGTTCTGTCCGAAATGCGGAGCTCAAGTCTCTAGAGAACGGTCCAGCGAAACTTCAAAAGAACCTGCCCCAAAGAAAGGAGTTAGCACAAAAACTAAAGTTATTACAATTATTATCGTTGCCGCCGTCGCAATTGGTGGACTATATTGGTTCTTCTTTAGAGAAGAAAGTTCGTATGAGTCTCCAGAAGCTACAATTAAAACATTCCTTAATGCTTGGAATAACAGGGACGCTGACACCGTGTATGAGAGTTTCTCAAGTGATATAAGGAAAAATGTAACAAAATCACAAATCCAAATAACTCTCAATCAGATGGAAAGGACTAATTGGAAGGTTAAAATAAATAGTATTGATGTTGAAATTTCCGGTGACACGGCAACAGCCACTGTAACCACTACTCAGACTTGGACAAATCTTAGCACCGGAGAGAAAGAGACCATGACGAACACAACTAAAACACCACTGGTGAGAGAGGATGGGAAATGGAAAGTAGACGAACCTCCGAGGTATTGATAGATTCTCTATCCATGCCTTCAAAACCCACTTTTGCCCAAAACGGCCATAAAATGAGAATCCGACGCTTTTAAACCACTAAAGCCGTTTAGGAACTTTACGGTTGCTATACTTTCACCAATTTCGAGAAAGTTAATAGTGCATTGATTTTAAGAACCATATACCCGACCTTTCGCTAAAAATTCCAACCAATTCTCGCTCAATCGGGTTTTCACGAATAAAGCAAATTTGCAAGGTTTTGGCTAACTTCTCCCGACGCCAGAATAATCGAAAAAAAGTGGTATCTTTCAAATTATCCGCTTGAAAGATTTAAGATGAGCCTCGGGCGGGGGTCGAACCCGCGACCTCGCCCTTACCAAGGGCGCGCTCTACCACTGAGCCACCGAGGCCTACCAACCAGAAATTAACTTACGTCGAAGATTAAAAGCTTGCCGGAACTTTCCGATTCGACAGTTTATTTAGTTAGCAGAATGTCTGTTAAATTAAGATGGAACCGAAAAAAATCCCCCAGATGATTAAGGACGAGTACGACGATTTGATTAAAGAGCAGTTCATGAGCCGTATTTCCTTCCAAGGGAAGGAGTACCCGAAGATCAAACCCTTCCTCTACTACTTCGACGGCGACTTCATCTATTTCCTCGCAACGAGATACGGGGAGAAGCTTCAGCTCCTGGAAGAAAATCCAAGGGTCACCGTCGAGATAGAAAAGTACGAAGAAGACATGTCGGACTACAAGTTCGTTACGCTCTCCGGCCGACTGGTCGAGGTAGAGGAAGAGGAAGACAAGAAAGAAATCAAGAAGCGGTTCGTTCGCATGATTGAGGAGAGGGACCTCTCAAAGAACGTTATGGCCGCTTTGGGTCACTCCCCGGACGAACCCGTGGACGCAATTATCGAGGAGGAAAGGAATATGGTGCTCAAACTGGTCGACCTCGATGACATCACCGGACTCAAAAGCGGCTGAATCCGAACGATTAGTGGTAGCTTCGAAGTTCACGGCTGGAAGACAGCTACTCTATCTCCTCGTCCAAATCTCTCTTTTTGAGTATTTTTTTAGCCTCTTCTTCCGAAATCTGGAGCTCCCTGGCCAGCTTCTCGGCTTTTTCCTTTTTGGAGTCCCCTGGTCTGAAAACTTCTCCCATTGTTATTCAAATAAGAAATATCCAATTTCTCAGTTAATTAAGTTTTGAAAAAAGATTATACTCGAAAATGCGGTAGTTAGAAACGATGTCAGAAAAGATACCCGTCAAAAAACTCGCCGACGGAAACGAGATCCCGAAAATCGGGCTTGGAACCTGGAAGCTAAGGGGGAGGGAATGCGCAGAAACCGTGGAAGCTGCCCTGGAAATAGGATATAACCACATAGACACGGCCGAAATGTACGGAAATGAAAGCGTAATTGGCGAAGTTATCGAGGATCATGACAGGGAAAATCTCTTCATAACTTCCAAGGTCTGGCCAACGAATCTGCGACACGACGACGTGATAGAATCCTGCAAATCGTCATTGGAAAGCCTCGGGACCTCATACCTCGACCTCTATCTAATTCACTGGCCGAACGAATCTATCCCCCTCTCCGAAACCATCCGGGCCATGGAAGAACTCCACGACGACGGTAAGGTCCGGAGTATTGGGGTCAGCAATTTCACCGCACCGCAGGTCAAAGAGGCAATTGAAATCGCCGATATCCCTATCACGGTCAACCAGGTCGAATTCCATC
Source organism: Hadarchaeota archaeon (SeqCode) (assembly GCA_964399085.1). Lineage (GTDB taxonomy): Archaea > Hadarchaeota > Hadarchaeia > Hadarchaeales > JAGGTB01 > CAYLJV01. The sequence continues at coordinate 1,862 of CAYNPN010000069.1, read as the reverse complement.
CCTTACTATATCAAGAGGAACTCCAGGAATTTTGCAAGAACCAGGAGGTCTCAATCATATCATATGCTCCTCTGGCGAGGACCAAAGCGTTTGACGAGCCGATCGTTCGGGAATTGGCCCGGAAATACGAGAAATCCCCTGCCCAAATAGTCCTGAGATGGGGAATCCAGGTGGGTGCCATCGTAATCCCAAAGGCCAGTTCAAGGAAACACCTGAAGGAAAACATCCGGGTCTTCGGTTGGGAACTGGATCGGGGGGATGTAGAAAAGATCAACGGTATCAAGACCGAAAAGCGGCTAGTCAACCAGCACTATTCCGACTTCTAACAGTGGTAGAAGATTTATTGTCTCCAGCCTAAATGGAAATGATAAGATGAAAGTTGCAGTTCTTGGATGTGGAAACCTCGGCGGCTCATTCATCCGGGGACTCGTGAATTCCGAAACCTTCGAACCGGAACAGATAATCGCGAGCGACCCCGACGAGGCAAAACTCGAAGGAGTGGAGAAATTAGGGGTAAAAACTACCTCCGACAATAAAGAGGCCTCGGAAGAATCGGAGGTGGTCTTCCTGGCCGTGAAACCCGGCCTGGCCGGTGAAGTAGTGGAGGAACTTGAGCTATCCGGGGAAAAGCTATTGGTCTCTCTCGCGGCGGGCGTATCCACCGAACATTTGGAAGAATTCACTGAAGCGCGGACCGTAAGGGTCATGCCTAACATCTGTGGCAGCGTCTCCGAGATGGCCTCCGCTTTCACGCTCGGCACAAAAGCTACCGAGGAGGACAGGGAACTCATCGATAACGTGCTGTCCTCAATGGGTGTTACTGCCGAAGTAGAGGAGAGCCTAATGGATGCCGTGACAGGACTCAGTGGCAGTGGACCGGCCTTCGTCTTTTTGTTCATGGAAGCAATGAGTAGGGCAGGTGAAAAATTAGGGCTTTCCGAAAGGGATTCTCTAAAATTGGCCGCGCAAACGGTAAAGGGGAGTGCCGACCTAGCGTTGCAATCCGATAAAACATTGGAAGAGTTTGTGGATATGGTGAGTTCGCCAAAGGGAACGACAGTTGAGGGCGTTGAGGTCTTGAAGGATAATGAGTTTCAGGAGATTCTGGAAGAAGCCGTCAGGGCAGCAGCCGAAAGGGCCGAGGAGCTATCAAGGTAAAAGGAGTGAACTACCTCCACCTAACTCGCCTCGCTCGTTAGGAAGAGGCTTCCCTCCTCGGTCTCTCCACTTGTCGAGTCAGAGGTGGAGACCATATCGGAAGAGTTCTGGGCTGGCTCACTCACAGCCCCGACGCCGGGGATGTTACCCGACGCCACCTTTGTCCTTTGGAAGATATTCTTGGCGCCGTTGAAGTCGGCATTAACCTCGTATCCGCACCGGGGACACTTGAAAGTTCCTTGGTTCGGTCTCTTGCCTTTCGCACCGCACCTGCTACATTCCTGACTCGTGTAGTGCTCGTTCATCTTCAAGACCTGGATTCCCCTCTCGTTTGCCTTATATTCGAGATATTTGGCGAACTTGTGGTAGGGAAAGTTGCCGATCATCCGGTTCATCGTCTCCCCCATATCGCCGCTATCTTCCCTCAATCCTTCAAGGTTTCCGACGACTATCAACTCATCGTTTTGGTCGGCTTCTTCCACGAGTTCTTTGGCTATTTCGTGTAGTTTTTGGTCTACCTTTCGGGATTCCTTGTCCGAAAGTCTCGCTATTTCATCTTTCAGCTTCTTCTCCCCGAGCCTTTTCCGCAGCCAGTTGTAGTGTCTTCGAATTCCTCTGATCTCCCTGCCCCGAAATTTCGGTCTATCTTTGTGCGATGCCACCGACACCGCGAGGTATTTCTGCCCTACATCTACGGCAAGGAG
>CAYNPN010000068.1:0-9456 GCA_964399085.1 Hadarchaeota archaeon (SeqCode) | reverse complement strand
CCACCTAATCAAAGATTAGGAAGGAGACTTCTTGGCGCTAAAAGTTAATCCTTTCTACCTTTCACGAAAAGTTTAATTTCATTGAAGAAGCCTTTATTTATGAAAATGAGCGATATTCCTGAATATATAGAAAAAAAGGTTTGGAAAGACGGTTATCCGGAAGGATTCCCTTCCGAAATAAGGATCCCCGCTACAAATTTTGCCAAACTCGTAGAAGAGAGTTTTGATAAACATTCGGATAGGGTCTTTTCCGTCTATAAGGGCGAGGAGACGACCTACAGTGAGGTCAGGAGTTCGTATTACAGCCTTTCGAGAGCATTGCGAGATATCGGCATCGAAAAGAATGATATAGTGGGAATTTTTATGGATAATTCCCCGGAGTGGCTAATTTCCTATCATGGGGTTCTGAGGGCTGCAGCGATAGCTACCGGGATTAGTCCTTTATATACTACGAGAGAGGTCGGTTACCAGCTCAATGATTCCGAAGCCGAGAACATAATTTTGCACGATAAATACTTCTCCACCCTGAGAGATATAGTTGAAGACGGGGGGACTCCCGAAGAAACAGATTTTGGAGAGAATTTGGAAATTGAGAGGATTATAGTTGTAGGGAACGAAGAGAAAGACATTTCCATCGAAGGTATTGATATCTATTATCTGGAGAACTTGATCGAAAGTTATGAACCGGAACCTCCGGATGTTGAAATCGAGAAAGGAGATACCGCAGTGCTTCAGTACACCGGTGGTACAACGGGGAGACCAAAGGGATGCGTTCTCAGTCACCGGAACATAAAGGCAAATGCGATGCAAAGCATGGCTTGGCATGATTATGTTTGCGATCAAGCCGGAGTGGAGCGGCTCACGGCACTTTCCGTATTACCTTGGTACCATATCTACGGGCAAACAATCGAGGTAAATACCGGAGTGGTGGCGGGAGAAAGGACCGTTATTCCTACTGATTTTGATGCCGAGGAATGGATGCGACTTATTGAAAAACATGAGTGCAGTCTTTTTCTAGGGGTTCCTACCACGTTCCTTATGATGACCAATCATCCAAAATTTGAAGAATACGATTTGTCTTCTTTGACGTGGGTTGTATCTGGCGCCGCCCCTTTGCCTCAAGAAACCGTGAGGAAATTTAAGGAAATCCATGGTGTGATTATCTCCAATGGATATGGCTTGTCGGAGGCGTCTCCGGTGACTCATTTAACTCCCCCCTTCCGGGATAATAGGGAAGAGAAGGGGGTTTTGGCCGTTGGAATCGGATATCCGAACACGCTTTATGGAATAATAGATTTGAAGGAGGATGAACCGGAATTTCTCCCCTTCGATAATACTGGTGAACTCGTCGTGAGCGGGCCACAGGTGATGAAAAATTATTGGAATAGACCGGGCAAAACGAACGAAGTGATTTTCGAAGCGGGAGGGAGGAAATGGTTAAAGACTGGCGATGTGGCTTACATAGATGGGGACGGATATACCTATCCGATAGATCGTAAGAGCCAAATTATCGAATACGAGGGTCAGGTGATTTACCCCCGAGAAATAGAGGAGTTGTTCTTCACCCACTCGGCGGTTGACGATATAGCCGTAATCGAGGTGCCGTCACCTTCTACTAGTGGAAACCAAATCAAGGCCTTTGTAGTTTTGAATAAGGAATATGAGGACGAGATTGGAGAGGAGGAATTGCTCGAGTTCGCTAGAGAGAACTTGGAAGAGCCGAAGAGGCCCGATTCAATTGGTTTTCTTGATCAGATACCGAAGACCGAATCCGGGAAATATCTGAAAAGAAAGCTAGTGGATGAGGAAGTCTTTGGGGAAGATTTGGGTGTCACTTCCTACTGATTGATTTCCCAATAGTGTGACGATATTCATTAATTATTATATCGATTGATTGAAATTCTCCATCCCGTTTATTTAATTCCAAAAAACCGGAATGTATACCTGTGATAAACTTGTGATAGAATGAACCGAAAAGTGATAGTAGTCAGTGGGAGCCCAGGGACGGGAAAAAGCGCATTCGCTGAACAGTTATCTAAAGAATTAGGATGTAGATTAATCGATTTAAACGAGGTAATCGAAAGAGAAGGTATCTACGAGTTGGCGTCAGATGGTACGAAGGAAGTGGAACCGGAGGATATACGCGAGGTGTTTACTGATATCGTAGAACAGTCCGAACAAGATTTGGTAGTCGACGGGTTACTTTCTCATTTCCTGCCACAAGAGAATGTTACCGAAGCTGTAGTTCTTAGGACTCATCCAAACGAGCTTGAAAAACGGTTGAAGGAAAGAGGGTATTCGGGAGAGAAGCTTCAAGATAACTTGGATTCGGAAGCACTAGGGGTAGTTTTGGGGGAGGCAGTTCAGGAACTGGGAGAGGAGAAAGTATATGAAATTGATACCACCGATATCGGCGTATCTGAAGCTGTTGAAAGATTTAAGAAGGCTATTGAAGGAGAGATCTCTTTGGCTCCCGGATCGATAGATTGGTTGGATGATTATTTAGATAAGGAATAGTGGATACAAAGAACTCAAGGTAGTTTATTACCCTTATCTGGGCTGAAAATCACAAGAAACATATTAAAAAGACTCTGTTTCTTTACATCGCGTAACATCGTTTTTAAAAACCCTATCATCGCCTACAGAATATCCTATTTTCTTTAAAAATAGGTAATTACAAGCATTATTATATATAAATAATTTATCAAGGGGAGTAAAAAGTTTAATTCGGGAGCTGTTTATGTTATGGCAATGGAAATAAATAATGATGAAGTGACTCTGGAGCAGGAGCTCGAGAGAGCCAAAACGCGGTACGAGGAGTTGTTCGAGGAGGCGAATATTCTCATCGCGACCACCGACTCGGAGGGGTATATAAAGAAAGTCAACAAAAGAGCGAGCGGGCTGACCGGATATTCCAAAAACGAGCTGGTCGGCGAGAATATTTTAAAATTAGCTCATCCCGACGACGAAGATAAATTTGTGGAGGCTTGGAACCGCGTGCTTGAGGGGGAACTGGAGAATATCGTGGTTAGAATCAAGACCAAGGGGGAGGATACGCGCTGGTTGAAGGTCGGCGGAAGCGCAATCTTCAGGGATGGTGAGGTGGTGGAAATCCAGTACACCGGTCAGGACATCACGAAGCTGAAGGAGGCGGAGGAAGAGGCGAACCGTGAAAGGAAAAGGTTCGAAAAATTGTTCAAGGGGTCGAACGACCTCGTCGCGACGACCGATCTGGAAGGGAAAGTAAAAAGGGTCAACGAGAATGGTTTGGACTTCTATGGATATACCGAGGAGGAAGCCATCGGCACGAACATCATCGCGCTGGCTCACCCGGATGACAAGGAAAGTTGGATCGGATTCTACAAGGAATTGATGGGGGGTAAGGGGGAGGCGTCCAGAGTGCTCAAGGGTATCAAAAAGGACGGGGAAACCATATGGCTCAAGACCGGTGGAAGGGTAATCAAGGAGGACGGCGAAGTCGTGGAAATGCAGTATAACTCCCAGGATATCACCCAGCTGAAGAAGGCGCGGGAGAGACAGGACCTGCTGCACTCGCTTCTCAGGCACGACGTGAGGAACAAGGCTCAGGTGGTCCAGGGCTATCTGGACCTCGCCCGGAAACACGACCTCTCGGACGAAGTGGAAGATCACCTTTCCAAAGCCCTACAAGGGACGAACGAGGCGCTCGAGATAATCGACAAGGTGAGGACCCTCAAGGAAGCCGAAGAGGAGGAGATCAAGGAAATCGATCTGGAGCCCGTAATAAACGAAGCCGTGAAAAAAGCCAAATCCGTGGACCCGGAAATGGAGTTCCTGAACAAAATGCAATGTCCCGTGGATGGCTGTAAGGTGGAGGGCGGACCTCTCTTAAACGAGGTATTTTCAAACATCTTGGAGAACGCAGCCCAGCACTCGGGAGGGGAAAAGGTAAGAGTTACGAATCAGTCATCGGATGGAGAAATGGTCTGCATCGTCGAGGACGACGGAAGGGGCGTCCCGGAGGAAAATAGGGAAAAGATCTTCGAGAAGGGATTCACCACCGCGGAAAAGAGAGGAACGGGGCTGGGGATGTTCCTGGTAAAAAAATTGGTCGAGATCTACGACGGAAGTATAGAGATCAAGGACTCGGACCTCGGCGGGGCACGATTCGACGTCCACTTAGAGAGGGCATAGGTGGACAGCGGAATTTTGATTTCTTCCAAGCGACCGATGGTTCATGTCGGTCGAGGGTCAAATTTGCCGATTTTTGAGCTAAAAAATTTGCCGATTTTTTCATCCGGTTGAAAGGTACCTTCACTATTCCACATTTGGTATACGAGGACCTCACGCTCCAAAATAAGGGGATTAGCTAAGGATTTGGTAGATTCTAAATCCAAGAGCACGGCGACTATCCCCGAGATTCCCACCTCCCGAGCCTCTTCTAGCCTCCGTTTCCTCTCTCCCTCTTCAAGCATAGTGGGGTGCCAGTGACAGTCAAAAATACGAGTTCACCACCTTCTTGTTTGAACCATCGTCTTTATTTCCATGAATATCCTTGGATTTCCCAAATTTAACCTATTCGAGAGGACACGAAACGGAATTCCAAGCCGAAGTACCCCCTCTGACAACTACCAAGTTATTCAAACCCTCTCGTTTGAGCAGGCTGGCGACAACCATGGACCTCAATCCGCTACCACAGAAAATATACACCCTCTCGTCCTCCGGAATCCGTATCTGGCGCCCCATCAAAATACCATTATTTACAGCATTGTTGAAAAATCACAAGAAACATATTAAAAAGACTCTGTTTCTTTACATCGCGTAACATCGTTTTTAAAAACCCTATCATCGCCTACAGAATATGGCACTTTCTTTAAAAATAGTTAATTACAAGGTATATTACCAACAAATAATTATCCGTTATTATGATCATAGAAAGGATTCTAAACTTATTGGTATTTACACCGGAAGGGAATTACCAGCAAGATATCCCAGAGGAATTCAGAAACATCTTCGAAAAGTTATTCGAAGAAGCCAACGAGATGATAATTACCACCGATAAAGATGGTTATATAAAAAGGATCAATAAGCGCGTGGAGGAAGTCTCGGGTTATTCCCGGGAGGAATTGAAAGGCGAAAGTATTCTAAAAATAGCTGATTCGGACGACCGGGACGAATACATTGAGTTTTGGGAGAGGATTTTGGACGGAGAAAATCCTCGTTACACGATTAGAGGGGTTACAAAAGATGATGAAGTAATTCATATGAATGTTACCGGAACACCTATAAGAGAGAATGATGAGATTGTAGAAATTCTGTATAATGCTCAGGATATTTCGGAACTGAAGGAAGTCAAAAAAGAACTTGATAAAAGTAAAGAAAGATTCAAAACATTTTTTGAATCAAATCCCGATCCTGCATTTATACTTGATACAGATGGGAAATTTGTGAATGTTAACGAGGAACTTTGTACTCTTGTTAATTTGGAAGAGGACGAGTTAGTAGGCAAGCACTTTCGGGATTTTGATTTAATCGAAGAGGAAAGTATGGAGAGGGCTCTGAAAAATTTCGAAAGGAGGATAAGAGGAAAAGATGTTGATCCTTACACTGTAGAATTAACTCTAAACTCCGGGGAACCCGTATGTATCGAAGTAAATGCAGACTTATTGGAAGAAAATGGTGAAACTAGTGGGGTTTTGGCGATAGGCCGCGATGTAACCGAGCGTAAGAAGTGGGAAAAAGCCCTAAGGACTAGCGAGAAAAGATTTAGACAGTTATTTGAATTAAATCCGGACCCTGCATTTCTGATGGACCCTGAAGGAGTTTTGGTAGAAGTTAATGAAGCTTTATGTGATGTGATTGGGTATGAAAAAGAAGAGATAGTCGGGAAAAAAGTCGAAAATCTCGATATTCTCATAGAAGATACTCGGGAAAAAATAACCGAGAATCTGGGTAAAATCCTAGATGGTAAGGATGTTCCCTCTTTTACAATAAAGGTTGAGACAAAATCAGGTGAAACCAGAATCGGCGAAGTGAATCATACTTTATTTGAGGAAAATGGAGAAGTTGTTGGAGTCCTAGGCATAGCTAGAGATATCACGGAAAGAAAAAGATCGAAGGAAAAACTCAGAAAGACTAAGGAAAGATTTGAAAACCTCTTCGAGGAGGCAAACGAACTCATCGTCACGACCGACCCAGAGGGCAATATTAAAAGGATGAATAAGAAGGCTGAGGAAATGACCGGCTATTCCGAGAAGGAGGTGAAGGGGGAAAATATCCTGAGCTTTGCCTATGAGGAGGATAAAGAGGAATTTATTGAAATATGGAAGCGGGTCGTTAAGGGAGAATTCGAAGAGATGGTAGTAAGGATAGAAGCCAAGGACGGCGAGATTCGATGGATGAAGGCCGGTGGAAGACCCATCATGGAGGACGGCGAAGTCGTGGAAATACAGTACAATGGACAGGACATCACGAATCTGAAGGAAGCAGAGGAAAGAGCCAGGAAGGAGGGGGAGAGATTTGAGAAATTGTTCAGGGGAGCCAATCATCTGATTATAACGACGAACAAGATGGGATATATTCGCCGAGTGAACGAGTGGGTTGAAAAAGTTCTAGGCTATTCCGAGGAGGATTTGAAGGGAGAACCTCTGAAGGATATAATACATCCGGAAGACCGCGAGAAAGGTATGAGGTCCTGGGAGAAATTAGCGAATGGTAATGAAGTTAGATATGAGCTTAAAATGCTTTCGGAGAATGGAGAACCAATATATGTGACTGGAGGGGGTACCCCTATTAAGGAAGATGGGGAAGTCGTGGAGATACAGTTCAACGCAGAAGATATAACGGATAGAATCGAAGCTGAGAGGCAGGCCAAAAGGGAGAAGGAGAGATATGAGGACCTTTTCGAGGGAGCAAACGAGCTAATTATTACTACTGATAAGGATGGATATGTGGAGAGAGTCAACAAAAGAATTGAAGAGTATTCCGGATATTCAAAGGACGAACTCGTCGGGGAAAGTATTTTGAAGATTGCACATCCGGATGACGAAGAAAAGTACATCGAATTTTGGAAAGAAATCCTGAATGGCGAAAATCCACGTTACGAATTGAAAGGGGAAAGAAAGGATGGTTCTACCGCCTATATAATTGCAAGAGGAAGACCCATCATAGAAGACGGAGAGGTGGTGGAGATCCAATATAACGCTCAAGATATTACAAGAAGAGTTCAGGCCGAAGAGGAGCAGGAATTTCTTTTCTCCCTACTTAGACATGACTTGAGAAATAAAATTTCAGTTATGGAAGGTTATCAGGATATTCTCAAGCAAATGGGTCTAACTGAAGAACAGCAGGAATACGTAAGTAAGTCATTGAAGGCCTCCCAGGAAAGCTTGGAATTAATAGAGAAAGTCAGTACACTCAGTAAATTAGGTAAGAGAAAATTAGAAAAGACCCCTCTAAATTCGACCATTAAAGAGGCGATTAAAAAGAATAAATCCGAGGCTGTCGAAATGGGTATAGATATTGAATATGAGGAATGTGATCTTACAGTTCTAGCAAATCCTTTATTGGAAGAAATTTTTTCCAATATGGTTGAAAATTCGATTCAGCATTCTGAAGGGAGCTTAATCAAAGTTAAAACCCAAGAAACCGATGAAGAGGCGATAATTACCCTGGAGGATGATGGAAAGGGAATCCCCGATGAGGAAAAAGAAAAGATATTCGATCAAGGATTCAGAAGCGGGGAGAACGCCGGAACTGGTCTTGGACTAAATCTGGTAAAAAGAATTACAGAGAGATACGGTGGAAACGTCGAGGTTGAGGATTCCGATTTAGGAGGAGCAAAATTTGTCATGCACTTGCAGAAAGCATGAAGTATACGAGGGTTATAAATTGACTGGAAACTTGAGAGGTTAAAAATGAAAATAAAAATTCTTTTAGTTGGCAATGAATCGGAACTTTTGGAAAGGAATAAAACTATTTGGGAAAAGGAAAACGAGGGTATCGAAGTAGTGACAACGACAGATCCTAGAGACGCCCTCAAAAAATTAAAAAATATAAAATTTGATTGCGTGGTATCCGACTATGAAATGCCCAAAATGAACGGCCTTGAATTACTAGAAACCTTGAGAAATGAGAACGATAATACCCCCTTCATATTGATCTCCCAGGATAGTGAAGAAGAAGTAGCTATCAATGCACTGAATTTAGAGGTAGACGGTTGTATAAAAAAGGATTTTGATCCCATATCTCAATTCGAAGTAATAACCGATAAAATATTCGAGAGGCCAGTGGTCTGATTTTTTTAGGTACAATGGAGCAAAATCTAAAATGGTAAAGTTAAATCCAACTTCTTGAGAGATGATGCTAAAAAGACGGAATAGTCTTCCACTTTTATTTCATTTTTATTCAAATCTTCCCTTAACTCGGAAATGAGATTTCTCTCCTTCCCCTTTTCACATACCAGGATGGCGATAATATCATATTCTCCCAGAGTTTCTAATACCAGTTTTACTTCGTTCCGATTCTCGAGAAATTCAGAAGTTTTTTCTAAAGAACTAATATCGAGCTTAACGGCAAATAATAAAGTTGAGATGTCCAGTTTTTCGAATTTGGAGATGTCGACAGTTGTATTGTTTATGAAATCTCCCTTTATTATCCCCGAACTTTTAAGGTCCTTTACCCTCCGATAGACGGTGTTCCTGCTTACATCTACTTTATCAGCAAGGTCCGAATAACTTATGTTGCTGTCTTGGCTAATCATGGAAAGAATCTTTTTATCGAGATCGTCTAAGGTTTCATTCCCCATTTTACTACTATCCCTTTTTTACGTGGATTGTTAAGATTGTTATGCTTGGTCCAGTCCCCATACATATATTTCTACAAGGCTTTTATAAGTAAACTTCTTTTCGCCCGCTTCGTGTTACTTTTAAAAGAATCCACCCAAGATTATGGAGTGAGGGGGATTGGAGATGGAAAACGCAATTAGAACCTTTGGCCTTCTATTGGCACTAACTCTTCTACTGATGGGTATTGGGTATGTCATCGGTTGGTGGTTGAATATATCAATCGTCTATACGGTAGGTTTCGCTTTCGTAGTAGCCATCGGTCTCAACTTCGTTTCCTACTGGTATTCTCATAAGTGGGTTCTGAAAATGTACGGCGCCGAAATAGTAAGTGAGGCGGACGAACCCGAACTGCACGATATGGTAGGTAGGCTAGCATCCAAGGCCGACCTACCCAAGCCGAAACTGGCAATCGTCGACGAAGAATCTCCGAACGCCTTCGCTACCGGTAGGAGTCCCTCAAATTCCGTGGTGGCCGTAACCAAAGGGGCGAAGGAAATGCTCTCCGCGGAGGAGCTGGAAGGAATCCTAAGTCACGAGTTGGCCCATGGTGACATCCTCACCTACCAAATCTGGCGATTTGGAAGGTGCTTCCGACCGTTTTAGCATAGGTTACCACCTACCTCGCCGACTT
>CAYNPN010000067.1:0-9686 GCA_964399085.1 Hadarchaeota archaeon (SeqCode) | reverse complement strand
TCGGATTCATCACCCACCAAACCTCCGGTTTGGAAGGTGGCTTCTCCGATACAAAAGATAATGTTTTTATTGTTTCAGAATGGACTTCTCAGCATCAAAAGTTAAAAAGAAGTTCTCACTTTGTCATGGAGATATTAGTAACCAAGCAGGGAAATCAAAATCGCTTTTTCTGTATGCATTCTATTTTGGGCTTGCTGGAAAACTACCGAGTCTGGACCATCTATTACCTCCGCACTAACTTCCTCACCTCTATGAGCAGGTAAGCAGTGCATGAAGATTGCGTCGGATTTGGCTTTTTCCATGAGCTCTTCATCGACCTGATATCCCTCAAAATCTCTCAATCTTTTTTCCCTTTCATCCTCTTGACCCATGGAAGCTATCACATCAGTATAAATAACGTCGGCGTTCTCGACCGCTTTCTCGGGATCATTCGATACTTCTATTTCGGCCTGCGTCTGAGAGGCAGATATCCTGGCGTCCTCCACTATTTTCTCTTCAGGTTCATATCCGGAAGGATTAGCAACTGACATATCCATGCCAACTTTGGAAGATCCTAGAAGTAGGGAGTGACAAACGTTGTTTCCATCTCCAATATAAGCCAGTTTTAATCCGGCCAATCCTTTCTTTATCTCCCAAATCGTGAACAGGTCGGCAACGGCCTGACAGGGATGGAGAAAATCCGTAAGCCCGTTGATGACCGGCACATCTGAATTTCTGGCCAGCTCCAGAAGATCTTCATGATCGTAAATTCTGGCCATTATTACGTCTATATATCCCGACAAGGTCTTCGCGGTATCAGAAATGGTCTCTCCGCGCCCGAGTTGCAGAGTATCCCAGCCAAGGTAAATCGCATGGCCACCAAGTTGGGTCATCCCCGTTTCAAAGCTTACCCTGGTCCTGGTTGAGGGCTTGGCAAAAATCATTGCCAAAGTCTTGCCATAGAGATATTCGTGAGGTTCCTCTTTATCCAGCTTATCCTTGAGGCTTTCCGATTTTTCCAGAACTCTCATCAGCTCGTCTTTATTGAGATCCTGAACGGAAGTGAAGTGTTTAACTTCCATTATCCTACCCTTCACCCAATATTTCATCCAGTTCTTTTATGAGCTTATCCACATGTTTTTTCTCGACTATAAGTGGTGGGACGAATCTCAACACATTGCCCGAAGTACAGTTAATAAGAAATCCATCTTTTCGGGCGTCTTTGAGTGCCTCTTCCGCCTTCTCCTCACCATCCAGAACAATCGCAAGCATCAGGCCCCGCCCCCTAACTTCCTGTATCATTTCATAATCATTAGAAAGTTCCTTTAACTTGCCCTTGAAGTATCCTCCAACCTCCCTCACGTGACCCGGAATGTCTTCCTCTTGCATGGTCTCTACTACAGTCTTCGCGACCGAGCATGCGAGTGGATTTCCTCCGAACGTGGATGCATGGTCTCCAGGCTGGAAGGAATCCATAACTTCTTTTTTCGCACCCATAGCGCCAACCGGGAAACCATTGCCGAGAGCTTTCGCCATTGTTATTATATCCGGTTTTAGATCCCAATGTTGGCAGGCGAACCATTTTCCTGTCCTGCACATACCCGCCTGAACTTCATCAGAAATATAAAGGGTTCCATTCTCGTCGCAAATCTCTCTCACTCCCTCTACAAATTCCTCTGATAGAACGTTTACACCGCCCTCTCCCTGAACGGGTTCTGCAATGAAAGCTGCAGTATTTTCATCTATATTTTTCTTGGCCTCTTCCAAATCATTCAGCGGTGTGAAACTATAGGTTGAAGAAGATATTAGTGGTTTGAAGGAGTCCTTATATTCATTCTTCCATGTTACCCCTACAGAGGCCGAAGTCCTACCATGGAAAGATTTCTCAAGTGCAAGTATTTTATCCCTCCCTGTATGCTTGACCGCTAGTTTGAGGGCTGCCTCCACCGCCTCGGTTCCAGAATTGCAGAAAAAGAATTTACTAATTCCATCGGGAGTAATTCCTGCTAATTTTTTCCCCAACTCCGCCTGTTCCCTAATTCCGTATAAATTGGAAACGTGAACGAGTTTCTTGGATTGTTTCGATAGTCTCTCGGCAACCGAGGGATTGGAATGACCAAGACTACAGACTGCCAAACCTGCGACGAAGTCGAGATATTCATTTCCGTCCTCATCTTTGACTTTCATGCCTTTACCTTCGGAGATAGTCAAAGGCTCTCGGGTATATGTATTAGCAATGTATTCTTTCTCCATCTCGGAATAATCCATGCGCTAACCTCTCTCTATCATTGTTCCTATACCGCTGTCGGTGAGGAGTTCCAACAGCAAAGTATGGGGAGTTTTTCCATTTATTATATGTGCTCTATTTACCCCCTCACTTACACATTTAAGGCAAGCCTTTACCTTAGGAATCATTCCCTCGACGACAGCTTTCTCCTCAATAATATCCTGCGTCTCTTCAAGGGTAAGCTTAGAAATAAGCGAATCTTCGCGCTCCGGGTCTTCAAGGATTCCAGGTACGTCCGTCATGAGAATAAGCTTTTCTGCGCTCAACGAAATAGCCAATTCGGACGACACGGTATCAGCATTTAAATTTAGGCTTGTCCCTCTTTCAACTCCGATTGGAGCAATAACTGGAATATAATCTTCATCGAGGAGGTATTCGATTATTTCCGGATTCATGCTCTTTATCTCTCCCACAAATCCCAATTCGCCTTTCTCCTGTTCTATTTTTTCGGCCTCTATTAGTCCCCCATCTATTCCGGAAATTCCTAAAGCGGAAGCACCATGCTTCTTTAGCCCTAATACGATTTCCTTGTTAATTTTGCCGCCTAGCGACTTGTGTAGAATCTCAATAGTCTCCTCGTCGGTCACACGGAGGCCCTCCACGAATTCGGGTTTTTTACCCTCCTTTCTCATTTCTCTGGAAATTTCCGATCCTCCCCCATGAACGACCACTGGTTTCATCCCCACATAATTCAGAAGGACTATATCTCGATAAATCGAATCTCTTATTTCCTCCTCTTCAAGCAGAGCACCACCAAGCTTAATGACTAGGACCTTTCCATGGAATTCCTGGATATAGGGAAGGGCTTCTAACAATAACGATGTACGTTCTTCCATATCTAACTCCTCTATCTATTTTGGGATAAACTTATGGGTTTTTAAAGAATGCGATTCACTAGAGAAATTTCTCAGATCGGAAATACCTCGAATTGATATCTACATATTCCTCCGTCAAATCGCATCCCCAGGAGACCGCGGACTCATCTCCTTCTGCCAGGTCTATATATATTTGAATATCTTCTTCCTCCATCACCTTCTCCGCCTCATCAAAGGAGTCGTCCGGCAGAGGTTCTCCCTTGAGAACCAGAGGGGCTTCCTTTTCCTCTCCTATCAGGCTGATGCTTATCCTAGAGGGAGAGAAATTGGCTCCCGAATAACCCAAAGCCGCAACTATCCTCCCAAAGTTTGGGTCTCCTCCATAAATCGAAGTTTTAACTAAGTTCGAACCTACAACTGCGCGGGCCGCTTTCCTTGCCTCTTCTTTGCTTTCAGCACCCTCCACTCGGACCTCTATCAAATGGGTCGACCCCTCTCCATCTTTGGCTACCATTTTGGCAAGCTCTCTGGTGACGTAATCTACCCCTTTCTGAAAATTCGAGCTCGGATCCTTTTTGGTGATGCGTTCATTTTCCGATATTCCATTCGCTAGGGCAAAAACGGTGTCATTAGTGCTGGTATCTTTATCAATGGACACCATATTGAAGCTATTATCGACTGCCCTCCGAAGCGATTCCCTTAGACCTGCAGAAGTTATATCGGCATCGGTCAAAATTATCGACAGCATCGTTGCATGTAAATCAGGATGAATCATTCCGGCTCCTTTTGCAACTCCACCTATCGTAACCTCCCTGCCATCCTCCAACTCTACCCTTACGGCACACTCCTTTGGATGGGTATCAGTGGTCATAAGCGCCTTTGCCGCATCGGTGCCGGCCTCCCAGCTATTGGATAACTCCTCCTCGGCTTTTTCAATCCCTTTTTCGACCTTATCGATGGGTAGCTGAGCTCCGATTAGACCGGTCGAGGCCACTCCAATATCCTCGGGTTTCAAATCCAGAGCTTCCGCGGCGTATTCCGTCATTTGTCTTGCTCTGCGAATCCCCTCTCGGTTGGTAAACGCATTGGCACATCCGCTGTTTGCGACTATTCCGCCCAATTTCTGGTCTTCCAAACTCTTTTTCGAGACCTCGACGGGGGCGGCCTTAACCAAATTGGAAGTAAACAGGCCTGTAGCGGGCACCGGTCCCTTATCGCTCAACAGGAGGAGAAGATCCAATCCCTCTTCCCCTATTCCTGCATCTACTCCTGCAGCACGGAAGCCGGGTACGGCTGTTAATCCACCTTTGACTTCTGAAATCATCTTCATCACATATCTTTAGGGGAATGAACAACTTATGGGGTTTTTCAATTCCGCATATTTTAACGTTTATATTTTCGGTTTCCTTTATTAATCCAACTAAATTTAAGAAATTAACAATTTCTTATCCTACTTTCTTCTTTTAAAAGATGGACCTTCTAAGGGCGTAGGCCTACGTCCTTTAATCCGGCCTCCTCCTTCAGACCAAACATAATATTCATATTTTGAATTGCCAGGCCGGAAGCGCCTTTGACCAGATTATCGATGACGGAAACTATTACTGCCCTCTTTTCCCCCTTCGAGGGTCTAACGCTTATATCGCAGTAATTTGAGCCTTTTACGGCATTGGTTTGTGGTAAATCCTTGTTAACACGTACAAAGGGTTCCCCCTCATAAAAATCTCCGAAGATAGTAAGTAATCTATCCTCACTTTTTTCCTCCCTCAAAATAACATGTGAGGTATTCAGAATTCCGCGAGTGATGGGAATTAGATGGGGGGTGAAGTATGTCTTGGCCTCACCTCCGGCAAGCTTGGTAGCTTCTTGCTTTATCTCTGGTGAATGCCTGTGACCCGTAACGTTATAAGCTCTCAAATTCTCCGCGCAAGTCGGATGGTGTAGCTTTTGGCTTGGACTCGCGCCGGCGCCCGATGTACCGCTCTTGGAATCTATGAAGATGGGATCGAGTTCAATCGAAGAATTTGCCAGCAAAGGGGCGAGGCTTAAAATTGCCGCCGTTGGATAACATCCGGGGTTAGCCACCAAATCCGCATCCTTAATATCGTCACGATATAATTCCGGTAAACCGTAGACGGCCTCCAGCTCGGGACTCTCATGCTTTTCATAATATTCCTCATAAACTTCGACATCGTCGAGACGGTAGTCGGCGCTCAAATCGACTACTTTCGCCCCATTATCTAAAAGAGTAGGAACGAAATTCATCGGCGTGCCGTGGGGAGTGGCGGTAAATACGATGTCGGAATTTTTTCCTATTTCAGGATAGTCTGGGGACTGGACGGTGAAATCAGCTAGTCCTGATAGGTGAGGATGTAGATCGGAAATTTTCTCTCCAGTACTGGTCTTGCCGTAGGTATCTAAAACCTCAGCTTCTGGATGATTTATCAAAATTCTCAGAAGTTCTCCACCAGTATATCCCGAAGCTCCCACAATAGAGACTTTCAAAGTCATGGTATCACCAATTTATCCTTCGATTATATCTTCTTTTCTCTCTGGAAGAGAATTTTTCCTTTCCTCAACCAGCTTTCCAAGTTCATCCAATTTTTTGTCCAACTTAGATAACATTTCTTCCGTCGCCTCCGACGAAGGTCCTCCTACATGATCCCTACTTTCAACACATTTCTCTAGGTTAAGTGACTCTTTGAATTTCTCCTCCGAAATATCGACTTCTTCTCCTGTAATCTCCTCGCTCACTTCCTTCAAATCATCCAAAGTCAAATCCTCCAGCATTTTTCCCTCCTTGAGGGCTTTGGCGGACAACTGTCCAACGATTTGATGGGCTTTTCTGAAAGGAATTTTAGCCTCACGAACAAGCGTATTCGCCAGCTCAGTGGAAGCCGCGAAACCATTTTCCGCATTCTTCTCCATCTTCTCCGGATTGGGCTCTAAACCTGCTACTAACTCCTTTATTACATTCAAGCTCTTCCCGGTTTGATCCACGGTATCCCAGAGATGAGGCGTAAGCTCTTGGAGATCCAAATTATAAGCCTGAGGAAGAGACTTCATTATTGTGAGGGCGCTTGTTAAATCCCCAATCACGGTGCCCGATTTTGATCTCGCCAGCTCGGCAACATCCGGATTCTTTTTCTGGGGCATTATACTACTCGTGGAGGAAAACTCGTCCGGGATCTCTATCACGTCGAACTCGGCAGAACTCCATATAATCAGATCCTCCATGAGTCTGCTCAAATTTGTCATTAGGATAGCGAGATCGGACATGGCTTGGAGAGCGAAATCTCGGGAACCGGCCGCATCGATGGTATTTTCAACTACTCCATCGAAACCAAGAAGTTCCCCGGTCAGCTCTCTATCGATGGGGAAACTCGTGCCGGCCAATGCGCATGCTCCGAGCGGAGACATATTGGTTTTTTCGAAGGACCTCCCCAGCCTCTCAACGTCGCGTAGGAAAATCTCCGCATAGGAGCTCAAATAATGACCGAAGGTGGTAGGCTCGGCGACCTGCAAATGTGTATATCCGGGCATTATCAGTTCGGTGTGATTTTGCGCAAGGGCGACTAAATTTTCAATGAATTCCAGTGTTATCTCCTGAATCTCCAACAACTCTTCCCTCAGGACTATCCTAATTGCGGCCGAGACCTGGTCATTCCTACTTTTGGCCGTGTGAAGCTTACCCGTAATTTCCTCTCCAATTTTCTTTTCCACGAATTCTTCCACAGCCATATGAATATCTTCTACTTCGGGGCGTAAGTCCAAAGCATCGACTCCTTCCTCCGCAAGATCGGAAAGGGCATTCAGAATTTTATCCCCACTCTGTTCGTCGATAATTTCCTCTCTCTGAAGCATGCGGACATGTGCCATGTTTATGAAAACGACTGCCTTGAAGATTCTCAAATCCTCTTTTAGAGAGGTCGAATATTCAGCCGCGTCCGAATCCATCGACCCCTCAAACCTTCCATCACGGAGCAAAACAATCAGTCCTTCTTTCTTTTCCGAAAGATTTTCCCTTGAAGGGCCTGGAACTTGATGGCGCCCGTAGACTCCCTTTGATCGAAGCCGTACTCCTCGTAGGAAACCATTTCCGGCTCGTGGAGACTATAGGGCGACTCTCTGGAGACTACCTTGGCGCTTCCAGGCTCAAGCTTTACCTTGACCTTTCCCGTCAAGCGTTCTTGCGTCTTGTTGATGAATCCGTCTAGATCCTCCCTCAGCGGATCAAACCAGAGGCCACGATATACTAAATCCGACCAGAGGCTATCCACAGATTCCTTGAATTTTATCTCGTCGCGAGTCAGGACTAACTGTTCGAGGGCCTGATGGGCCTGAAGTAGAAGCGCGGCGGCCGGGGCTTCGTAATTTTCCCTGGACTTGAGTCCCAAAGTACGATCCTCGATTATATCTATTCGCCCGACTCCATACTCACCGACCATCTCATTGAGATCCTCAATCATCGATATCTTCCCTTTCTCTTCTCCATTAATGGATACCGGAACTCCTTCCCTGAATTCTATCTCCAGGGTCTTGGATTCGCTCGGAGCTTTGGAAGGTGATCGAGTCCAATCATAAATCTCCTCGGGGGGTTCATTCTCCGGATCCTCGAGGTCTCCACCCTCGATGGACCTTCCCCAAATATTCTCGTCTATACTGTAGGGCTCGTCCACATCCACGGGAATCGGTATGTCGTTATCCTTGGCGTACTGAATTTCCCAATTCCTATCCAGATTTTTCTCTCTAACCGGGGCGATAATATCCAGATCCGGAGTCAACAAGGATATCGTAGTATCGAAGCGGAACTGGTCATTTCCCTTTCCCGTACAACCATGGGCGGCTGCATCACAATTTTCTTTCTCTGCTATTTCCGCCAGATGGGCAGCAATTGGGTATCTAGCCAGTGCGGTAGAGAGTGGGTACCCTTCGTAATTTCCATTTGCTTTGATGCTCGGGTGGATATAATCTTCGACGAATTCCTCCGTTAGATCCGTTCCGAAGTGCTTAATCGAGCCTAGGTCCTTGGCCTTTTCCTCTATTCTTTTCAGTTTCTCCGGATCCTGTCCAACGTTTGCCGCAACGGTCAATACCTCCGCGTCGTAATCATCCTGCAATATCCTCAAGCAGACGGAAGTGTCCAAACCTCCGGAAAATGCTAACGCAACTTTCATTGGTTAATATCCTCCAACACTCTTGGGTTCGAAGGTTTCTTTTAAATAAATATTTATATTTTGGGTTCCACCGGCTTCTGAAAAAATTTTTCCATTCCTTCCCAAATTTTATCTAAATAGACGATATATAGAAAAGACTAGAGTTAAGGAAAATTAGGATCCTTGCTACATTAGGAGAAGAGGTGAAGTCCAATTATCGTCAAAGTGATGGTCCGGGGTAGTCTCCAGGAAAAAACTACCTCCAACAAAATCAAAATTCCTATTAAAGAACAAGAGACCATCGACACCCTACTGATAAAGTTGAGCAGGAGGAGTCCAAACCTGGTCGAGACTATCCTCGACCCAAGGACGGGAAATCTCAAGGAAGAATTCAATATCAAGCTCAATGGCCGATCGGTCAAGCAGATAAAGGGGCTCCACACACAGATTAAAAACAAGGACGAAATATCGATATGTCCTCAGGCCTCAGGTTAAATCTAACTGGGCTTCCAAGAATCGGTTGATCGAACACAATTACTAAAAAGGAACTCGGGAGAGTCGGATGGTCTTAGAATTACCTTATGATGGACGGGATTTTTACGAAATCGAAATCTGCGGTTTGAAAAGGAAACTACCGGTAAGAAGAGTTTCCGAAGATCTTTACATAGCCTCCAATCACGACTTAGTCCTTGGATGCGATATTGAGTTTACAAAAAGGGTAGGTGAAGAACTCGCAGAAAAGATAAAAAAATCAGGTAAGAATCCGGAAGTCCTATTCACCGCAGAGGCCAAAGCTCTGCCATTCGTATATGAGGTAGCCAAAAACCTGGGTCATGAAAAAATAGCTGTCGCAAGGAAGAGTAAGAAAGACTACATGGAGGAACCCATCGGGACGAAAATGAAATCCATAACTACTGAAGGGGAGCAAGATTTGGTACTGGATAGAGCGAATCAGGAAAAGATTGAGGGACGGAGAGTTTGCCTTATAGACGATGTAGTTTCCACCGGGAAAACTATAGACACTCTCGAAGAGTTTACAAATCGTTTGAATGGGAAAGTAGCCTGCAGGGCCGCGATCTGGCTTGAAGGCGAAAACTATTCGAAAGATCTCATATATCTAGATGAACTTCCATTATTCAGAGGAAAATAGCATCTACACATAGTTCATTTTCTGTCAAAAATTAGTTTATTTCAGAAAAATTTTGTTACACCCATAACAAAAAGTGATAGAGTAGCTAGGACTTCCAGTAACCTAAAAGAAACCCTATTTTTCCTTCCCTTGATTTGGTGTTATGATGTGACATCCTCCCCTTCCTAATCTCCGATTAGGAAGGGGCTTCCACCCATTCGCACCCTTCCAATCCGAGATTCAGGTGTTACCGGTGGAAGTGGCGTGGAGAGCCACCGACTCTTCATAGCCATTTTCGAGGGTTCTCCTCCGCTCGCCGACTT
>CAYNPN010000066.1:0-9759 GCA_964399085.1 Hadarchaeota archaeon (SeqCode) | reverse complement strand
GATTTGGCGAAAGGCGTCCTCCTGCAGCAGTATTTTGACGTTTCTAACCGTGTAGCGGCGGGTTTCGTGGACCTGTTCAAGGAAAAGCTCGGGATTGAAGAAGCTTACTCCTACAAGACCCTTGAGAGGGCTTACGACGATCCCGACGTGGCGATGATCCTGAGGGAGGTCTTCGAGATGAGTCAGGAGCCGGTCGAGGACGAGGAGTCCGAGTTTTCCCCGGACGGAACCGGGATACCGAACTCGATTAAGAACAACTGGGAAAAGGAGAAGGACCCGGGCGATGGAGGGTCGGAAAAATTCACGAAAATGATTGCGATGGTCGGAGCCACCTACCAATTCCTGTCGAGCGTCGAGTTCCCCGACAACCCTCACGCCCACGAATCCCCCTTCTTCGAACCCCTGCTCGAGGAAACCGCGGACAGGTACGTTCAAATCGACTTAGTGAGCATGGATTCGGCGTACCTCTCTAGGGACAACTGCGACTTGGTGGAAGATCACGGGGAGACACCCCGCATCCACCCGAAAGAAGGAATCACCCTGAAGAGGAAAGGCTCGTGGGCATGGACCGAGATGTTGCTCGACTTTATTGAAAATCCGCAAGAGTGGTTGAGGGAGTACCACACCAGATCCAACGCAGAATCCGGATTCTCCACATTCAAGAGGGATTTTCTCGCCCCGCTCAGGAAGTGCATCGGTCGCAGGAGGAAGACGGAAGCCTTCGCCAGAGCCTGCGACTACAACCTAAAACGAGCCTGCTACGTCCGACGCCAAGAAGGACTGACAGCACCCCGGATGGCAGCCTAATCTTTTTGTCCCAAAGCCCAATTTTTCGACCAAGGATATAAAGGAAGTTTTAAAAAGGTTTATCGAAGATTTGGCTCAGTATCAAGAAAAATATTTGAAATCGTTGAAAGCCTTTTAAAGGAATATGGCCTCTCAATTCTTTAATTCTTACCCAAGAAAAATCTAATTCTACTCTTTTTACTTCTCAAAAAATTAACATATCCAATTTCTCAATAGTAACAACAGAGATCAAGAGCCCTTTTGAAAATCTTGGCTCTAATGAAATCCTCAGATTTTTGACCTGTTCAGTATTGTTTTTATGAATGTTTGTCTTTCTAAATGGGAATCTAATATTAGATTCCTCCTTGCTTGGTTGCTATTAGTAAGACTAAGCGGATAGTCCGATAGTCTCGTAGGTAACGGCTGGAAAAGCCGTTACCTGCAAGACGACCGAGACTGAAATGCTGATGTATATCTTTTATTACGAATAATCTCTACATTTGGTAAATTACCACTTGGAATGATTCGAGAAGGCAGACTGGACGAAGAAGATTAGAAAGAAGCGAAAGAACCCGCAAAGAGAGCAAATGAATGGTGGGAATTGATAACCTCATCATAGAAAATCAATAGCTTCGAGGAGAAGTGAGAAAACGTAGGAGGGGGCGTGGTGATAGTCAGGAGGAGAGACGGGGACAAATTAATGAATTTGATGGACGACTACGACGTGAAAACCTACAGAGAGATAGAGCTGACGCCCGAAGATTTAGAATCCCTTTCCGAACAAGGGGTCTAATTTTTTGTCTCAAGCCCAAATCAAACCAAAATTTTTTAAGCTTTTAAAGAAGAGAGGTTAATGATGGGTTCTGAGGAATTTTATGTAGATAGAGATATATGGCCGGAGGAACTCCCCCGAAAGCTCGAATTCTATCATGGAAGAAGGCCTCTACACGAATATATGCAGATCCAATCCGATGAAAGACCTGACAGACCCGCCGTGACTTTTTATGGAGAAACTTTGACCTGGAAAGAACTCGATAATCAGGTTGACTTGTTCGCTAAAGGGTTAAGGTCTCTAGGATATAACTCTGGCGATGTAATCGCGCTTTACCTGCAAAATTCCCCCCAATTCTTAATAGCATATTACGGAGCACATCGAGCCGGCAACATTGTAACTCCAATAAATCCCCAAATTAAAGCTCCTGCGCTAGAACATCAACTAAATGATAGCGGGGCCAAGGGGATAGTAACTCACACGAACTTGATAGACAATGTTGAGAAGGTGGTAGAGGATACTGAATTAGAGAATATTTTTGTTACGCTATACAAAAATTATGCAGGGACTTCTTCCCCTATTCCTTTACATCCCGTGGTGAAAGACGAGCCGTCTCTCTCTGGAAAGTATACATCTTTTTCGGAATTCATAGAAACATCTAACATGGATAAGCCTCTCCCCGAAGTTTCAAACGATGAACTTGCGCTTTTTCAATACACAGCGGGAACAACGGGAATGCCTAAAGGTTGTAAACATACCCACTGGAACGTATTATTTAACGCAACGGCAACGGCAAGACAGGTCCAAATGCAACCGGAAGAAGTTCTTCTTGCGATTATGCCGCTTTTCCATGTAGGTGGAAAATCAGCCTTTGTTGATTCGCTTACAACATCAGGGGTCCATGTCGTTTATTTGCCCAGATTTACTCCTCTTCAAGTGATGGAGGCTATCGAGGAGTTCGAAGTCAGCATGACTTGGCTTACAGTCCCCGCTGCAGCTGCAATATTATTTCATGAGAAACTTGACAATTATGATCTTTCATCTTTATCCGAGAACAGATCTGTAACTCCTGTTAGCAGCTTTGGCATCAACTTAACGCCGGAAATAAGCGAAGCGTGGAGAGAAGTGACAGGCGCTAGACTTCAGGAAATTTCTTACGGTATCACCGAGACCCATGCGTGCGATACAAACACTGTTGGAGTGAAAAAAATAGAACCTGGGTTCGTAGGTCAACCGAATTGGGGAACCGAAATAGAAATTAGAGATTTTGAAACTAATGAAACTCTGGGGCCAGGCGAGCAAGGCGAAATAGTAGTCCAATCGCCTTCAATCATGGGAGGATATCTAAACCGTCCAAATCGAACAGAAGAGGTATTTGATTCAGATGGGTTTTTTCACACGGGAGATATAGGAAAAATGTCTGAGGAAGGATACCTATACTTCCAAGGACGGCAAAAGGATTCGATAAAAGTATCTGGACACATAACTTCACCAGAGGAAGTAGAAAATATTCTAAGAGAAGTTGAAGGTGTTGAGGATGTCATCGTAGTAGGAAAGCCACATGAAACAAGAGGAAGTGTCCTTGAAGCACATGTGGTCGCAAAACACGAATCAGTTTCGAAAGATGAAATTATCTCGAAGGCCCAAGAAAATCTAGCTGAATACAAGGTGCCCAAATCCGTTAAATTTGTAGACAGTTTGCCGAAAACTGATATAGGAAAAGTCGATCGAGTGGCATACTACGAAAGACTACCAGACGATTACGAATAACTCCTAGCAGGCTTGGAAGATGAAAGGTTAGTCAAAACCTTGCAAATGTTTTTACCTTACTCGGTAAAAAAACCCAATCGAGCTTGTTTCTTATCAAGTGCTTACGGAAAATTTGATAGACTTAATCTAGAGTGAACTCCCTTTCATTTTTCTCATTACCTTCAAGGCCGCATAATCCACTAATGTTGGAATTGCGAATCTAGTTAATTAAGGATCCAGGCTAGAAGTATTAATCCTATCACAGCTCCGAAGGTATTATTAGGTATATTCCAATATTTGGAAGAAGCAGATGAAAAAGAACTCACCCCGAAGTAGAAACATAAAAGAATGTCTGTCTTTTAGGGCAAATTTCTCCCCTCGTTCGAGTTCAACTTTCTCAACAAGACAAAATAAACCTCCGACGATATTAGTTGGGAGATGACTCCAAGGATTGGCTATTTGAAGAATACTCAAAACCAATCAAAACCGCATATTGCTCTCAACTTCATGCTGTGTTACAACTACGTGGAACGCCCTTTTCTAGCCCTGTTTGAAAATAATAGAAGGTTTTGCAGTTTCAGGGCATTTATAGTCTCCTAACTCTCTTATATCTCCGTCGTATTTTTCTTTTAGTTCCTCGATTGGTCCCGCTTTGATTGCTCCCATTGGACACGCGGTCACACAATAAGGTTGCTTTTCTTTTTCCAATCTATCCAAACAAAAATTGCATATTTCCATTTTTGCATTACCATCCGATCCGAATTGGGGGGCATCGTACGGACAAACTTCCTTGCATTTTCGACAGTTATCTTCTCCAAGGCATTCTTCACTATCAACTAGAACTATTCCGTCTTTCTCTCTTTTGATTATGGCATCGACAGGGCATTTTTCCATGCAAGGTGGGTCTGAACAATGTAAGCAAGATAGGGAAAGAATAAGGTTATCCGAAGTTCTAATTCTGCGCCACCTGTTTTTTGGATTCAAAGAATTTTTTTCTATGCATGCAGCGACACAAGTACCGCAACCCGCACAAGCACTTGAATCGAAATAGAATCCCATCTGTGTCAACTGAATCCACTCATGCCTTCCTTTTCTCCAACTTTTCGAGAGCTTTTTCTGCTCCCTCAACCATACGCTCTATTAATTCCTCTACTGTAGGAACATCATCGATTAAGCCTATTGCTTGGCCCGCACAGACAAAACCTTCCTCTACATCACCTTCCCAATATGCTTTTGGTATGGATGACCAGCCACTTGTTTCATCTTCTATCTCAATTTCCTCTGTTTTCACGTCGGGGCCCTCCGGAAGACCGACGTATTGTTCAGAAAATTCGTTCAAAACCACTCTCAGATGGTGCCCAGTGATGTGATGTGTATCAACTGTATCCTCTTCAGTTGACTCTATAATCTTTTTATAAAAGGCAGGATGGATAGAAGCCTCTTTAGTATTCTGAAATCTGGTTCCCATTGAAATTCCCTCTGCCCCCATAGCAAGTGCTGCTAGAAATTGTTCCGGAGTGGCAATCCCACCTGCAGCTATGACTGGGATTTCAACTGCTTCAATCACAGATGGTACCAGCACCATAGTATCCACGTAACTAGCATGACCACCTCCAGCGTACCCTTGAGCAATGACCATGTCAGCCCCCGCTCTTTCACATTCTCTAGCATGTTCAACCGATCCGATTGTAGGTATCGCCAAAGATCCAGCTTCCTTCGCCTTTTCGATGGCTTTAGTTGCCTTTCCCAGCCCGTGGCTTATTACCGGAACTTTTTCTTCGGCCATTACCTCTAGAATCTTTTCATACCGTTCACCCTGTCCTGCAAGAGGATGCATATTCACGCCGAAGGGCTTATCCGTGAGTTCTCTTATTTTCCTGATGTTTTCCCGAGTTCCCTCAGGACTGAGGGTAACAGCCGCTAGAATGCCTAAACCTCCAGCATTAGAGACAGCAGCCGGAAAACTAGGCATGTTTAATGGACCCATTGCCCCCTGAATAATGGGATATTTTATATCCAGCATATCAGTTAATTTTGTCTGAAGCATCAAACTCCACTATCTTTCTCCTTTTCTTTTATTAAAAAATTTGCTTAATTGCTCTGTTGATTGGGATGAAGAATTCTCCGCACAGCTATACTTAACCGGAACCGCCTCCAAACCAATTATGGAGCTCATCTTGCCGCCCCACCTCGTCGAGCATAGCTCGGCTTCCAGATGCTCGGCGGTCAGCCCCGAGAACCAGATAAGCCTATCCAACAATGCAAATATAGCTCTTACGCAATACAGCAGTTTTATGATGGATTCACAAAGTCATTAGCGAGTTTGTATTAAGAATCATTCATAGTGGGCAGTCGCCAAGGTAATAAAAGAATCAGCGAGGGAATACAAATATTACACCGTATTAAGATACGAGTATATCAGCCGTTAATTCTGTACTTTTAACCAAGAGGTTCGGAGAGGAGTTCTTTGGCTTCTTCTTCCAATTTGAAATGTTGTGTTTTTAGAACTCCGCTTTTTGGAAGTCCATCTTTAAAGAAAACTCTTCTGGGGTGTGCATAGGTAGGTACTCTATCAAGAGCAAATTCTTTGATTTTTTGTTCTGTCAAATCTGCATCGGGTCCAGTTACTACGAAAGCAACAGGAGCTTTTCCTTTGGTCTTGTGTGGGGCGGCAACGACTCCAGCCTCCATAATTTTTGGATGTTCCATCAGAGCGTCCTCAACTTCTGTGGGGTATATTTTTTCTCCTCCCGAAACTATCAGGTCATCAATACGTCCCGTGGGCCAAAAGCGTTTGTTTTCATCTACTCTCATGAGATCCCCAGTATAAAACCAACCGTCTTCGTCGAATACTTGCTTATTTTTTTCCGGCATTTTCCAGTATCCTTTGAAAACAAGTGAACCACGGATAGCAAGTTCACCTTCTATGTCGATATACTCTTCTTCAAGCTCTCCCCACGGAGCAATAGAGTCCCAAGGTACGAGTGTTTCACGGGTATCAGGATCTACAATCTTTACCTCCGTAAGAGGATTGGGTCTGCCTACATTTATCGCAAACTGCTGTCTTGTGCCATAACTACATATTGCTGTGCTAGTTGTCTCCGTCATCCCCCAACCATTTGAAAACTCAGCTTCCCACTCCTTCTCAAAGTTCCGCTGAGTCGTTTTATCCAAAGGCCCCCCTCCAGAAATCAAAAATTTTACACTGCTCACGTCATAATCCTCCGGATTGCTTGCATATTCCAACCAAACCATCCTGAAACCCACCGGGGGTGCGAGATAGTAATTGCATTCATATTTTTCAATATTTTTAAGACATCGTTTAGGATCTGCCTCTGCTTGAGTGATGTGAGTTACACCATCACATACTCCGATCCCCATCGCATCAAAAAGGCCACCTGCATGATAAAATGGGAAAATTGAAAGAAATCTGTCTGTAGGTTCTAAACCCAGTACTCGGCGTTGACTTTCAGTATTAGCAAGAAGATTTTCTTGAGTGATCGGAACCCCTTTGGGCTTACCTGTCGTTCCACTCGTATAGAGAAGGGTGGCAGTGTCCTCAAGACTACGGGTCGGATAGTCAAGGTTAGAATTCCCTCTTTGAATAAATTGAGAATAATTAATTGAATCTTCTCCGCTCTCACCTTGCATAATAAGAAAATCGATTTTGCTGTCTTTCTTGAGTTTTTTTACTTCATCAGGGCCAGAGTAGCTTGTTTCTAAGGAAGAACCAATCATGGTTTTAGCACCACTATCGTCTATTGCATATGAAAGAGTCCGGGGAGGTATTCTCAAATTCAAAGGTAGGGGGATACACCCAGCTTTAATAATTCCAAAATACGATTCTGGAAATTGAATAGAGTTAGGAATATAAAGAACGACAATCTCGCCAGGTTCTAAACCTTCCTTTATAAGAGCACTTGCTAGCTTTGTAGATCTTTTACTGAGTTCATTAAAGGATTGCGATTGATCCCTAAAGATAAAGGCAGTTTTATCACCATATCGGTCGGCGACCATATCGGGGACTTTCCCATAGTGTTGCAAAATTTTATCTTCGTAGAACTCCATATTCCCCCACACAATTCTGATTTATGTTTATACATAGATATTAATAAACATTGTTTTGATTTGCTCGGTCTCGAACTGTTCTCCAAGCCACGGCAGCCTCTCGAAAAGTTTCTCCGTCTCGTCCGCCCTGATCATCCTACCGTTGTCTGATTGGTGGATTGGAGGTCCATCGTTAAGGTGTGATTCACCCAATTCCCCTAAATAGGCCCCCATCCTCCGCTTTAATTCTGAGAAATTTAATATGGAATATCTTTCCTAGCAAGGATGAGAAAATAGGGAAACATCAAGTAGAAGTGTCCTCTATGATCCCGTGCCTTTTCAAACGCTTTTTAACGTGCGGATAAAGTTTCAACTTCTCAAACTCCAAGCCCCACGCTAGGCTAAGATCGATTTCCACCAATTTCTTTCTCAGCTCCCTCTCCAAATCCTCGTCCAGAAAGTCCCTTATCACGGCTGTTCGGCAGGGACAATCGCCGTCAATAAGATTCTCCAGGGCTTTCAACTGAAGACCGAAACCTTTCTTTTCCGACCCGGTGAGTTTTTGAAAGTGCTCCCTGTCGGCTCCCTTGAACGAAACCCGAACAACTAGGTTTTCGAATCTAGACAGTTCTTCGGCAAAAGAGGAATCGGCGCCGATCAGGATTCCGTTAGTTTCCAATATGAACTGAAGACCGGAATCTTCAAACTCATCAGGACTGACAGCAAGTGACTTCTCCCTATAGTCGGCTCATTGCCCGACGTCCTGGCTTGGTCGTAATCGTTTTCCCGAGCGATATCTACCAATTTTCCCGCAACCTCCGTTGGAGAATAAAAGCTCCCCGCCTCAAATGAAAACTCTATTTTGTTCATTTCTACATTTGTTGCTCTCTCAATCTCCTCATCAATGCTCATAAGGAGATTTTTAGTATCCTCGTAAAGGTCTTGAGGGCTGAGCCCGGATCTGCTCATTGCTGTATTAATATTCTTGAGATCCGGTTTATTTTCTATTTTATTTGGAACTATATTCACTAAATGTCCAAATTTTCGTTGAGTTATAGCATGGATTTTCTTCGAAAGATTATCAAAGTTTCTAAATCCTATGTTTCCCTTTATATCTCTAGAGTCCAAAAAATAACCCCTCTAAACCGCTATATCTTGTGTATAGGAGTTAAGTTTACATGTTTTAAGTTGTTGGATTGCTTTAAAACCTCTAATTTTCCTAACTTAAATGTCGATTCTTTCCCCGTCTCGCAAACTTAGGTACATACGTAGTCCAATAACTCATAGAAGAGAGTCTCTTTTAAGGAAACAATTTTAAAATCTCTCCGGCGAAAAAAGGGAAGAACTTCATTTCTTTAACCCATTCCGACAAACACGACAGGGGCAGTAATTGGATAAAGAATCCATAAAAATCAGGCTGATCGAGAAAATTCTACCCCACGTCAAATCATTGGCAAACTGACGAAGTTACCCATCCTTGGAGAAATTCTCGGAGAGATGCTATTTTCTGAAAAGGACGACATGGTCTATCTCCCCAAAAACGAGGGGGTGGAAGTGGGGGAGTTCATAGGACCTCCCGAAAGCACGGCCCTACCTTCCAGAGTAGTTGAACACTTTATTAAGGAGGTCAACTTTCACTGGAAAATGGATTTCTTTATCTGTAGAAAATCCAACCAGTGCGAAGATTATCCCGTAGAGCTGGGATGCCTTTTCCTCGGCGAGGCTGCTAGGGAAATCCCTTCAAAATACGGCGAGCTGATAACGGAGGAGGAAGCTCTCGAACATGTGGAGAAATGCAAGTATGCGGGATTGGTTCGCCTAACCGGCAGGCACAGATTGGATACGCTCTGGCTAAATATGGGCCCCTGCAGGAAGTTGTTAACGATATGTAATTGTTGCCCCTGCTGCTGCCTATATAGAATGCTACCTGAACTCGGACCCGAACAGGGATCTCGAATCGAAAAAATGCCCGGCGTGGAGGTTGAAGTGACTGATGATTGTGTGGGTTGCGAGGCCTGCACCGAGGGTATCTGCTTCGTGGACGCGATAGGTATCGGGAGGATGGAAAGGCCGAAATCGGGGAAGAGTGTAGTGGCTGTGGGCGGTGCGTGGACTTTTGTCCCGAGGACGCAATAGAACTGACCGTCGAAGACTCCGAATTTCTGGAAAAATCGATAGAGAGGATCGAGGTTAAGGTGGACGTCTCCTAAAAACGTTGGAAATTTAACGAAACTTCCACAGGAGCCGATGAAGGATAGGGAAAACTCCGAATGAAATTATGTCTGATTTACTCATTCTCAGTATATACAACCTTCATAAGTTGTTTTTACAAATACAAAGCTGAAAAGTTGTTGACGGTATAGTGGACAATATTAGTAAAAAGTGAGAGGTTGGAAGACGATATA
>CAYNPN010000065.1:0-9871 GCA_964399085.1 Hadarchaeota archaeon (SeqCode) | reverse complement strand
TTGGGGGAAGAGCTCCCGATGGGTGGAGCTGCGTCGGAGGCTCCGAACTTACTGATTAAAATGATGAGACCG
This sequence comes from Hadarchaeota archaeon (SeqCode), assembly GCA_964399085.1. GTDB lineage: Archaea > Hadarchaeota > Hadarchaeia > Hadarchaeales > JAGGTB01 > CAYLJV01. The sequence goes on along the minus strand of CAYNPN010000065.1, from coordinate 9,799 downwards.
GAAGATTAGATTTTAAAATCCGGATAAAACTATCGAAAAATCATTCGGAAGCTTTAAGTTTTTCCCATCTCTTAGTTCAAGATTACCACAATTTTCACTTTCCTGGTTACTTTCTATTGATCCTATCAAGGATTTCACAAACCTTTCCTTTTTCGAGTTCTCGCCGAATAATCTAACTCTATCCTATTTGTTTATTGGCAGCTGAATGAATTCGCCTTATAATTTTTCATGTTTTCCTTTCTTCTGCTCTTCGAGGTATAAAAATATACAAGTTTGAGTTTAACTTAAGCTTCCTCCTTTTTCACCGCTCAAAGGACTATTTAAACTCTAATTTAGCCTTTAAAATTTTTCTCACCACTGCAGCCCTTTAGAGTTCCTATAGGTTATCCCTATCAACCTTAAAATTCTCGAAAGAGATAAACCCAAATACAGACCAATCGTCATTATATTTACGGAAAATCATGAAATTTTCTGTTGAAAGACCAGAAATTGTGAAGGGGGTTGCTAGACTCCTAGAAAAGTGCTAAATAAGTAAGGCTATTCCACGTGGATTTCCATCAACATTTCACCGGCTCCTTTATTTTCCCAACCTACGTCCCAGCACTTAATTCGGGGTATGCGAACCTGGTTGGGATCTACTCCTTCTAATATCCTCTCGAAGACTATATATCCCAAAGTTGCTAAGGGAGCCATAGCATATATACATGGATGCTCGCAGGATTCCTTTTCGATGAGAGATCCAACAGGTCTGAATACTATTTTGTCTCCAACATCGTGGACAACACAATTTTCCGCTTTTAAAACTTCTGCTACTATTTTTCTTTTTGCAAGTTCTGGACTTCGCTTGATGAAATTAACTCTCTCCGGATCTTTTTTCGCTTCTTCAACTTGTTCATCTGTAAGGTCCAGTGCTTCTTGATTTAATTTCCAGAGTTTTTCGATATTCTTTTCTTCTTCACTCATATTTTCACCTCCTACTATTTCATTTATTTTTTGAATGTGAAAATTTTTTCAATCACTTTTTGACATTCATGACAAGCAGTCACTCGCACACGGCTACCATTATTTGTTCCTTCTTCTTCCAACTGAACTGGAGTCTCCAATAATCTTAGATGCGTCCTTTCTCAATCGGCCTCATCCCTTTTCAGATAAAAATCTACCATTCATACAAACTTTGTAGTATAGGGAAATTATTAAAGCTCTTTGAAAAACCAAGGAATTAGGATCTTGAAAAGGAATTTTCGTCTCAATCTTGCTCTAAAAGGGGTATAATCACAAATTTCTTAGTAACACCATAGTTAGCAATGTTAAAATGATCATGAATACTAAGGACTTAATGATAACCTGACTTTAGGTCAAAAATATTACTCCTCTTTATCCGCAAGAATTTCCAAATCGTCGGACGTCATTTCTATTTCCCTCCTGTAGGACTTCACATAGTAGTCTTTCATCAGGTCCATCACCTCGTTGGAGTCATTCCTCCTGACTATAACTACACCTCGGACGAGTTCCCGCGAGGAAATTTCGTCGAGCAGCCCTGGTCGGTAGTATTCGTACTGTCCGTTGTTCGACTTGTCGGCGTATCCATAGAGCTTCCTCCCGAAGCTCGTTTTTCTCGCCCTTTAGAGATCGCGGAGCACGGGGGAAAGTCCCCCATCTACCCGAGGGAAGGAACGACCTTAAAGGGAGGGAATCTAGGCTTGGACCGAGATGCTGCTCGACTTTATGGAAGACCCGTATGAGTGGCTGAAGGAGTACCACACGAGGTCGAACGCCGAGACGGGGGTTTTCACTTTCGAAAGAGATTTCCTCCCCCCCACTCAGGAAGTGCATCGGGCGGAGAAGGAAGACGGAAGTCTTCGCCAGAGCGAGAAACTACAACCTAAAAAGAGCCTGCTTTATGCGGCGCTCCGAGGGGCTGACGGCGTCCTGGATGGCAGGTTAACTTTTTTGTCCCAAGCCCATCGTTACGTTCTCAAAAATTACTTAAGGCTTAAAGAGGAATGGGAATAGGAGCTGGGGTGAATTAATTTAGGTTAACTGTTCCGGATATGATTGGAACAGTAGTTAATAATTACGGAGAGAAGGAAGGATTAGTATATCCAAGGAAAAACCAGCGATGGACATTCAAAGAATGGGAAAATAAAGCTACCAAAGTTGCAAATGCTTTCACCGAGTTAGGAATTGAGAAGGGGGACAGAATATCTGCGATTCTTTTTGATTCAAGCGAATTCGTGACTAGTTTTTATGCTGCGAGCAAGATAGGAGCTATCTTTAATCCCATAAATTTTAGACTCGCTAGTGGGGAATTAAGTTACATTTTGAACGATGCTGAATCGGAAGTTCTTCTTTTTGAGGAGGCAACTAGAGAAACTGTAGAAAAAGGGAAGAGTTCGTTTGAAACTGTAGAAGACTATATATATGTTGATGATAAGCTCCCTGACTATGCATCATCGTTTTACAATCTAATGGAAAATCAAGATTCTGAGCTTGAATCAGACGTTAAGATAGAAGAGCAAGATCCTTATTTATTACTCTATACATCCGGAACTACTGGAAGGCCAAAGGGAGTATTGCATGTGCATAGAGATGGTATGGAATTCTGTTACATTCTCCAAGCGGGGTTAGGGATAGATCATCGATGGACACTTTCACTTTCGGGCTTCCCTCTTTATCATTCTGCGGGATTGAATTCTGTGTTCTTGTTAAGCGTCAACAGAGGGTGTAAGTTAGTTTTGCCTCATCACTTTGATGCAGAAGAGAATCTTAAGCTTCTGGAAAAAGAATCCGTCGATATGACTGCAGGACCTCCAATGGCGTTGAATTGGCTACTATTAGCGGACACAGAAGAATATGATCTCAGCTCGCTAAGATACATAGGAACGGGCGGTGCGTCAATGGCTCCATCTATGGTAAAAAAAGTGATAGAGGAACTTGGAATTGAGCGTCTATCAAATCTATATGGAATGACGGAAATGGGACCATCTGTCACCATAGGGCGTAGTGACGAAGTTGGGAAAGACGCTGGTGTAGCGAGCAGACCTCTAATGAACCATGAGATCAGAGTAGTGAAGACCAAAGGAGGCGAATCTGGACTTCCGGACGATACTTGCGAAATTGATGAAGTTGGTGAGATAATAACAAAAGGTCCGACTTTAATGAAGGAGTATTGGAAATTGCCCGAAAAAACCGAGGAGGCTATTAAAGATGGGTGGTTTTATACTGGCGATGCAGGATGGATAGACGAAGATGGGTTTCTACATTACAAAGGAAGAGCCGATGATGTGATATTGAGTGGCGGAGAGAACATTTATCCACGTGAGGTTGAGTCCTTATTGATTGAACATACAGATGTCAGAGAAGTTGCAGCCGTTGGAACGCCCCATGAGGACTTCGGGGAACAAGTTACAGCAGTTATTCAGTCAGATCGTGAAGATATAGATAATTTAATAGAGGAATTGGATGATTTTTGCAAAGAAAGCGATGAATTAGCGGATTATAAAAGACCTAGGAGATATGAGTTTATGGATGAGTTTCCTAAGCTTCCTAGTGGGAAGATACAAAGATTTAAGCTAAAGGAAATGCTAAAGCAAAAAGGAGAATAAGAATGAAACTTCATTCTGACGAAATAATTGAAAAATACGAAGAGGCAGGAGTCTGGGGCGAAGAGACGCTTTTAGATTTATTCAATGAGACTAAGGAGGAATATCCGGACAGAACCGCTATGGTCGATCCTCCAAACAAAGAGGATTTAGTTGGATTAGAACCTGAAAGATTATCATACGAAGAACTAGCAATGAAGATAGATTCAGTTGCCACATCTTTGCGGAAATTAGGAGTAGAAAAGGATGACGTTGTCGTAGTTCAGTTGCCAAATATATGGGAGCTAGCCATGCTTTATCTCGCAATTTCCAGAGCTGGCGCTATCATTTCACCTCTGCCCGTTCAATGGAGAGAGAGGGAGTTAGAGCACGTAGTTGGTTTGACTGAAGCTAAAGTCCTTATCACCCTAAAAGAATTCAACGGATTTAATCATCTTGATTTGGGCGAGGAGATAGAGTCAAAGTTCTCAAGCTTAGAACACGTTTTGTCACTTAGGAAAATCAGGAGTATAAGCGAAGGCGAAGTGGAGGGAGAGGAGCTCAATGAAATAGAGATAACTGGAAATGATGTCTTTAATATTCAATGGACATCAGGGACTGAAGCAAAGCCAAAAGCCTGTCCTATGTCGCATAACAATTGGCTATCTTGTCCGGTTCCGCCTTTAACGGAGATGGAAGAAGGATACACCAATCTCTGCCTTGCTCCACTAGTTAACATGACAGCACTTGCAAATAACTTTATTTCTTGGATACAAACCAAGGGAACATTTGTTTTACATCATCCAGTAGATTTGGAGATTCTGATCAAACAGATGAAAGAGGAAGACGTCAACTATACTATAATGGTACCAACATTGCTGAATTTTATACTAAAGGGGTTTCCCCCTGAAGAATTAGACCTTAGCCATGTTGATAAAATAGCTTCCGGTTCTGCACCGCTATCGGAGTTTGCTCTAAAGGGATTCAAGGAGAGATGGGATGTAGACCTCATTAACATTTGGGGTCAAAATGAGGGAACGGGATTGGTAAGCGGTCCCTTAACTACACCGCTGGGGAAGAGAGTAGATCAGTTCCCTTTATTCAGGGAAGATATAGATTGGGGGGTCGATGAACCAGTGATAGATCAGTTTGAGACAAAAATAGTTGATCCTGAGACTGGCAATGAATTGAGAGAAGTGGGTGAGGTAGGGGAGCTTGCCTTCAAGAGCCCATTAACTATGGCTTGCTATTTTAAACAACCTGAGATGACGGAAAACGCATTTGACGAAGATGGATTCTTCTACACGGGGGACCTTTTCAGGGTAGAGGAGGGCAATCATATAAGCTTTTTCGATAGGATGAAGGACGTAATCATTAGGGGGGGTTTCACAATAAGCGCACAGGAGATTGAAAACATAGTATTGGAGGTCGAAAAAGTGGAGGACGCTGCAGCGGTGGCGATGCCCGATCCCGACCTAGGGGAGAAAGCGTGTATATACGTCGTCCCGAAAGAAGGTGAAGAAATAACCTTAGATGAGATTACCTCTTATATGGAAGATAAAGTGGCTGTTCAAAAGCACCCGGAGAGGCTTGAAATCGTGGATGAGATTCCCAGAAATCCTGTTGGAAAGATTTTAAAGGCCGAGCTGAGAAAGGACATTCAGGAGAAAATGGAGGAGGAAGGAGGAGAGAATTAAATGCCAGAATTAGAATTTAATGAAAAATTATGTAAAGAATGCGAAACCATTGATTGCCTTACTGAATGTCAATATATGGATGTCGACAGAGATACGGCAAAATCGGAGATAATGAAAGTGATTAATGGTGAAGACTCCTTTGCGTTAGAGGAATGCGCAACATGTTATGCGTGCGAGGAATATTGCCCCTATGATAATCATCCGTTTTACCTTATCACGGAACGAAGAGAGGAAAAAGATATTCTAACAGCGGCGCGACCCATAACAAAACAGTGGATCAATATGAGCGCGATGCAGGGAAAGTATATGGTAGGGGATATTGGAGAAAAAACACTATCTTACTGTGGAGTCCCTAAACTAATGGATATGGCTAACGGAAAGCTATTTGAGGATATAGAATCCTCTTTTATCATTGGCGCAGAATTTATGTGCCAAGTGGTTTACCTCCATTTCGCAAAACCATCGATTATTAAGGAAAGGCTTCCCAAAGTAATTGAAAACATTGAAGATGCCGGAGTGGAGAAGCTCATTTGCCTTCATGATGAATGCTATGGTTCATTTACATCTCTAGCACCTGCTTATGGAATAGAAGTCCCATTTGAACCCATTCATTATTACGACTATCTATTAGAAAAACTTGATGAGCTAGAGGATGATATAACATCCTTAGATTATCGGGTTGCTTACCAACGACCTTGTTCAAGCCGGCTTTCTCCCGATAAACACCCGCTCGCAGAAAAGATATTTGACAAAATTGGTGTTGAACTGGTTGATAGGGAGTATCAGGATGAAAATGCTCTTTGCTGCGGAGAGGTACCCCGAATGATCTTTGGGTTGGAGTTCGGCGACGACATACAGAAAAGAAACATAGACGACATGGTAGATAAAGAAGCAGAATACTGTGTGTTTAACTGCCCATTCTGCCAGAGGGCCTTATCCGAAAAGGTTTCCAAAAGAGAAATAGAACCAATTCACATAATTGAACTGTGCAAGAAAGCTATTGGTGAGGAATAGAATGGAAAAGAAAAAAGTCAGCGATGTCTACAAATCTCTTGCCGAAATAGTTGGGGAAGATTACGTTTCGAATCGAGCCGAAGAGCGTCATTTCTATGCTCGAGACGCTGGTCTGATGCCAGCTCACGAACCGGACTATTTAGCAGCTCCAAAGTCTCCAGAGGAAGTTCAAAAAATAGTCAAATTTGCTCACGAAGAGGAAATACCGATCGTTCCAGTAGGAGCTGCTTTGTCATTGACTGGGTTGAACATTCCCCAGGAGGGAGGAATTGTTATCGACCTAAAAAGAATGAAAAATATATTGGAAGTGGATAGGAAAGCAAGAAATGCCATAGTTGAAGCTGGGGTTTCGCAGGGGCAATTGAAATCTCATTTGGAAAGAAATTACCCCGATCTCAGACATAGTATCCCTGATGCACCGCCAGCAGCGACTATAGGAGGAAATGTGCAGACCCATGGTCAAGGACGGCTGAGCCAACAGTACGGCTTCAATACGGACATGCTCAGCGGTTTGGAAGTGGTGCTGCCGAATGGGGAGATTTGTAGAATTGGTTCTTCCTCCATATCGTCCGAGTGGTTCTCGAAAGGTCCTACCCTGCCAGACCTGTCGGGATTATTTTTGGGGTGGCTTGGAACGACTGGCATCGTCACTAAAGTCGGCATTAAACTTTATCCGAGAAAAGAGATGAGAGATGTAGAAACATTTGTAACTGATAGAAAGGAACTAGTCCCCGATATAATATATAATCTAACTCACACCGAGATGATAGAAGATTTAAACATATGGTTCCAGCCAAAGCCCAAGATATTTGAGGGGAACTATCATCTTACCACGTACATCACCGGAGATACAGAGGAAGAACTCGAGTTCAAAAGAAAAATGGTATGGAACTCTGTTGAAGAGTTTAGGGAAAGTGAGGATGGAGGGTTCATGTGGATTCAACCGCAAATGAAACCCGAGTTTCTGGAAATGCCTCAAAAGAGCATAACAGAGTTTGCAGATGTGAAAAAGGGAGGAGGATTTGAATATGCCGGTCCAATCATTCCAGTCAAAAAGTTCCCGGAGTTTACGGAAAAATTAGAGAACCTAGCCGAAAAGTACAATCTCGCCTACGGCGGTACTGCAAGGGTCATCGGCAGATGCCATGCCATGATGTTTTCCTTCGCCTTCACGTTTGACAGATCGGATCAAGATATGATGGAGAGAGCCGAGAAAGCGGAGAAGGAAGCATTTGAGTTTTACCTTGATAATGGAGGGATTCCTTGGAAACCTACGGTAGAGGAGCAGAAAATGGCAATGGAAAGGATGGATTCCGACACGCTTGAACTTATGAAAATGATTAAGGAAAATCTGGATACTAAGGGAATCATGAACCCTGGGAACTGGGAGATGGATTAGAATGGGGTATGAAGACGTCGTTCATCGGTGTTTTAGATGCGGATACTGTAAATTTACAAGTGATTATCAAGATGTCAACTGCCCTGCATATCGCAAATTTGAGCTCGACACCTATTTTGCAGGGGGAAGATTCTGGCTGATAAATGCATGGCTTAACGAGGAAATAGAGACGAGCAAGGATTACGGTGAAATTTTGTACTCGTGCGCCACCTGTGCAAACTGTGAAGATCAGTGTCCATTCGGCGGGTTTAACGACGACTTGCTAGATATGATAGAGGATGCCAAGGCTGATTTGTTGGACGAGGGATTGGTCCCCTCCTCTGTTAAAGATTATTTGGAGGCAGTCTCCACTCAAGGGAACGCCTATGGAATGTCTAAAAGAGAGAGAGGGAAATGGGCTGAAGGAACTGGAATCGACAAATATTCCGATCAGGAGTATCTTTTTTATGTTGGAGATGTCGGGTCATATGATGATGTGGGAAAAGACATGGCCGAGTCGGTGGGAAGTTTGATGACCGAGCTAGGTCTATCTATAGGCATATTGGGCGAAGAAGAAATCTCCGACGGAAATGATGTTAAGGCTTGCGGTGAAAGAGGATTATTTGAAGATCTGGTTGAGAAAAACATTGAAATGTTCGACGAAAGAGGGGTAGAGAAGATAATAACTTTGGATCCCCACGCCTATAATACTTTTACACAGGATTATCCTTTTTATGGAGGAGAATTTGAAGTAAATCATTTCACTCAAATTCTATTAGAACTCCTAAGAGAAAACGAGGACCTCCTATCCGAATACAATTTCACTGTCACATATCACGATCCTTGTTATCTTGGCAGACACAATGATGTATATGAAACACCGAGGGAAATTTTGAAAACTATACCCGGTCTAGAGCTCGTAGAAATGGATAAAAATAGAGAAAACGCCTTTTGCTGTGGAGGTGGAGGTGGAAATGTCTTCACCGATGTATTGGAATCTTCCGGTGAGAATAGCCCGAGCAGAGTTAGGGTTAGAGAAGCTTTGAATACGGGGGCAGATATTCTAGCCGCCGCTTGTCCTGCATGCTTGACGATGCTGACCGACGCGGTCAAAGCAGAGGGCGCAGAGGACGAGATTGCAGTCAAAGATCTAGCAGAGATTGTTGCCAGCGCTAAATCAGGAAATAGCTAAGAAGTAAAATTTTCTTAGCGTCCCTTACAAATAGAGCCAAAATATTATGTCAAAGAAATCTATTAGCAGCGTTGAAACGCATCCTGAAAAATGCGTTGGCTGCCGAATCTGCCAGTTGTATTGCTCATTTCTCTTTACAAGAAAGTACAATCCATCCGAGGCGAGGTTATCCATAAATCGAGACGATAATCAAAATATTTTCGAAATAAGTTTTACTGACGAGTGCAACGATTGTGGACTTTGTGCCGAGTACTGCATGTATGGGGCACTTGAATTTAAAGAAAAGGAGTAGATGAGAATGAATGGATATGCAGGTTCTATTCTACACGTCGATTTGACCTCAAATGAGACTAAAAAAGAACCACTTAACTCCAACATTGCGGAAAAATTCATCGGCGGTTTTGGCTTAAACGCCAAACTCCTATACGACTCGATAGAGCCCGGAATCGATCCTTTATCCCCCGAAAACGCGATCGTGCTTGGTGCTGGACCACTAGTCGGAACAATAGCACCTGGAGCTACAAGAATATATGCGGCAAGTAAGCTACCGATTAACAACGCAATGGGGTGGTGTGGTGCTGGAGGCATGAGTTTTGGAATTATGTTAAAAAATGCTGGTTATGATCACATAGTCATAAAAGGTCAAGCAGAGAATCCCGTGTATCTCAAGATTTTCGATGACAACGTGGAGCTATGCGATGCAAGTGAGCTGTGGGGGATGGGTACTGGTGAGACTACCGATAAGCTGTGGAATGAGTTCGGTCGACCACTTGGGGTGACTTCCATCGGCCAAGGGGGGGAGAAACTTTCTAGAATTTCTATGTCCTTCGTAGATAGGGCCTCTTCGCTTGGGAGAGGGGGTCTCGGAGCGGTGATGGGGTCCAAAAACCTCAAGGCAATCATAACAAAAGGTACGAAAGGTATCAGTGTTTCAGAC
>CAYNPN010000064.1:3102-10510 GCA_964399085.1 Hadarchaeota archaeon (SeqCode) | reverse complement strand
CATCACCCACCTAATCAAAGATTAGGAAGGAGACTTCTTGGCGCTAAAAGTTAACTCGGGTAAGGAATTTCTTCGTTTACAGCCCTGAAAACGATAGACTTAAAATGTTTCCAAAGTAGACCATAATGCACGAGAATCTAGGGGGCTGGGAGATATGAGAGGTAGAATCGAAATAATTGCGGATATATTGGAAAATGCGAGAACTCCCTCGACCAAGACAACGATAGTTTACGGGGCAAATTTGAGCTTTGAGCAGGCCGATAGATACCTTGATTTGTTAAAGGACTGGAATTTACTGGAAGAGGACGGCGACGACAACTATCAAATAACCGACCGTGGGGTTAAGTTTCTATCTACCTTCGATGAACTCAAGGATATAATAGTAAATGGTAGAGAAAAGAGATTGGCAAAAGTGAGCGAATGAGTTAAGATCGGAATCGGAAGGGGGAGGACCTTACACTCCGTATTTTCTAGATAAATTTAGATATATGTAATTGTAACCAAATTCAGGAAATTTTCACGTCTGAAGATTTGAAAATCTAAGTTGGTCGATAGCCTCTTTCCTGTAGTGAAATGGAACTCGTCTAGTCCCTTCTCGTGACCTTGAAGAGGCACTTTCCGTCGTCATACATGTTCATTTCAAGTGATTTGTCCACGTCGAAGTCGAAATGTCCGAACGCTCCGTCCAGCATGGCGAAGCAGGTTTCTTTACAGGCCATCTTGCTGCAGCCCTCCTCTCCGTACTCCTCCTCGATTGCGTCGTAGACGTCGCAGTCCTTCAGTTCGTAGGAGAGTAGCTCGGGGCTGTTGGCGTTTACCCAGAGTCTCTTGAATGGCTCGATGCTCAGATATGCCAGCTCGATGTATCTCTCCGGGAAGAGCGGGAACTTCAGCTCTCCGGTCTTTTCCGCCGCTTGCTTCATGACCTCAAAAGTTCTATCGGTACTCTGCTCTCCCAGCTCGATGCTTTTTTCAATTAGATCGCTTCCATACTCCCTGAAGGCAGACCTTTCGTCCTCGATATCTCCGCCGTCCAGGCCCTCCACGAATTCGGAAGGGTCGAACATCTCGGAAAGATCCTCTATTATTTCCTGATCGATATCGTGATCGTATTTTTCTTTTTCCAACTCAATCACCCGCCTTCACGGTTATTGCATCGTTCGGACAGGCCTCGACGCAGTCCATGCAGGCCACGCACTTGTCCCTCCAGACTGGGATCAATTCGTAGTCCTCCGGGTCCGTTTCCTTGTACATCTCCACCTCGGTCGGTTCCACCATGAAGACGGCCTGAGGGCATGTCTGGAGGCAAACCTTACAGTCGTACGGCGTCGTGCATCTATCTTCATCTATCTCGATTTTCGGAAGCACGCTACCACTCATCCCTTATCTGGGGCAGGTTTTTGCGTTCGACCATGTCGATAGCATCCTGCTGACAGGTGTACGCGCATACTCCGCAGCCGAAGCACTGTGACATGTCGATGTTGGCCTTGTTGGTAGTCACTTCCATCCTAATGGCGTCGAATTGACACATTTCCGCGCAGTCGCCGCACCCGATACACTCATCGTAATCGACCTTTGCGACCTCGTGACCTTTGAGCAGGTTTTCAGTTCCGTAGTCCGTCCTCATCCGGATAGCCAGACAGTCGGGGTAATCGCAGAGGCAAATCCCTCCTATATAGGGAGTTCCGAATGTCATCAGGATGACGACCATGCCGCGCTTGTGCCAGTGTTCCAGGTGCTCCTTCGCCTCCTCGGTAGAGATGAATTCGATTCCACCCTTGTATCTCTCCGGTAGCTCCTCCCAGCGGAACAGGCCCACGCCCGTTCCCAGGCAGGATCTCGGTCTCTCTTCCCCATCTTCAAAGGTCCCCCTGGTCAGCCGTCGGCAGATGCAGTCCATCTTCGCTATCGGCTGGGCAATCTCGGCCATTTTCTTCCCATCTTCGAGGGTGACGACCTGTGCTGCACTTGTTTGTTTCGCGTTTTCGGAATAATCCTCGAGAGCGGATTCGAAGGCCTCCTGGCTTTCGTCCTTGAGATCTATCATGGATTTAATAAGTCTCCCGAAATGGAGCTCCGCGGTCGACAGATTTTCCTTTTTACCCTCTTCTTCCTCTTCCACCTTTTTGTAAAGGGGCCTACCGTAGTTGTCTGGATTTAGGTACCAGCGTTCTCCATCTCCGTATTTTTCGCAGAATTCGCACATTTTATCACTGAAAATTATGTTATTTGTCCAATTAAAACTACCTCTCTTATTATAAAATCATCAGAAAATTTTATTGGGGATATCAAACATCTTAATTTATAACTGGAAATGGGGTGTTTTTTTTGGCTGGGAATAATGATTCTGAACAAAATGTAAGTAAAATTGACCCTGAATTCAAGGCTCTTGTTATCGATGACAACAGGGAGGTTTTGGAACTTACCAAGGTCTATCTCGATAGGGAGGTCGATCCGCTGGAGCTCGAGACGACGGATTCTCCAAGAGAAGCCCTCGAGAAACTGGAAAATGACAATTACGATGCCGTTATCTCCGATTACTGGATGCCCGAAATAGATGGTCTGGAGCTGCTTGAGAAAGTCAGAGAGAACGGCAAGGACACTCCCTTTATACTGTTTACTGGCAAGGGCAGCGAAGAAGTGGCCATGGAGGCCATAAACAAGGAGGCGAACGCCTATGTCCCCAAGAAGCACGATTTGAAGGAGCGAATTAAGGAATTAGCCGATAAGGTCTCAGATTTAGTCCAGAAGAAAAAACAGGAAATAATATCCGAGAATAAAAACTTATATTATGAAAAGAATTTGCAGGAAACTTCGATGATGGGTCAGCTCGCCCAAAAGAGTGCTAGGGGATCCGATGGTATAGACGAACTCAAAAACGTTTTTTCGGTCCTTTCCAAAGATGGATCGCTGCCAATTCTCGATTCTGCTCGGGATGGAATCAGATCGGGGCGAGGAAGCTGGAACGAATACGGATTATCTAAGAGACAGTACTATTCTCGTTTAAATTCACTGCAGGATAGTGGAATGTTGGAGAAGAACGGCAGCAAGTACATTTTGACGGATATTGGTAAGAAATTGCTTGATATAATTTCCGGCCTCGGCGTTTTGACCAAAAGTGCGGTCGGGCCTATAGAATCGCTGGATAAACCTCCCGAGGACATGAACGAGTTGTTGGATGCATCTCTTGTGGGCGAGGAGCTATACGATAATGTTGATTTCAATCAAGCGGGTTTCGTCAGCGTCACGGATTATAGTGGATTCGTCGATCAGTTGGCGAATATGATAAGGGGGGCCGCAGAGGAAATCCATTTTGCCGCTTCCTTTATGGACCAGCGCATTCTGAGGGCATTCGCGGACATGAAGGATGATGTGAAACTCGAAGTAGTGATTTCCGGGGATGCCTCGGACAAAACACAGGATATAATAGGGGGTTTGTTGAGCGAGGAGGAGGCCGAGCTCTTGAAAAATAAAATTGATGGCTCCGTGAAGCGGTGTAGAAAAGTTCCCTTTAGCTTCCTTTTACAGGATCACGAATGGCTCAACTTGGAGATAAAGAATCCTCTATATTCAGGTAATTTCTTCCACGGTTTTCTTCTTAAAGGTAGCCAAGTATATGATTCTTTCGTCGATCTCTTCGATGGAATCCACAAAGGTTCGGAGAGTGTACAATTGTTAAAGGCTTCCTCATAAACGAAAGAATTTTTGCTATATTCCACCGATCGCCGAGTTCTCTATATTCACATTTTGGGTGAATAACGGACCATTAATTCACGCACTTTCACGGCAAAAGAAAACGATTTTCGTCCGTTCTTGGTCAGCGTAACGGAACTTAAAAAACGTTCCCTTATCACTTCTAATAATGAAAGATGATAGTCAGGGGTAAAGACTCGATAAACAGGAAGTCGTTGGGGGTAACGAGGGCCTCATTTTACCTCCCCTGGTTATTTGGGGTCCTCAACGGTGCTTACTTCCGGGTCCCTGATTAGGCTGGGATGAAAATCGGAGGCTGGATTGAAAATGTCTGAGAAAAAGATAAAGAAATGGGCGGAAGTAAGTCAGATAGCAAAAATTGATAGATTTTCTTCTCTCGAAATTAATCTCGGTGAAAATCCGAGCTATAATCTGGGGTGTGAATTATAGGACGAGAGACAGTTAATATATTAATCACTTCTTTGGCGGTGTTTCTGGCGGTAACTTCCGTACTCAGTTTTACTCCCCTAGTCGGTGGTATATTTTATAGTAGAGATTTCACCATAGAGGCAGATTCGATAGATATGTATGGTATGCAGCTCACGCTATTGGATATTGGAAGTGGGAAGATTTGGGATGGAGCCCCTACCAAAACTGAAGCTAATCGCGTGATTATGGAAAACGTCGAGATCTATCGGAAGGTAGACGGTGAGTATCAATTGTTCCTTTCCCTCTCAAGAGCGGAGGCGACGGAGATGGACATGTGGCAGAATCTTTGCGATGCATTGTCGCTTGTACCGGATATCGGGTTAGGTGATGTTGTGGAAGGAACTTTCTGCGAGGTCGAGCACCTGAATTTGCAAGATATCACAATCAGTTGCAACGAGCAGCAATTGGGATCCCTAGAAGTCCAAGACTTGAGAGGGAGGAGGTAATATTATGAGTTTCCGTGAGAGCTGGACCGAAATTGCGACTTCGATTGGAATGACCACGATGGATCTCTGGGAGAAAAGGAAGATACTCGTGCCTCTCTTGGTGCTGATGTCTCTCGGGGGCTGGGGCCTTCTATATTTCATGCCCAACGTGTATACTTTTAACTTGGCTATTACACTCACGGTTTTTGCTATAATATACGTATTGATTGGCACAATTGTTATCGAGTACATCGAGTGGACAGGGAACTTACAGGAAGTTCCAAGTTTGGTAACTCAAACCTTGATTGCGATAGGATTGTTGACATTGATTCTGGGCTATATGGGTGGCATGCTGATGCAGATTTTGCCGGCACCCCCTCTCCCTTTCTTGCTTGCGATTATGTACGCCATGGATGTGGCGCCTCTGGTTACGCTGGCCGTAATAATCCCTCCGATAGTCGGGTATTTTTTCAAGGACAAGTGGAGGTCGATTAGGAGCAAGTATCCCTTCTGGGGGATTTATCTTGGTATTATAGCCGGCGTTTTGACTATATCCATCCCGCTTCTCTTTATAGAGTTGATGAGAGTTTCGGGCACCCTTCTGAGGATATTTATCTTCGGTGCCGCTTTGTTGGTACTTTCGGGGGTTCTGGGAGCTCTCCCAGACGACAGGACGACCACGATAGCCGGTATGTCGATGCTCATATTCGGCCCGCTCCTGTGGTTTGGGGCCGTCGGTGGATTGACTTTCGGTTCCGTGTTGGCCGTAGTGGGCGGAGCATACGCAATCTCCTGGCAGCCGGAAGTGAAACGAAAAGATGAGAAGGGCGAGGTAGAAACGAGGCCACGACCCAAATGGGCACCCGGCGATACTGCCAAGACGGGTGATGGTAAGATAGTCAAGATTACGAATCGGGATTGGGATCCCTCTCAGGAAGAGTGGGTATACGATTGCGAACCTATTGAGGAGGAGGCTGATTAATGGCAAATGAAGTGGAAATTTTATCCACCGGAAACGGAATGGCCTCCGAAGGAAGAGTTGTGCAGACTGAGGGGACCTCACACCCCTTGAATCAGGGGGGAACCAAAAAGAGGAGATGGAGGATGCTTTCCTTATCAAGCTCCCCAAAAATTTGCTGTAGTGGGGGAAAAGGAATCGGAGGGAGGTGAAAATATATGAATGGAAAAGCAGTTGCAGTCGGACTGGGTGCGACAGTAAGTGTTCTGCTTCTGATGGCTGCCGCAGGCTCGGTAATGGCTTACGCCTTGCCAGGACCGCTTTCAATATCGGTCCCGACGGCTGAGCTAGAGGATGTCAAGATGTACGGAGGAACTTATAGTGGCAAAAACGTTGCAGGCGAAGGTTTAGTTGATAATGGCGCATCAACTCCCCTAGGAGAGCCCGTGGTAGTTCAGGAAATCGGCGAACTTAACTGTCCCGCTGGACAGACGATAACGAGAACGATGGAGATTTCGGGAACGGGATTGGAAATAGAAAGCGTTATCAAGATGGACAATGCTAACCTAAAAAACGTTTTCATGAAAGCTTCGGAGCTAGAA
The DNA here is from genome assembly GCA_964399085.1 of Hadarchaeota archaeon (SeqCode). GTDB lineage: Archaea > Hadarchaeota > Hadarchaeia > Hadarchaeales > JAGGTB01 > CAYLJV01. The sequence goes on along the minus strand of CAYNPN010000064.1, from coordinate 4,343 downwards.
ACAGCCGAAGGTAGCCTTTTCGAAATCGAAATGGAAACCATGCCCGGACCTGGTGGAGGAACCGAGGCTCAGGGGCTGGTACAGACGATAACTAACGGAACCATGGAGAATCTTGTGACGTTAGCATATTACGTGGAGATGGACTCAATGGTTTACGAGGACATGAGCATATACATTAATACCTACGCACCATCTCCGTAAATTCAGCTTGAGCCCAATTAACCGCTGAAATATACATCTTTTTCCTTTTTTTATTTTTCAAATTTATTGTTGAAAGAGTAGGGAAGTAATATTATGAGTTTCCATGAGAGTTGTAATGAAATTGTGACTTCGATTGGAACCAAAAAGAGGAGATGGAGGATGCTTTCCTTATCAAGCTCCCCAAAAATTTGCTGTAGTGGGGGAAAAGGAATCGGAGGGAGGTGAAAATATATGAATGGAAAAGCAGTTGCAGTCGGACTGGGTGCGACAGTAAGTGTTCTGCTTCTGATGGCTGCCGCAGGCTCGGTAATGGCTTACGCCTTGCCAGGACCGCTTTCAATATCGGTCCCGACGGCTGAGCTAGAGGATGTCAAGATGTACGGAGGAACTTATAGTGGCAAAAACGTTGCAGGCGAAGGTTTAGTTGATAATGGCGCATCAACTCCCCTAGGAGAGCCCGTGGTAGTTCAGGAAATCGGCGAACTTAACTGTCCCGCTGGACAGACGATAACGAGAACGATGGAGATTTCGGGAACGGGATTGGAAATAGAAAGCGTTATCAAGATGGACAATGCTAACCTAAAAAACGTTTTCATGAAAGCTTCGGAGCTAGAAACAGCCGAAGGTAGCCTTTTCGAAATCGAAATGGAAACCATGCCCGGACCTGGTGGAGGAACCGAGGCTCAGGGGCTGGTACAGACGATAACTAACGGAACCATGGAGAATCTTGTGACGTTAGCATATTACGTGGAGATGGACTCAATGGTTTACGAGGACATGAGCATATACATTAATACCTACGCACCGGGCGAAGAACCACCGACAGAGTACGACCTCACGATAAATACTCAAGGAGAGGGCACCACCAGTCCTTCCGAGGGTATTCACACCTTTGAGGAAGGAGAGGAAGTGACAGTAGAAGCTACATCCGCCGAAAATTGGAATTTCGTAGAATGGACTGGAGATGAGACCGGTACTGATCCGGTGAAGACAATCACGATGGATCAGGATAAGAGTATAACCGCTGTATTCGAAGAAGA
>CAYNPN010000064.1:0-3002 GCA_964399085.1 Hadarchaeota archaeon (SeqCode) | reverse complement strand
TGAAGACAATCACGATGGATCAGGATAAGAGTATAACCGCTGTATTCGAAGAAGAACCACCGACAGAGTACGACCTCACGATAAATACTCAAGGAGAGGGCACCACCAGTCCTTCCGAGGGTATTCACACCTTTGAGGAAGGAGAGGAAGTGACAGTAGAAGCTACATCCGCCGAAAATTGGAATTTCGTAGAATGGACTGGAGATGAGACCGGTACTGATCCGGTGAAGACAATCACGATGGATCAGGATAAGAGTATAACCGCTGTATTCGAAGAAGAGGAAGAAGAGAACTTAAAGTTGTTGAGCATAGACCCACCGGAAGGGACTGTTACTACTGATGAAATTTCAACAGTTGAAGGAACCTTCAATAAAGATATTCAAATTTTAGATGAGAACAAGATTACAGTGACAGCATCCGGCATGGGTATGGAAATTCCTATTGAAGTTAATTTAAGTGTAGAAGGTAATGTGCTTGTAGGAGAGCCCGAGACAGTTATTGGAGGGGTGGATGCGGAACTTGTTGTCGAAGAAGGTGCAATAGCCGCTGCGGATGATCCTACAGACGTGAATCCATACAGGGAATTCCATTGGACGATAGAATAGTAGTAGAATTTGAAAATTCGCGAAACCCACAACTCTTTCTTTTTTATTATTTTTTTATATATTAAGGAGGAAAAAGGAAACCATATAAGAGCATGATTTTAAGAAGGAACTGAGAAAAGGAGTTGGAAGGAGATGTTTGAGAAAGAAAATAAAGTAAAAGATGTGACTGAGGAAAAATTGGAAGGAGTAGAGGAAAATAAGGAGATAAAACAGGTTGATGAGGATGATTCTATTTCTTCCGAGAGGCTAGGGAAACTGATGAAAGTTATTTCACCAATAATTTTCCTCTTTCAGACAGTAGGAGTTATTATTTTTGGTTGGTTTATTGGTTCGTGGATAGCAACAAGCGTGTCTCTTTTTTGGGGACGTTCTTTATTCTTCCTCTTCTTAATCGCAGGCATGGTTCGTTACGTTCATCTCATGACAAAAGAACCCCCGGGAAGGGGACCCTAGGGTCAGAGGTAGAAGGACTCCTTTTTCCGTTGTAGAAAATCCTAACTAATACCTTTGCGAGGGTTTCTAGGTCTTTTAAATCGGTAGAATCACCAGCTTGCTGCCCGATAATGAAAGAATCTATTTCTCGATTGCCCCGTATGATTTCACTGGAGTTAAATATACAAAATCTCCTATTCATGATCATTTCATATCAGCCTATGTTTCATGCTATTGAATCTCTGCAAGTCTATTCTAATTTGTGTAGCTCGAGAATCTATATCCGGGATTTACAAAAGTTTCTGGATTTCTGAACAAAGAATAAACAAAATTTAAAATTACATTTCTCGATTTCCGGGGTTATATTTTTGGATATCAATCATGATAATCCCTGCACCTTTTCACACCTTTTTTAAAGCCAACTTCATCCGTTGAGGATAATCGAGCTATTTCGGCGCCCGGTAAATATAGGATAATCGGGAGAGGAAGAAAGAGATGGTTCATATGAAAATCTCTCCCCCTTATGATTGGCTTTCTCTTTTGCACGCGCCAAAAACAACGGAGGGGGTGACCAAATGAAATCTTTAGATGAAAAAAAGAGTTTGAAGAGCGTAGGATTCATTGCAGCTGTGGGCTTGCTTTCTATGTTGTCCCTGCCAGGGGCTGTACATGCACAGGTGCTGGGAGAACCGTTCCAGATTTCGGCCCCAACTGCGGAAGTAGAGGGGCTCAATATGTACTTGGGAACGTTCTCTAGTGATAACACCCCCGACTCCAAGCCCGTAGTGGTCCAGGAGATGGATGCGGTGACATTCCCTGAAAAATTGACCATCAAGAGAACCTCGAACATAGCAGGCATCGAGATGGAGGCCGAGATAGAGCTCGAGGACGCCAGCATGTCGGACGTATTGATGGAGTCATCGGGTTTAACCTCCGGCCATGGAACGATGAATGATGTCAACCTGGGAACGGCTCCCGATCCAAAGGGTATGGAAGGTGATGCAGAAACTGCAACACTCCATGACTTGGAAGCTGATGTATATTTCCTGAGCATGGGTGATTTGGACTATCAGGACGCCGAAATAACCCTAAGCTAAAAAACCTTTTAGTTGAAATTAGTTAGTGGAGTTTGCATCATGAACATTGAAATCCTACTGGTTGATGATGACCCGGATTTTCTCGAACAAAGTAAGTTGTCGTGGGAGAAGAGAAATGAGGATGTTCATGTAGATACCACCACTGATCCCCATGAAGCCCTTGATAAGATAAAAGAGAACGATTACGACTGCATTGTGGCCGATTATAAGATGCCGGAGATGAACGGATTGGAGCTTTTGAAGGAGGTTAGAAAGACCCATAACGACATCCTTTATGGACTCTTGACGGGGAAAGGAGATGAGGAAGTCGCCATTAACGCGATAAATCTTAAGGCCGATATGTATCTCAAAAAAGGATCTAAGCCTAAATCCCAATATGAGACAATCATGGACAATATTTTCGACAGGTCGATATCTTAATAAAAATCTATTCGTACGGATTGGATTGATAATCTTTTAGGTGTATAGAGGAAAACCGTGACATCCTCACCTACCAAATCTGGCGATTTGGAAGGTGCTTCCGACCGTTTTAGCATAGGTTACCACCTACCTCGCCGACTTGCATTGCAGAGGTCGAGTCAACAGTAGTGGCTTCGGGCGTTGTCACAACACCCCTGGCATCAGAAGAGGTCTCGTTGTACTTTCCGATGCCCCGTCTAGCTATATTATGAGCGCCGTTCTTATCACTATCTATCTCAAGTCCACAGTTACCGCATCTAAATCTGCCCCTGTGTCTATCGCCGATCTTACCACACCGTGAACATCGTTGAGATGTATACGCTTCGGACACCTCTATCACTTCTATACCCACCGACTTGGCTTTGTACCTGATGTAGTTTCTCAACTTCCAGTGCGGGAAGTTGTGAAG
>CAYNPN010000063.1:0-10546 GCA_964399085.1 Hadarchaeota archaeon (SeqCode) | reverse complement strand
TGCTTTGGCTGGAAGCCCCTTCCTGATCTCCGATTAGGTAGGGGAGGATGTCACCTAAGACAGAAAGCTATTTTGGACATCCACCTTGGCTTTTCTATAAACCCCGAAGCTATCGGGAAATTAATTTTAAAATTAACCCCTCCGAACTTCTACTTTCCCCGCCATTCCCCGGCCGACTGCCATCTGGCTTCCTCCACACTCCACGACGACTGGACCTCTTGAACCTGAAATCATCCTGACCTTGCTTCCATTTTTAATTCCTCTGGAGGAAAGTTTACGCTTGGCACCATGACCACAATTTAATTGTAAAATTATTCCTGTTTCTCCTGGCTGTAAGTCAGTCAATTTCATTGGTTAGTTTCCTCTTTTTGTATGTTAGGTGTCCCTAACATTTATAAGCATAACCATCCTACTACGAAGAGAAGTAATTTAGGCATGCCTAAAAAGTGGTTAAGTTGAAGAGAAAATTATCCGAGTTGAAGCCGGGCGAGGAAGGAAAGATAATCGAGATAAAATCTTCCCTTCGGGCCGACGTAGCTGGTATGGGAATCAGAAATGGAAAGGAAGTTAAGGTGTCTTCTGAACAGCCAGCAGGCGGCCCTATTGTCGTAGAAATCGAAGGAAACAAGTCATCCCTAGGCAGAAAGCTTGCCGAATCGGTCACTGTGGAGATTGAAGAATGAAGACGATAGCGCTGGCTGGTAATCCGAACGTTGGCAAAAGCGTCCTCTTTAACAGGCTGACAGGCGTGGATGTATCGATATCCAATTATCCTGGAACTACTGTCGATTACACCGAGGGAAAGGCGAGAGTAGGTGGTGAAGAGTACAAGGTCGTAGATTTGCCCGGAAGCTTTTCTCTTGAAGCGAAGGACAAGGCGGAGGAGGTCGCGGGACAGATGTTGGAGGATATGGAGCCCGATGTAGTTGTGTGCGTGATAGACGCGACCTCTATCGAAAGAGGACTTTATCTTTGTCTGGAACTGATTGAACGGGGCTTTACAATGATACTAGCTCTCAACATGTCCGACGAGGCTAGGGATAGAAATATAGAAATAGATACTCAGGAACTGGAGAAGATTTTGAAAGTGCCGGTGGTTTCCACAGTGGCCACTGCTGGCAGCGGAATTGAGGAGCTAGCCTCAAGGATAAGCGAGGCCAGACGGGGAAAAATAATTGAGGTTTTGGACGAGGTTGAGTGAACATGAACGAGAATCATGAAAGATCGCAAAAGAAGGAAGAGAAGGATTTTCTCAAACCCGATGAGCGCTGGGATATTATTGACAAGATCTCCGATAGAGTTGTTTTTAGGGGAAAGCGAGAGCATACGCTAGAAGAGGTTATTTCGGACCTGACGGTCGAGCCTCTTTACGGCCTCCCCTTTGCAACGGCTGTCTTGTTCGGTTTCTGGTCCTTCTTCAGTTCTTTTGCCGGGTTATTTACGGATGGTTTTGCAGTCCCTGCGTTTGACGGTCACTTTCTTCCTTGGCTACAATCGACCTTTCCAGATCCGGGCAGTCCCCTTTACTGGATTTTAGTGGGCGATCCGGCCGCCGGGAATTCTTTTGCTGCCTTTGGAGTTTTAACTACGGGACTTTTCGTCGCTGTTGGGGTGGTACTTCCTGCGATAATTGCATTTTATCTAATTTTGACTCTGCTTGAGGATAGTGGATACCTCCCGAGGTTGGCGGTGATGGCGGACACTGTCCTCCACAAAGTAGGACTTCACGGATTCGCAATTGTACCTACAATCCTATCTCTTGGGTGCAACGTCCCAGGGGTTATGGCATCCAGAACATTGGAGACGGAAAAACAAAGGTTTATGATGATGGCTTTGCTGAGCGTCTTCATACCGTGCGCGGCCCAGATAGGAGTCATGAAGGCCTTACTACCTCAGTACACGGGTTTGATACTCCTATATCTCTTCGCCGGTTTTTTTCTGATGGCAATTATTTTGAATAAGCTGGTTCCGGGCGAGTCTCCGGAGATACTCGTGGACGTTCCGCCATACAGGAAACCGAATTTGGAGAACGTAACATCGAAACTGTGGGCTCGGTTGAAGCACTTCTTCAAGATTGCGCTACCGTTCGTGCTCATCGGTGTCTTGGTGATTCAGGTTCTCTATTGGTTCGGCGTGATAGGGTGGCTAGGCTCGGTTTTTGAGCCCGTTCTCACGGGGTGGTTCGGTGTGCCGGCCGAAACCTCCGGTCCTCTGGTCGCTGGCTTCATGAGAAAGGGTTTGGCCGTTAGTTTGCTAGGAAACATTGATATGTCGATCGGTCAGCTAATCACTTCGGTGGTCATAGTCAGCCTTTACTTCCCCTGTATGGCGACATTCGTAATGATTCTCAAGGAGGGAGGGCTTAAGACGATTATTAAAGCTCTCGTAGTTCTTGCGGGGGCGGTCTTTCTCTTTGGGGGGCTGATGCGCCTGATAGTTACTCTGGTGGGGATTTAATATGAGGTATCGAATTGGATCGGTGTATTTGGGGATTTTAGGGACGGCCATTTTGCTTTTTGGAGGACTGGACATTGTCCTTACTCTAACTGGAGGAGAAATTACGACCGGTCTTTTGACGGCCTCCGGATCCATGTGGGTTTTTTGGAAGGGACTCATTTTGACTTTTAGCGGGATCTTTATACTGGGTGGAAGCATTGATTTGAGGAACATTCATGGTTTGGGTAAAGCAGTCCTCGGATCTGTCATGCTGTGGATAGTGGCCGGATGTGATATATTTGCAAGAATAACACAATCGATTCCAGGAGAGGAGAGCTGGTTCAACTCTTTGGAGGGCTTCTTATCTTCTTATGCGCCGCCCTACGAACCGGAGCTTTGGTTGCTACCGTTTTCGTTATTAATCCTATACTTTATTGTGAGGCCCGGTGACGGTGACAAGGAAGAGGCCTGTCCATGATGGAGAGAATAGTGCCGATATTAATAAGAGAGGACGGGTTTTGTAGGCCAACATTCTCTGATAATGTGAGAAACCCTACCATTAATAGTGGGTAAGAATTCCTTTGACTATGTTGAGATTAACATGACGGATATAGAAATGAGACTTCGGCAGATCGGAACCGCTCATAAGACCGATGACCCTGACATCATGAGGATTGATATTTTTCCCGAGTATGCCGATGGGCTGGAAAGGATAGAAGGCCTGGAAAATATCGATGTTTACTACTGGATGCATGAAATTGATGAGAAAGGTAGAGAAAAACTGAAAGTTCATCCCCGTGGAGACAAAAATAGACCCCTAACCGGGGTATTTGCTGTGAGAAGCCCGGTTAGACCGAATCCATTCGGCGAGACCAAGGTGAAACTGGTGGAAAGGGAAGGAAATAGCTTGTTTGTTGAAGGTTTGGATGCATTTGATGAGTCGCCAATAATTGATATTAAGCATGGATAGGCACTTTTCGGGACTTGCCGCACAGCAGGTATTCTCTCGTATTTTTGTTTTTAGAGCGGGTTTTAACCCCCGACAGTCATTGGTTTCTTTCCTCAAGCTTTTCTTCCACCGATTTTTTCTTACCTTCGATTTCCAAGTTTTCGTTCTTTCGTTCGTCTATTTTGATTGTAGTTACCACGCGTGAAATTCCTTTATCGAATACGCTCTCGTGCATTTCCCTAGCCACCTCTAGAACTTCTTCCAAATCCCCCTCTATGATAGTCCCGGTGGCGGTTAGTTCGTACTTCACCTTCTTCTTTTCCAATACTTCTAAAGCATTTGCGATATAGTCGCTGAGTGAAGGCCCCTCAGTCCCTATTGGGATTATCGTTATTTCGACAACAGCCAAAAAGATCACCAAGAATCAATTTCCCTTCAAAGCTCTAAAAAATTTCTATTTATCGAACTGATGAAGGAGAATTAGTTAAGTATCGATGCCTCCTTTTCCCAATCTATTATTTAGGGCTCGAAATCAAAATTAAAATCAGAGGTTTATTCCTTGGAAATGTTTGAAGGTAAAAAAGGACCCAAAGTTTACAAGAGAGAAAAAGATGCCGAGTTTGTTGCCGAGAGGAAAAATAATACAGGAGAAGCTCAGACGAGAATTTTAGAGATTCGTATCTCTGATGAAGAGAGGGCTCAAAAAATAGGTACAAGCGTCCACCCTGATTTCGGCATTGCAGCTAGGAAGCCAAAAGAAGGAGAGAAAGGCTGGATTGTGGTCCAAGGTTCCCAAAACCTTGAGGAAAAGTACGGCCGTTCCTTCGAAGTTCTTTCGGAGAATACTATCAGTTAGCTTTTATGGCTTCGAAGCAACAGAGACTTGCCGATTTGGGGATTCCTTCGACTGGTTCCTCCACGTTTTCCACGGAGCCCGGTTTCTGGAAAAGAGTGGAAACAGCCACTTTCCTAGTAAACTTGGATTTTTCGAGAAGCTCCTCAACTTCCGCCGTGGTACAGAATTTGGCGTGCCTATAGAATTCATGACCTTCGGCCTTCTTTTCCCGATAGAATTTTCCCCACGGGCTTTCCTTCGGGATAAAACAGACTATCAGCTTGCCATCTCGTTTTAGAACTCTATAAGCCTCCTGAAATGCCTCCAAAGGATCGGCTAAAAAGGAAAGGGTGAACATGAAGAGCAGAAAATCGAACGATCTATTTTTGAATGGAAGCTTTTCAGCGATTCCTAGAACGGTTTTTACGCCACGGGAACGGGCTAGCTGGAGCAATTTCTCTGACGGGTCTATTCCATAATCGATCCCTAGTGCAGATGCGAAGATTCCGCTCCCGACTCCTACTTCGAGACCTTTTCCTCTCGGGATTAGCCTTTCCGCTGCGCTTTTCTCTGTTTCTTTTATTAGTTTTCCTTCAGCTTTAGAAAACCAATTCTCGTATCTTTCCGAGTGTTTGTCGAAAGTTTTCCTCACCTTCGCGACACGGTTCATATAGTCAGCCTCTCCCTTAATGTTTTCAGTAACAATCTCATAAATTGTGCTAATCGAAGGTGCCCATCAAACTCAGCTCTGAGTTTCCTATATCTTATCTTTAAGTAAATAATGATGGATCCATCTCTTAACCTGCGGTTTTTCGAGAGGTAAATAAGGGCCGAAGGACTATAGATTTCGGTTTTATACCGCTGTTTTTGTCAGTTCTCCGTGTATGACTCCTTTGGTGCTAATGAGTTTATTCGCAGTTTCTTGAACGTTTTTCGCTTTTCCTTTCAGCGCTATTGTTTCCATACAGTTATGTTCGTCTAGGTGGACGTGCATTGACGAGATTACGTGTGGAAGTTCTTCATGCTGAAGATCTGTTATTTCACACGATATTCCACTTTTTTCGTGATTGTAGATTATAGTTAGTGCACCTATTACCTCCGCATTCGGATCTTTCATTTTCTCCTCGGCTAGAAAGTCCCTAATTAAGTCACGTATTGCCTCTGAACGGTTTGAGTACATTTCTTCTTCGATTTCTTCGTCGAACTTTTCCAGCAAATCTTCAGTTAGGGAAACGCCGAATCTTTTTGAGTTTGTCAATATTACACCTCTCTTTTGTGTTAAGAATAACAATCTTATAAGATTAAAGTGTTACTATTCTCTAAAAGCTTATAAATATTGTTATTTAATATATAAACATAACACCAATGAATGTGAAATGGAGAGTTTTTAACATGGAGCAATATAGCAACCCTCGTCGAGAAATCTGGGAAATGGTTCTAACTGATTTGGAAAGCTTGTTGATTCAGGCAGGGAAGCTTCATGGACATTACTGCCCTTTCTTGGCACTGGGTGTAAAAGCCGGTGCTAGAGGAATGAAGGAATTGGGTGTAGAGCATGAGGGGATGGAGGAAGTTGTAGCGATAATAGAAACTAATAACTGCTTTTCCGATGGTATACAATACTCTACTGGTTGCACATTCGGAAACAATTCCCTGATTTACAGAGATTATGGTAAAACAGCGGTCACATTTGCTCAGAGAGGGGGAGAGAATGGCATAAGGATCGCGGTGAAGCCCGAAGCCAGAGAAAGTTGGGAGAATGAGTATCCCGAGTATAGGAAAATTTTCGACAAGGTCGTCAAGGAAAGGTCGGGCGATGAACAGGATAGAGAGAAAATGATGGCCATGGCCAGGAAAATCTCCTTTAAAGTTATCGATACTGATTTTGAGGATTTGCTCAAGATAGAGAACGTTTCTCCCGAACTTCCGGAATATGCTCCCATTTTCGAGAGCTTCACTTGCTCCGAATGTGGAGAAGAGGTTATGGCCACTAGGGTTGTGGAGAGAGATGGAGAAAAGCTCTGCATTCCTTGTGCGAATGAAGATTACTGTGAGCTAAACGGTAGAGGTATAGATACTGGGAGCTGATCATGTGAACGAAAAAGTTGTAATTGGAGTGATAGTTATAGTCGCGGTGGTTGCAGGTACGCTGGCTTTCACAACTCCTTGGAAAACGGACCTCCAAGGAACTAGGACGGTCACGGATATGTCGGGGAGAGAAGTAGAGATTCCGGAAAATGTGAATGAAATTGTAGGGTTGGAGGCCGGATCATTGAGACTAATTACCTATCTGAATGCCACGGATAAGGTCGTGGGAGTGGAGCAGTTTGAGAAGGACGACCAGATGGGCAGACCGTATATATTGGCCCATCCGGAATTATTAGAACTGTCTTCTATAGGTCCGATCCATGGTGGAGACGCCGAACTTATAGCCGCCCAAGATCCGGATGTAATCTTCTGGACTTATTGCACTGCTAAAGACGCTAATGATCTTCAAGAAAAGACAGGTATTCCGGTAGTAGCCCTGACTTACGGAGACTTGGGTGCAAATAGAGATACTTTCCATGAGGCATTACGACTGATGGGTGAGGTTTTGGGCAAGGAGAATAGAGCGGAACAAGTGATTCAGTATATTGAGTCCACCATACAGCACATCGAAAAAAGAACGGAAAACATATCCTCCAAAAGAAAACCGGAGGTTTATATTGGGGGAGTAGGACATCACGGTACTCACGGAATCGTATCCACCGAACCTCAGTACACACCATTTCAATTTGTCAATGCTAAGAATGTCGCCGATAAATTGGGCGTGGAGCACGTAATGGTAGGCGAGGGAAAGCTTGTGCAGTGGAACCCAGACGTTATTTTCTTGGATGAAGGGGGTTACTCGCTGGTCATGAACGATTTGAAGGAGCCCCAATTCAGGACAATGAAAGCGGTTCGGGAGGAAAACCTCTACGGAGTGCTTCCCTATAATTACTACACCACTAATTATGGAACCGTCCTGGCCGACTCTTACTACATCGGAAAGGTTCTCTACCCGGAAGTGTTTGGCGATGTGGAACCGTCGGAAAAGGCAGACGAAATCTACGAAGAACTTGTGGGAGAGCCAGTCTATGACGACATGAAAGAAAATCTCGGTGGATTCAAGGGGCTTGAACCACCGGAATGAGGCCGGAGCTGGAGAGATGAATATACATGCCAACAGAAGAAGATGAATCGAGTGAGGGAATCTTGGATAGATACAAGGAGCACGCCGGAAAGCGGACTGCTTTCTTTATAGGATCTGTTGTGCTTCTTTTCTTTCTGGCACTGTTTTCCCTTACCGTTGGATCCGCCGATATATCTATCCCCAGAGCCATATCGGCACTCCTTGGAAAAGGGACAACAGAGAGTTTAAACACTATAGTCTGGAATATACGCGTTCCACAGATGCTTTCTGCGATTGCTGCCGGAGCAGGATTATCGGTTGCGGGAGCTGCGATGCAGAGTATATTGAGGAACCCCTTGGGCTCTCCTTACACTTTGGGAATATCGCATGCTGCTGCATTCGGAGCGGCCTTTGCAGTGATCGTCCTCGGAGCTGGCACCACCACCAGTAGCGGGGCTAATGCAGTCGTTCTTAACAACCCCTATATCGTGACTATTTCCGCGTTCGCATGGTCCTTAGTTTCGACTTCTGTCATCCTTTTGCTGACGAGATTGAAAAAGGCGTCTCCGGCGACTATGATTCTGACGGGTGTCGCTCTTGGCTCCTTGTTCACTGCGGGTTACACGGCTATGCAGTATTTTGCGAGTCAGACCGAGCTCGCTTCTATAGTCTTCTGGACGTTTGGCGATGTTGGAAGAGCATCTTGGGGAGATTTAGGTTTGATGTTAATTGCTGTGGTCCCCTCCTCCATTTACTTTTTGCGCAAGAGTTGGGATTACGATATTATGGACTCGGGCGATGAGTCGGCGAAAAGTCTGGGTGTAGATGTCGAGAAGTTAAGGCTTTATGGAATGCTACTCTCTTGCTTCGTGACTGCCCTGATTGTCTCCTTTGTTGGGATAATCGGATTCGTGGGACTAGTAGTCCCGCACATGATTCGAAGATTAATCGGAGGGAATGAGAGATATCTGATTCCTTCGTCGTGTATCGTAGGGGCGATTTTGCTTTTGGCGTCGGACACCGTGGCGCGGACCATTATTGCTCCCATAGTTCTCCCGGTCGGAATTCTGACTTCTTTCTTGGGTGCACCCTTGTTCATATATCTGGTCATAAAAGGGAGGGAATATTGGTGAAACTGGATATTGGAGGACTGAAGTTCTCGTACAACAGCACCCCCGTTCTAGAGGATGTGAATTTTAAACTTGGGGAAGGGGAGACACTCTCGATTATCGGCCCCAACGCTTCAGGTAAAACAACACTTCTCAAATGTATAAACAGGGTTTTGGAGCCGCAAAAGGGAACCATTCTGATTGATGGGGAAGAGTTAGATGACTTGGGGAAGGAAGATATTGCGAGGAAAATAGGGCACGTTCCGCAGGCAGGAGAGGAGGGATTTCCCACAACAGTCTTCGATACTATATTGATGGGAAGGAAGCCTCATGGTGGATGGAAGCCGGGAGAGGAGGATTTAGAAGGCGCTTCGGAAGTCATAGAAAAGCTAGGCCTTAGGCATATTGCGATGAGAAATATAGGGGAAATCAGTGGAGGTCAGAGGCAGAAAGTTCTGATAGCCAGAGCATTGGCCCAGGAACCAGAGGTTCTCCTATTGGATGAGCCAACGAGCAGCCTCGATTTGAGACATCAACTGGAAGTTTTAGACCTCGTAAAGGAGGAGACGGATGACGGAATTTCAGTAGTGATGGCGATGCACGATCTTAACCTCACATTAAGATATAGTGAGAAGATTGTCATGCTGAATGGCGGGAGAATCTTCGCTGCAGGAGGAGAGGAAGTGCTGACCCCTGAAAATATAGAATCCGTATATGGAGTAAAGGTCGATATTACGCAAGAATCAGGTCGGCCGATGATAATCCCGGAAAGACCTGCAGATTGATTCTTTGGACCCTCTAAATACTTTTCGAGCCGAGGAAAAAGAAGGTCTACCTTTCAATTATATTTCCTAGAAGTTTCATTCCTAAGGCTTCTTGCATTGAAGAGGCTACAGTCCATCTTCTCGGCAAACTTTCTCATGTCACACATCAGCTTGAAGATTCTCGAGTCGCTGAGTCTCTCCACCTTGAGACCTCGTCTGTACCTAGGAAGTGTCTCACTGTCTTTATCCTCCTATCCCCACCTTCGAGCTTGGGACCATAGCCGAGCGTGGATATGTTAAAGCAATGGTGTGGGGAAAAGGAACGAGCAATACGGTTCGGTAAACGCTCTTTATTTAACATAGAGTGATCAACTGATTGGCATAGAAATGTCAAATCTTTCCTGTAGAAAGCTTTCCATAACCTATATAGGATTTATTACCCGAAAAAGAGGAAATTTCCAAAACCCCGAGAGTTATCACGATTTTGAAAAGGCTTAAAAAAATAGTATTTTTAACTATTTTTGTCCTGTATTCCAGTTGAGGGGGAGGTGAGAAAATCATGAAAGATAAAGGGATAGGTACTGCTGCTATTGTTTTAATAGTGGTAGTTGTAGCAGCCGCTGCAGCCGCCGGAGGTTACATGGTCGGGTCCACTGTTGGAGAAAAAACAGAAAATGTGGAGAGTACTGGAGATGGAACTGGCGGAGGAGAAAGTCCGGAGGTGAATGGCAACGTAAATTTCACAATGAGCCCCGAACAGTTAAGCGTGGATGATAATTACAGTATTCAAATAACCGTCACAAATAATGAGTCCGGTGAGATGACAATTTATGGAGCAGCCGTGGCAATATTTAAAGATAATTGGCTTGGCCAAGCAGCCGCTCTTACTAAATCAAATCTTAAAACAACGAGTGTCTCTCCAGGAGAGACCAAAACAGTCCTGTCTGATTCCTATACTTTAGCCCGGGGTGCAGGAAACTGGAAATATGATTTATTTCTCTTCACCAACTATGGAAAACTCGAAGATTCGGCAACACTCAATGTAACGGAGTAGAGACGTAAATCGGAAGTAAAGTACCTTTCTCTTTTGATATATTTACACCTTTTTTATTGGTAGTGAGCAATCCAAATATTCAACCACTCTATTTTTCTGCAGAACCCGTTCGTAGGCGATCTCAACGGAGGTCTTGTGGCTAGTGTGTGTATAGTCCTGAACTTGAACCGTAATGATGGTGCGGGGGAAGGGATTCGAACCCTTGAACCCCTACGGGAAGGGATCTTGAGTCCCTCGCCTTTGACCTG
>CAYNPN010000062.1:0-10914 GCA_964399085.1 Hadarchaeota archaeon (SeqCode) | reverse complement strand
TCCGAGATGAGACCTCTGGTGAGTGCAGGGGCTGCCGTGGCACAGCCCGGAACCCTGAGCCATGAAGCGACCCCTAAAGCCTCCTCGGAGGCGGTAAGTTGCTGAGCAATACGGGAACCCTCGCTTTGGCTGGAAGCCCCTTCCTGATCTCCGATTAGGTAGGGGAGGATGTCACTCTTGTCCAAGGGCACAGATGCCATGATAAAATATACAAAAAGATTGAAGTAGAATCGTAATCGGAGGAAATAATCCGTTGATAAAGTATATCTAGATAGAGGGAGAGAGAATGGAAGATGTAACTTTCCTAGTTCTGGCCGGTGGATATAGCGAAAGATTCGGTGAAAAGAAGGCATTATATGAGATAGATGGAAAACCTCTGATTCGATTTGTGGTCGAAGGAATTTCCGACCTGGCACAAGACATAGTGATTTCCTGTGAGTCCGGATACGATAAACTCACGGAGATGTTTCCTAATGCCCGGATCATTGAGGATAAACCCGATAAAAGCGGCCCATTGGCGGGTTTATTAAGTTCGCTACCCGAGATTAAATCGGATTACACGTTTTTAGTTTCCTGCGATGCCCCGAAAATAAAGCGGGAAGTGATTGAATTAATCGTCGAAAAGGGAAAAGGCCACAGCGCGTCTGTACCCAGATGGCCGAATGAATTTTTGGAACCTCTCCAGGCGCTTTATAGAACTGAGGAATTTGAAGAGTCTACGAAAGGAGCGTGGGAAGAGAACCAGATGAAATTATCTAAGGTCATAGATATGCTTCCCGATGTGGTGTATATTTCAACTGAAAAGATTAAGTCAGTAGACCCCAATTTGGAATCGTTTACCAATATAAACTATCCTAGCGATGTTGAGGAGGTCTTCGGGTAGCCATTTTAATTAGCTCCCAATTTCTTCCTTCTACTCAGTAATAATATCTCCGGTTATTTTTCCGATTTTGGTCAAAGTAATCTAAATAGCTCCACTAACCAATCCGAGCGGATTCAAATGATTAATCAAGCCCCCCATAACTATAGCGAGTGCAATTGTAAGTAAAGATATTCCTATTGCTTCCTTCAGTCCTAGTTCCCGCTTAAGAACTGCGAAAGTAGCAATGCAGGGGAGATAGATAGCCACCACTAGGGCAAATACGAAGAGATTTAGAGGTGGCAAATCACCAATTCCGGCATAACCTGCCGCCGGAAGAACCGATCCAAGTAAAACTAAGGCACCCTCTTTTCGGATTATTCCATACAATAGCGGGACTATGACTAGTGGAGGTAGTCCCAGTAGGCCCTTTGTGATAGGAGAAAAAGGTTGAGCGATTAAATCCATTAAACCTGAGACTTCAAGTATACCGATTAGGAAACTCCCGACGATAAGTAGCGGGGTAGCCACATAAATGAATTCCTCCATTCTGTTCCATGTTTTCGTTAAAACAGGTTTCAACTTCGGTTTTTTCAATGATGGCATTTCCATCACCATTCCGGTGGTTTCTCCCGATAGAAATCGGTTTAAGAGCAACCCAACGAGAAATATCAAACCCAATATTATTCCATAAATGAAAAGCGTCGGGACGATGCCGATTCTTCCCACAGTCCCCAATATTACAGCGGTCCTGGCGGAGCAAGGAATCATCGTGATTAGAAATGAGGTGATTAATTTTTGCCGTCTACTAGTTAGTCCCCGAGTAGACATTATCGCGGGCACACTACAGCCGAATCCGCCAAGCATCGGAATGACAGCTTTGCCGTGCAATCCAATTTTGTGCATTATAGAGTCCATTACATAGGCCATCCGGGGCAGATATCCAGAATCTTCAAGTATTGCCAAGGCTAGGAAGAATACTAATATGTAAGGGAACAAAACGGCCAGAATACCTTTTATCCCAAGATTCAATCCTATATCAAATATATTTGCTATTTGAGGTGGGAAAATTTGTTGGAATAAGTTGAGTAATTGAGGCTGCACGTATTTTTCCCAGTTACCTACTAATACACCTTCAATGAATCCTCCACCATATAGTAGTAACATCAATAGCCCGAAGAATACGCCTACAAGAATGGGGATACCTGTTTTAGTTTCGGTAGTCAAGCTACTGATTTTTTCTGATAGAGGGGGTTCGACCTCGGTCTTTTCGGAAGATTCTTCAGAAATTAGATTAGCTAGCCCATGTCTTTCCCTTGCAATTCTAAAGGCGGAGGCTTCACCATGCTGTTCATTAATTTCCCGGGCTAATTCTCTCGCCCTTTGAACTATCTCCTCGCCGTTTTCCTGCTCTACGGTGGAGTTTATTATCTCTTCATCACCTTCCAGAAGCTTAATTGCAAGTGTTCGCGGAGGGAATTCAAAGGGTGGTGATTCTAATTTTTCTCGAATTTCCTCTGTTAGGGGGGAAATTTTTTCCTCTAAGTCCTTCCCCATCTTCATTTTTTTCTCAGGTTTTTTCTCCTCAAGAACGACTTCTTTGGATTTGGCTAGGACTTTTGAGACATTTTTACCCTGAGTAGCCACCGTAGGAATTACTGGAACTCCCAGTTTTTCGGATAGAGTATCCGGGTCTATTCTTATACCCGCCTTGGCAGCGACATCCTGTTGGTTTAACGCGATAACTAGAGGTATGTCTAATTCGATTAATTGGAGAGCCAAGTACAAGTTACGTTCCAGATTGGACGCATCTACCACATTTACGATTACGTCTATATCTCGTTCGAAGATAGCTCTTCTAGCTACCCATTCGTCCTCGGCGGTTGCTCCAAGAGAATACACGCCAGGAAGATCGACCACTTTCACTTTCCGGTCCTTGTATTCAGTTATTCCTTCAGAAATTTCTACAGTGGTGCCTGGATAATTTGATACTGTGACCCCTATTCCAGTGAATTGGTGGAAAAAAACGCTTTTACCCACGTTGGGGTTACCGGCTAGTCCTATCACGATGTCTACGTCTTTTTCTTCTCCCATGCGGTTTCACCATAATTTTTGATGCTAAGTCTCTACTCAGTGCAAGTTTGTCTCCTCCCCTCTTCACCATAAGAGCGCTAAACGATGGCTTATCTATTAATTCGATTTTAGAGCCGGGAAGTATAGCTAAGGGAATCAATCTTTGTATGTCTTCCCTTTTTTCCGGGATAGTTACTACCTTGTACTCTTCCCCCTCTTCCCCCTCAGTGAGCTTAATTAAGTTTTCATCTTCTTCTTTAGCTTCCTCAGGAATAGGATAGCCATGTGGACAGGTCTCGGGATTTTCTAAGACTTTTGCTATTCTATCCGCAGTATCATTCCCCAGTGAATGTTCGAGCTTGCAGGCTTCGTCATGAATATCTGGAAGTTCCAGGTCCAGCACGTCACTTAACAGCCTCTCAGCCAACCGATGTTTTCTCGTAACACTCATTCCTTCTTTTCTTCCCTCTTCCGTTAGCTTTGCTCCGGAATATCGTTCGTAATCGACGAGATCCTTTTTTTCCAACTTCTTCAACATCTCCACGACACTGGGTTCCTTGACTTGAAGTTTTTTGGCCAGTTCACCGACTCTAACTTGGCTCCCTCCACCGTTCATTTTGTAGAGGGCTTCCAGATATTCTTCCTCAGACTCCGATAATTCCATCATGGTTTTTAGGTGTTCCTAATCCGTTTATATAGCTTGGGGATTTTCGGCTTTTGGATATGATTCGGTTTTTCCAAATCTTCCGGCCTATCTTACGGAATTGGTTTCTACTAATTTTCAAGATGGAAAAATGAGTTTTTTTAATATTTTCTCAAGAAAGAGGGTGACGCTTGGACTCTTTGTGCCAGAGATAATACGTAAGATTTTTGATGCTAAAACCCTGCTCAGCGCCCCTTCAGTTGGTGGATTGACAGCTATCTCTTAATTAGACATAAGGGAGTAGGATTGGGGGACAGGATCCGATTTTGGGTTGGTCATCTATTTTTCACTCGGAGTTTCTTCAGGGCCGGTGGTCAAAAGTTCCTCGACCATTTCCTCAACTATCTGATAGACTTCGGATTCTTCCGGTAATTTAAAAATGGACTGACCTTTGAAGTTGAGTTTTTTCAAATCTTCGAAGTCCGGGATGTTTCCTAGGAAGTTCATGTCCATATTATTTGCTAGATCCTCTATTTCACCCAAGATTTCTTCATCCTCTACCCGGTTGGCAACCACATATATCCTGTCAATGTCAATCTTGACTTCTTCCGCAGTTTCTTGGATATTTTTTATTGTGTTCATGCTCATTTTCGATCCATCGGTCACTATCACTAAATCCGTCAAAAAGGCGGAGGTCTTTCTAGCGATGTGCTCAATTCCGGCTTCGCAGTCAAAGATTACATAGTCATATGCGTGGGAGCCTTCCAGAACAAAATCCTGAAATGCGGATCTTAGGAGATTATTCACAGAGCAATAGCATCCCTTTCCCTCGCTACGGCCCATCGGGAGTAAGTCGTAAGACTCCTGTTCGTTCTCTAAAAGTAAAGTATTGAACTCCTGTTTGAATTTCATAGGTGGTAGCCTACCCCCTTTGTATCCCTCAATTACTTCGCTGAGGGTCCGATAGTCTTCGGAACCTAGAACATCCGGGAGGCAAGTGTTTGGGTCCGAGTCCACAGCCAGTACGGCTCTTGTTTTTTCACTAATTATCCTGAGAAAGAGAGCAGCAAGGGTAGTTTTTCCCACCCCTCCTTTTCCACTAAATCCTATTATCCTCTTAGTCCCGCTTTCACTTCTTTCAGTTCTTTCTATGGATTCCTCGACGGCCGATTTTTGAGAAGGTTCTATTATTTCGTAGTTTTCCTCTCTCAGAATATCTACGACTTTGTTGATATTTTCCTTCACAGTTTCTTCTAATTTATTTTTAGGCTGAGGAGTTTCGTCTTTTATTTCCAACTCCATTTTATCTTCACCACTCATATTCATCCATCCTCTCAAGCTATAATCGAGGGCTGCGGTTTTTAACTTTTAGAGCCTACCCTATTGGAGGCCGAGGAAAACCAAAACTCGCCTCTGAACTGATTGATTTGGTGAAGGAAGTAGCTCAGGAGTTAGATTCTTTTCTTAGCTTTAATCTGCATAGAGATAGCCCTAGCGTCTATAGGTTCCATTTCTTCGAAAACTTTTTGAGAGAGAATTTTAATTCCTTCAAATCCGGCTTTCTTAATCGTTTCAAGATAATCTTCCTTCTCCATCGCACCCCCAATACAGGCAGCCCAGGCTTTGGGATTTTTCCTTACTTTTTCAGGAAGCTCTCCCTCGCCGACGATATCAGAGATAAGTATTCTCCCGCCGGGCTTCAGTACTCTATAAATTTCATTGTAAGTCTGGAGCTTATCAGTGGAGAGATTGATTACACAGTTGCTTATTACCGCGTCGAAGGATTCGTCCTCGAATGGAAGTTCCTCCATTTCCCCTTTCTTGAACTCTACGTTTTCGTAGCTATTTTCTCTTGCTATTTCTTTGGCTTTTCGAACCATATCTTCCGATGCGTCAATTCCGACTGCTGTTCCACTTTCATCTACATTTTCAGAAGCCAAGAATACATCAATGCCCAAGCCCGAGCCAAGGTCCAACACCTTTTCCCCTTCCTTCAAATCTAATAGGTTTACAGGATTTCCACAACCCAGTCCTTTAATCGCTTTCTGGGGTACTTTTTCCAGATCTTCTCTGGAATAGCCAATTTGCTTGGACTGAGCTGTGGGGTCCGTTCCGCAACATGATGAAGTGGAGCAACAACTACTCTGAGTTTCGGCGATTTTAGAATATCTTTCCTTTACAAATTTTTTCAATCTCTCTTTTTCCATTTCAACCACCTAACAGCATGGTTCGATTTCGTCTATCCCCAGCTCTCGGAAGATTTTTTTCAGATTCTCGTCCTCAATTTTATAGACGACGTTTTTCCCATCCCTCTCTTTCTCAAGTATTCCCCCTTCTACGAGCACTTTTAGATGTCTGGAAATGGTGGTTTGATCTTTATCTACCATTGATTCGAACTCACACGCACATCGATCGTGTTCCAACAGGTATTTCACTATTCTCAACCTCGTTTCGTTTCCTAGAGCTTTGAAAAATTTTGCTTTATTTACGATCATTTTACATCATATGTAAAAATGTACATATTTAAATTTTTCCAATGCTTACTTGGTGAGTACACCCCTCTTTCCTGTCTTTTTCCGGATGCTTTGCTACCAACATATTTGGAATGAGCTTTTAGGCGTCATGTCTGAAAAGGTGTGGAAAAAGCGTTCGACAAGCTCGACATGATTTTAGCGATTAAAAACGATTCTTTCTAATTAAAACTTGGTAACATCGATGGTGACATGCTACCCATACTGACAACTCCTGAATAGGAAGGATTTTTGCCAGAATAAACTAGTTTGGGCCTTGCAACACGACACGATGAAAATTTTCTGAAACGCTAGCAAATGTTTTTAGAAAAAGAATTTAAAATCCGGACTTAGAATATGGGCAATTAGACTCAAAAATTATCATTTGCTGTTTAGTAAGTAGAATTAGTCTTCTTTTTATAGAAAATATAAAATATTGTGAATTTCCCAATCTATTTAAGCGCTTATGAATAAATATCCAGAGAACTCTAAAGCGAGGTGTTAGATTTGAGAGAAGAAGATGTTGTCGTTGTTGGTGGAAGTGCAGCTGGAATTACTGCGGCTAAAACTTGTCGGAGACACTATTCGGACAAAAGCGTTCTATTGATTAGGAAAGAAGAAAAAGTACCAATACCCTGTGGGATTCCCTATACTTTTGGAACTGTAGATATTCAAGATAATCAAATTCCAGATGCTGCACTAACAAAAGATGATATAGATTTCACAGTAGATGAAGTTGTAGATATCGATCGCGAAGATAAAACCGTATCTACTTCCAGCGGTGAGGAAATTGGTTACGATAAGTTGGTTATAGCAACAGGATCAATTCCATCGAAACCTCCAATTTCCGGAATTGAAAAGGAAAACGTTTACACCGTGCAGAAAAACATATCTCAACTCGAAAATCTTCTTGATGAAGTTAACGACGTTGATGACCTAGTGATTATAGGCGGTGGATTTATTGGAATGGAGTTTGCAGATGAATGCCGAAAAAACAGAGACATCGACATTACGATTGTTGAAATGTTACCCCATTGTTTGATGCTAGGTGGATTTGATGAAGAGTTTTGTAAGAGAGCCGAAGATAAGTTGACTGAACAAGGAGTTGAGATTCTTACAGAGAAAAAAGTCGAAGCTATTTCAGGTGACGGAAAAGCAAATGGAGTGAGACTTGCAAATGGAGAAGAGCTAGAAGCCGATGCGGTTATAGTGGCAGTCGGGTCCGAACCGGACGTAGAATTGGCAGAAAAAGCTGGGTTAGAACTCGATGAAAATAATGCAGTAAAGGTGGATAACCATATGAAGACAAACGATAATGATATTTTCGCCTGCGGTGACTGTGCTGGAAAGAAATCCTTTTTCACAGGCAAGTTTGAACAGGTAATGCTTGCTTCAATTGCTTGCATGGAGGCGAGAGTCGCAGGTTCAAACCTTTTTGGCATGCGCAGGGAAAATTCAGGACAGGCAGCTATCTACTCTACTAAAATCGATGATTTAGCGCTTGCATCTGCTGGATTGTCTGAGAGGGTTGCAAAAGAAGATGGATACAATGTTGTAGTTGGCCGAGCCAAAGCCGCAAACAGGCACCCGGGAACAATGCCTGGAATGAAGGAAACTGAAGTAAAACTTACCTTTAACGAGGATACTAAAACCATCATTGGAGGACAGGTTTCAGGAGGTTTCAGCAGCGGTGAAATAATCAACGTAATAGGAACATGCATTCAAGCTCAAATGACTGCGGACGAGATAGCTACATTACAAGTCGGTACCCATCCCGCACTTACAGCATCGCCAATTGCTTACCAGCTTCTCAACGCTGCTGAAGCAGCCATCGAAAAGATGAGGTAGAGAGTTAGTACCCTCTCTCCTTTATTTTTTTATTTTAACCTTAGAGTGTGATATCATGAAAATAGGACCGGAATGTATTCCTTGCATCATGCGACAAGCTTTAGAAACAGGCAAAATTGCTACAGACGATTTAAATAAGCAAGGGGAGGCTCTAAAGCGTGTAGCTGAATTATTGAGTGATATTAATTTCCAAAATACTCCTCTGGCCGTTTCCCACAAAGCTCAAAGAATAGTTAGAAAAATTACGAGTGTAAATGATCCTTACGAAGATTTGAAGCGGAAATCCAACAGGAAAGCTATGGATATGTACCCAAAACTAAAGAAAAAAGTTACTACTTCCGAAGATACGTTCTACACCGCTTCTAAACTCGCCGTCGCCGGAAACGTTATTGATGTGGGGCCAGGCCATGAATTTGAGATAGAAGAAACTATTGAGCGTGTTTTGGATTTAGATTTTTCTGTAAATCATTACGACCGACTCAAAGAGGACGTTGAGAATGCAGATGAGGTTTTTTACTTGGCTGACAATGCTGGGGAGATCGTGCTTGATCGAATTTTTTTGGAGGAGATGGATGGGAAAGAGATTACTTTATTCGTCAGAAGTGGTCCTGTACTCAATGATGTAACGGTTGAGGATGCGAAGTCAGTAGGTTTGGATGAAATCTCCGAAATAAGAACAATAAAAAATGGAGAACAAGTCGCTGGATTGGACGAAATATCGGGAGATTTTTTCGACAAGCTAAAAGAAGCAGACGTCGTCATTAGCAAAGGCCAAGGAAATTACGAAGCCTTCAGTGAGGTTGACGCCAACATATTTTACATACTCATGGCCAAATGTCCTTTGGTTGCTAGAGATATCGGTGTTGAAGAGGGCGATATCGTTATTGAAGGTGTTCAGTATTGAAACTTTTTGTAAGTATTTTTCGGTTCGAGACTTAATTTTCCCCGAATATATAGAACCTCCTAAGCCGTTTTATAAGTATTAGTTCGGCATTCGATTGGCTTAATTAACCTTCCGTTTTTTTCGATTTTTTAGAGAATCTATTTTCCGATAAGACTTTGCCAAGTTTTCGATTGTTTGAAAAAATATTTTATGAATAGAAATTTAAAACAAATTTTGATAATTGGAAAGATTAGGAGAAAACAAAAAATGAAAATTGCGATCTCAACTGATTCTGGAAATGTTTCAGGCCATTTCGGGAGATGCCCCGAGTTTACTCTAGCTAAGATAGAGGATGGAGAAGTTAAAGATAAGAAAGAAATCGAAAATCCGGGCCATGAACCTGGATACATTCCCCGGTTTCTAAACGAGAAAGAGATAGATTGCTTAATCACCGGTGGAATAGGAAGAAAGGCATTATCTATGTTTGATGAGTTTGGAGTGAGAGTAATCACAGGTTTAGAAGGTACGGACACTGATAAAGTGATTAGCCAATTCGTTGAAGGGGAAATAGAGTCAGGAGAGAACCCTTGCAGTCCTGGTGAAGGTAAGGGGTACGGGAAGAAGCGCCAAGACAAATAAGTGTAGCTTGGAAATCACATAGATACCGCTCTAATAGTAGAAATATCTATCAGAAAAGAAATAGAGATAAATAGCGCGTACGTAAGAAGAACGGAACTAACTCCAGCAATAGGACAAGCCTAGTAGAAAGTTTAAACGGTAACAAGTTTTTCCCCATAATCCAGAATATGGAATAGTCGAGCGAAAATTAGTAAAAATTTAAACTTAATTTGATCACCTCTGCATTATGGCTGATCGAAAATCTCCAAATAGGACCTGATAAGTGTAATTATAGTCTTGCTATAATTATTAGCGGGAGTTTAACGGTATTATCCCTTCGACTTTTTCTGCCACTTCTTCCAAATTACGCTCATCAGGCCTATTTTTTATTATAATCCTTCCGTTAGGGTGATAAAATTTTTTCATCGAGATTAAGGCTTTTCCAGGTTAAATTTACTGAAGAGTTAAATTCGTATAATTCTTCCAGCTCCATCCTCCACACTTTTCTTTGGGAATTTAGATTTAATTTGTGATTTGTGTTGAGTGCAATGAGCGGGACAAACCAAACTCAGGCTTTCGAGTAGAGAGAATTCGCTAAAACTGTGTAATCCGCCAACTAAAGCGTGGGGCTTTCCGAATTTAGAAGCTTTTTCCAAAATAGTTCCTACTCCGGGATGTGAACAGCCCACGATTACGACCAAACCTTTCTCGCTTCGAAAAATGAGAGATTGTTCTTTGTTTTGTATTGCACCTGTAGAAAAGACATCCTCGTGAATTTCCTTTGGCTTTTTAATTGTAGTTATATTCTGAGGCCCGGATTTAGAGGGAGGATATGGAAGGAGTAGTTTTACATCCTCGTTTTCCTTGAGTATTTCTTTTAATCCCCCAGCATGGTCATAATGAGAATGGGAAATGAATATTTCATCTATTGAGGTAGGTTCTATTTCAAGCTTTTTCATATTTTGAAGAAGAATTTTGCCTTTTGCTCCAGTGTCGAAAAGAATTTTTGGTGTTCCCTCAGCTTCAACTAGACACGAGAAACCCCAGTCGGAGGTTAGGCCTGATTTATAAGTTTCGTTGTCGTAGAGTATTGTTATTTTCATTTTTAATTGGAGATTATCCTACTTTGAATAAATTAATTATTTTTAAAATTCTTTTTGAAAGGATATGATGTGTTGAAATGCCGAAGGATAATGACGTAGAGTTTACGGTTTTGAATAATGAGATTAGAGAATGTCGAAAGTGTAGGCTTTGGAAGTCTAGGAATAATTCTTTGCCTGGTGAGGGGTGAACTTCTGCAGAATTAATGCTTATAGCTCAAGCTCCGGGGCGTGAGGAGGATAAAAGGAAAAGATGTTTGTGGGGCCTTCTGGTGAAAAGTTGGATGAATTGTTTATTGAGGCTGAGATTTCTAGGGAAGAAATATTTATCTTTTTATCGGAGAAGACACCTTCCCAATCGTGGATTGGATGGGTGATGA
>CAYNPN010000061.1:0-10999 GCA_964399085.1 Hadarchaeota archaeon (SeqCode) | reverse complement strand
CAATGGCATCTCCCAAGGTTTTTAAATTTCTAGTAAAGAGGGACCAAGGGGCTTATTTGGACTTCCTCGAAATATCGGAAATGGGGGAACAGGACTCTTTACTTCGTAAAGAAACCCATCGCTTTGCAGAGGAAGTTATGCGGCCAGCAGCCGATGAACTCGACAAGATGACTCCCGAGGAAACTGCCTCGGACGATTCTCCTTATTGGGACGTTATGGAACAAATGAAAGACATGGGCTTTCATAGAATATGGGTCCCTGAGGATGAAGGTGGGGAGGAACTCACCCCTAAGCAAATTCATATTATTTACGAGGAACTTGGGTGGGGTAGTGCCGGTCTGGCGACAGGTATCGGTGTGGACTGCATTCCACCCAGTGTCATCTCACTGGTCGGGGCCAATGAAGCCAAGGAAAGGTTTTTGAAACCGTGGATGGAGGACGAAGGAGCCAAATTCCACGGATGCTGGGCAGTAACTGAACCAGAGCACGGTTCCGATTGGTTATTAGCACCCAGTGTAACCGAACCTGAAGGTTTTGGAGAGGCCGACGTCAAAGCTGAAAAGGATGGAGGGGGGTGGGTCATTAATGGATCAAAGGCCGGTTGGGTATCTTCGGCTCCCTGCGCTACCCATGCTCTTACACATGTCGGTTTCTCCGAGGAGGATTATTCTATGGCGGAGGCCGGATTGGCTCTCATACCGCTCGATAAAGATGGAGTTACCAGGGGTAAACCCGTGGACATGCTCGGATTGAGGGATGACCCTCAGGGTGACTTAGCCTTCGATAATGTCAGAGTCCCCGAAGTCAACTTCATTGTTCAAGCTCCTAATTTTTACAAACTCTTCGTTCAACAACTTGTTTGTTTCACCAGCAGTTTTATGGGCGCGATATTCACCGGAGTCGCAAGAGCGGCATTTGAAGAAGCTTACCAATATGCAAGCGAGCGGGTCCAAGGGGGAAAACCGTTGATAGAGCACGATACAGTGAAAAGAAAACTTTACGAGCTATTTCAGAAAGTCCAAGTCTCCAGACACCACACCAGACAGGTCATAGAACACGCCTGGAGGAGGGTTATACAAAAGGAGGCTTATGACGCCTCAGTGGCTCACGGCCTATCGGCACAGATTGTGGGCACCAATACTGCTTACGAGGTGGCTCACGAGGCTTTGCAACTATTTGGGGGTTATGGTTTGAGTAAGGATTACCTCATCGAGAAGCTTTACCGTGATGCTAGATGTGGTTTGATAATGGACGGGGTCAACGAACTCCTAAGTCTATCAGCCGGATACGAGCTAGAAGAATCCTATCGACCCTAGTAAGGAGGTGAAAATATAGTTCTCAAAGGCGAAGAAGAAGGGATTACTACACCCTTCGACGCTCCACTTTACACTCTTACCGCAGACGAAACGACGGAATACTGGAATTGTCAGTCGCTCCTGGGCATTTTCCAGACGACGAACGACATCGAAAAGATCCTGCCCGAGGGCTTGGAACTTTTCAGCGACCCGCCACAGGCGGGTTACTGGCTTTCCTATTATTCAAACTCCACAATGGGGCCCTACTACGAATGGTTAAGCATTATAATGGTCAAAGATGAAGAGGGAGATTTCGGTTATTATATTCCCTACATCTACGTCGATAACGACGCGGCCATGGCATCGGGGCGAGAATTGGCCGGTGCACCCAAAAAAATGGCTTCGATGAATATCGAAAGAGAAATGGATTTCATCAAAGGATCGATAGAAAGGCCTACGGGGAAAAGACTAGCGACTATAACCTATCAGCCTAAAAGTAGAGCTTCTGTTCCTATGCTGAGCAATTACTTAGGTGACAAAACGTTCCTTTATTCGGTTCGTCACCTTCCTCCGCTGGAGGGCGAAGGCGGCGTTACCCAACTAATCAAGTGGTACTCGGCGGTGGATCCTCACAAAGATCCCGCGGACCAAGAAATGGTTTGGATGGGAGACGTATCACTGACATACGATTCTCCATCTCACGCAGATCCGATTCACAAGCTCGAAGTGAACGATATGTTGGCCGCTTTGTACATGGAGTTTGACATGAAATTGGGATTCGACAAGATCTTGAAAAAATATTAGTTCTCGAAGGGGGGTGAGAAATTGATATTTCCTTCTGAAGAGTGGATGATAAAGGCCAAGGAATCCGTCAACGAGAGTGAAGAATACAGAAAAGCAGCTCAGGACTGGGAGGGAGACTTTAGATGCAAAATAGATGTAGACAAGAAGGCCCTGGAAACTTTCTCGGATGAAGAAGGTGTAGCCGGTTTACTTTCGATGTTTTTGAGCGCGGATGAAGAAACTAGAGAAAGTTACAAAGGGACACCTTTTGAAGGTCTCCTAATCGAATTAACCGAAATGGACGATCCCATCGGCAAAATCTCAAGTGTGGAGGACGCGGAAGAAAAGCTCGACCTTGGTGAGATTGCCCAAAAGGTCTCCGAAATGGACGTCGAAGAGGTGGAAGATGTAACAATCTATATGTTGGTCGGGTTCTACCATGGAGAGATGACGGACTTCAAAGTCATAGGGCCCGAGGACGAGGAAGATACTAGGTTCGAGTTGAAAGGAAGCTTCAGCGGCTGGTATGATCTCGTGTATGGCAAAGATGATGCTACTAGCGCAGTAATGTCCGGCAAATTGGAACTGGACGGAGATATGTCCTATCTAATGCAGAACATCCAAGCCGTCCAAAAATTCGGAGAAGAATTTTCAAAACCGTTGAGAAAATAGTTCTTTTCTACTTTCCTTACTTTTTTCAATTATCTGAGTCAATCTTTGAGTTCCTCTAGCAGGGCATCGGCAGGCTCGAACATTGGTTTTTCCCATTTATCGTAGAGCTCATCGAGCTTTTCCTTCATTTCATCGAGAGAAATCAAATTGAGTAATTCAAAAACCCCCATTGGGGAGCCGGATGCCAGCTTATAGGTTTTGTTTATCTTTTCCTTATCCGCTACTCCGTCTTCAATTATCCTATATCCTTCATTAACGGCCGGGGCTACATATCCCCTCAAATCATATTCTGGATCAGTCTCGGGAATTAACGGTTCTCTACCCTCCCATTGATAAAATCCCTCTCCAGTCTTCTTTCCGAGCTTGTTCTCCTCTACCATTTCGTTTAACTTTTTGTTGAAATCCTCGTGCATTCGAAATCTCTCCCCATAAACCTCACAAAAACTATCTTGAACCTTGAGCAACAGATCTAAGCCGACCAAGTCCATTATTTCGAAAATACCATGCGGGCTTCCGAACTCCCTAAAGGTCGCATCTATCTCGGCTGGTTTTACGCCATCGGCATAAAGATAAGAAGTCGCAACCGCTCCCATAGTCAGAATCCTGTTTAATATGAGTCCTCTGCATTCTTTATCCGGGACCACAGGAGTCTTTCCAATATCCTCCGCTATTTCTAGGGTAGCCTCGAGAGTTTCGTCGCTAGTTTTTTCTCCTCTCGCAACTTCGGCCAACTCCCTCAATATTGGCGGATTTGAAAAATGCATTAATACAGCTCTTTCCGGATGCTCCATATCTTTGGATATTTCGGAAATCGTAAAGGTCGACGAATTGGAAGCTATGATACAATCTTCGGAAACGGTTTTCTCCAACTCGCCCATCAACTTCCTCTTTGCGTCCAGATCCTCAGTTATTGCCTCGACGACAAAATTACTGCCTTCAAGAAATTTGTGGGAAGTAGTATAGCAAATATTTTTGATTAATTCCTCTTCTCGCGCTATGCCGGCCTCTTCAAGTTGACTGGAAGCCTCGTCGAAATTCGAGATCGCCTTCTTCAACGCCTCCTCGCTCACGTCCATGAGAACTGTTTCGTTTCCAGCATTTGAGAATAGACACGCAATGTCGCTACCCATTAAGCCGGCTCCGATAACTCCGACCTTCATATATTCTCCCTCCAAAATTTCCCAACGGACGGATCGGGGGGATTCCCACCGAATAATCCCTACCATTGCCTGAACTCTTTGAAAGATTAAGAGTATTAGAACCTCCCCTCGCTTTTGAATTCATAATGTCCTCATATTCACTCTCTATTTATTATTAAGAAGCTTTTGGTACTCACTTCGAAGCTTCTATCCGGAAAATTTCGCTCTCGTTCCTTTCAAGCATTTCTCTCGAAAAATCCTTCATCTCTTGTTCAGAGATATCCTTGATTTCGTCCCAGACATCTTTCCGCAGAGAAAGTTTCACGGAACCCTTGTCCTTCGTAAAGACGGCCTCGGGTTTTTTCTCATCCTCAATCTCTATATTCCCCTTCCCGAGGGTGCATCCCGTGGAAAATTGAATTCCATCGACAAGACAAGAAAGAGGGGGTCCGATTCCGGTCTTAACAAGGGCTTTCATCTCGAAAGGATTTTTTCCTAGCTCCCGGATCGCAATCGAACCCATCCGCCATCCCAAAACCACATATGGACCCAGATGGCCGTGGAAGTCAGCTATTTTGTCCAGTAACTCTCCTTTATCCTCCATAGTTATCCGTGCCCCCTAGGTACGTTGAGAAGCCCCTCTCCCTTTTTCCTCTTCCTGGAAAACATTACCGATACTGCAAAGACCACGGCAGTAACCACGACGATCGAGGGGCCGAGAGGAAAGTCGACCTGAAGGGAAATCCAAGACCCCAGAAGACAACATATTATGCCGATTATGGGTGAGAGGACGAAGACCTTCTTTACGTCATAGGTATACTGGTTTGCGGAAGCCGCCGTGTTGACGATTAGGGCATATACCAAGAGACCTCCAATAAACTTCAGCGAGAAAGCCACCGTGAGGCCGGTCAAAAATAGAATGGTGAAATAGAAGGGTGAAGTATTAATGCCCGATGCTTCCGCCATCTTCTTATCGAAGAGAATGGCAACAAACTCCTTCTTGAAAAGACCCACTATCAGGACGATCGCAACCGACAGGGACAACAATAAAAGCAAATCGAAAGAATCAAGCGCAAAAACGCTGCCCCAAATCACGGAAAGGGCCGCACGCTGAGCCGCAGCCCCGGGCTGTATGTGAATAAAAATAAAACCGAGCGCCATGGTGACTGGGAAGGACACGCCCGTGATGACCCCCGGACTGAGCCCCGCCCTTTCGGAAATTGGGCCGATCGACAGGGCCACCAAGAGAGCAAAACCAATCGCGGTAAATATCGGATCTACCGAAATTAAAAAACCGAAAGCAGCTCCGGCGAAGGCGGCGTGGGCCATCGCGAATCCAATCGAGGAGAGATCCATCTGAACGACAAACGTTCCCATTATCGAGCATGTGAATCCAGCTAATGAAGCACCTATAATGACGCTCAAGAAGAAAGGCAAGGAGAGGGAGATCAACGCTATCCCCCCAGAGTCATGCCGTAGACGGACTTCCAAGTCTTGGATTCGATTACTTCCTGGGGATACCCCTCTAGGACGATCTCCCCTCCGTTCATTAGAACAATCCGGGAGGATATTTTGGGTACGGAGCCCACATCGTGGGTGACCATGAGAGTGGTCAAACCTCTCTCCTCATAGATATCCTTGATTAACTTTTGAAGCTCTTCCTTAGCCTTGAGGTCGAGGTCCGTGAACGGCTCGTCCAGAAGAAGTATTTCGGGTTCCTGGGCCAGCACCCTAGCCAGCATAACCTTCTGTTGCTCGCCTCCCGATAGCTTCCCGATCGGTTCCTCCGCAAACTCGCTGACCCCCACTAATCCCATGGACTCGTAAACCTTCTCCCAGTCCCCCTGATCCGGAGAATTGAGAATGCCAATTCTACCAATTCGACCCATCATTACCACGTCCTCCACCAGAAACGGCTGATCTGGGGAAAACGAAAAGCTCTGAAGTAAGTACCCGATTCTCTTCCTGACGTCAGTTCCGTCGTTCTTAATATTTTTTCCCAATACAGATACTCTTCCGCTCGTATGTTCCAACAACCCATTGATGGTCTCAAGCAACGTCGTCTTTCCGGCTCCGTTGGGCCCCATCACGCAGACGAATTCGCCTTGATCGATCATCAGATCTATATTCCTTATCGTGGGGAACTCTTCACCTTCGTAAATCGTGTCGACGTCTTCCAATTCAATAGTGGACATCGAAATATCCCTCCATCATCTCCGGAGTTTTATGCCTCCTTAGCCGAGAACAATCTCTCCGCATTGCTTCGAATCATTTCAAGGTAGGTATCCTCCCTTGAACCGGGGAAATTGCTGAGGACTACATGCTCAACTCCAGTAGAGGAGGCAACCTCCTTTCCGACATCGGTTCCACCAGGATTATTACTTACAATGATATCTACATTTTCATTTTTGGCTATATCGATTAACTCCTGAACCCGATTAAGTGAATCGGGGGAGGAATAAGTCTCTTCTATCTGAAAACCTAGCCACTTTACAAAACCCTGCTGGAATTGCTGACAAATCACCTTTACCTCGTCAACATTTTCCTCTGCCGCCCGATCTTTCAAATTATCCGCACAGGAATTAATTTTTGAAATTAGCTTGTTTTCTCGCTCTTTAAACATATTCTCGTATTGAGGGCACACGGAAATCAAAGCATTAGTAGTGTTTTCGATATATTTTTTAGCTCCCCAGGGAGGACCCCAAGGTCCGGTCGGGGCCTTGTTGAGAATAGCATCTTCATTCCCTGACTTATCAATCAGATCCTTCACCCAAGTCTCCATTCCGTTCCACAAAACTAAATCCGCATCTGCCACTGTATTCACATCACTCCATGAAGTATCAGCGCCATAATGCCCGGGACAAGCACCTGGAGACACAATTGTACGGACCTCTACTTCCTCTCCCCCGATTCCCTCGGCAAAATAGCCCAGATTAGAGGAGGTAGCCACGACAATGGGTTTATTTTCAGAGGTCATATAGCCCGGCGCCACAGAGTAAGCGGCCAAGAGCCCAAAAAGAACGATTATAACAATTCCAATGCCGATCTTTACAGGGTCAAGCTCTCCCGAACTTCCCTTCTTCAGTATAGATAAATCCATTTGCTACGAACTCCTCTATCGTAACACGGTTAGAAACTTAATCATATTTTAATATAAAGATTTTGGTAAGAGTAACACGAAGGATTTATTACTGTGTTATTCATATCATCCGATTGGTGCATAGATATGGACGAAGAGAAAACGAAAAGGTTTGGGGTCTCCCTCCCCCCCGAATTACTGGAAAAGTTCGACGAAAAAATCGAGAAGGAGATGTACACCAATAGATCCGAAGCCATTAGGGATCTGATAAGGAGTTCCCTAGTTGAGGACAGATGGAAAGGTTCGGAGGATGAAGAAGTCGTAGGAGCCCTAACTCTGGTCTACGACCATGAGAAAAGGGGAATCTCGGACAAGCTAACGGATTTACAACACGAAGATTATGCCCACGTGGTTTCCTCGATGCATGTACATCTGGACAAACACCATTGCATGGAAACTCTAGTAATAGAAGGTAAAGCGGACCAAGTTCAGAAGATCTCGGACAGACTAATCAGTACTAAGGGAGTCAAGCACGGAAAGCTGGTGAAGACCGCCGTCTAAAATGGTAAGAAATATCTAACTTTCCACGTATTCCTTATACTCCAGCAATTTCGAATAGGACAGGACGGCCGTTTGTGGATCGTAATAGACGGGCACGCCGTTGTCCCTGAGATATTCCGCCGGCCCGGACTTATCGTAAGGTTTGAAAGCAACTGCGAATACAGTTTTCTCCTCGCTTAACTTGATGATTTCTTCTGCGTAATCATGACAGTAGCTCTCGGCATCCTTTTCGGACACCCCCTTATCCGTGACCACATCTATGAAATGAGCGCCGAGGCCACCAAGTATCATTACTCCACCCACATCCCAATCCCTCAAAGCATCGAGGATATCGTGTTGTATACTTGGGTCCTGTGACGCTACGGTGTCGATTGGATTCCCTCTACTCCAAAATGAGGGTAGTACTTCGTCAAGCTTCTTTATTATCCTCTTCGGAGGTTTTGGGACCGATATTCCGCGTTTATTGCAGGCATCTGCCGCGATTACTCCCCAACCACCACCTCTTGTTAAAATCGCAACCTTATCGTTCTCGGGTAAGGGTTGGTTGAACCCCAATCCGAAGTATAACATGTTCTCGGTGAAATCGGCCTTTATCGCTCCGGTCTGACTTAAGATCCCATCATAGACTTCCTTGGAACCTGCCATCGACCCCGTGTGGGACTCCGCGGCGGATTTACCTGCCTCCGTCTCTCCTGACTTGAAGACTATGATGGGTTTCTCTTTGCTCGTCTTCCTAGCGGTCTCTAAGAATTTTCTACCCTTCTTCACGCTCTCGATATAGGCCATACTCGTGTCGGTCGTCGATTTCTTCCTGAAATACTCCAGATAGTCGGAACAGGTCAGGTCGGCTTCATTTCCGCTGCTCACGAACATATCGAAACCCATACCGACATGGACGCCCCTATCGAGCATTTGAACTCCAAGGTTTCCGCTCTGGGATATAAATGAAACATTTCCTTTGAGGGGCCTTACTGGAGGCATCAGAGCACGCAAATTGGCGGGGGCGCTGAAAATCCCCATGCAATTGGGGCCCGCAAACCTAACTCCTCCCTCCCTAGCCATCTCGGCCAGTTCCTGTTCGGTCTTACGGCCCTCCTCATCAGCCTCTCCGAAACCCGCTGTTATAATCACCGCCGTCTCCACACCACTATCGATACAGTCCTCAATAATTGAAGGTACGGCCGAACTCGGGGTAGCAATTACCGCCAAATCGGGGGTTTCGGGTGTCTCCAAGATGGAGGAATATGCATCCAGACCCTGAATCTCGTCCTGTTTAGGATTAATGGGGTAGACTTCCCCTTCATAACCTCCTTTTCTTATATGTCTCAGAACAGTTGATCCCCATTTTCTAGAAGCCCTAGATGCTCCGACTACCGCTATGGTATCCGGATTAAACATATGGTCTAGCTTATGTTTTGCCATTCAATTACCACCTATCACTTTCATTTTGAATTCTAAAGTTATGCAAGCTAGTGTGTACTATCCTCTAACTTATCATTTTAATGGCTTTACAATTTTTTAAGGACTGCCAGTATCCATTCTATCTATTGCTCGGTCTAGAATGGATTTTATTCTTTCCTTCTCTTTATTGTTGAAAATTTCCGGATTATTTTCCCCGTACTCTTCAACTTCCTTTTTATGCAATCTAATATCTTCTTTAACTATTTTACTTTCCAGCATATCGAGGAATATCATTTAGTCGCATTTGTTAAAAAGGTAAAGCTCCTCTTGTAATTAATAAAATTTTCATTCAAAAGCTTCCGATTAGAGGACTTGAACAACAAATTCTTTCGATTTGCTTCTATTTTTCTTCCATTTTCTTCTTTATCCTTTCAGTAAGCTCTACTTTATCAACTTTCATGCTGCCCGTCTTAGGAAACTCTTCTACAAAAAATACTCTTCGAGGTTTCATGTAACTTGCGAGATCTTCCCTGTCTTTACAAAACTCGTAAACGTCTTCTTCAGTAAGATTTTCGTCGGCACGAATAACAGCAGCTGTGACTGTCTCACCGTATCGGTCATGTTTGGTCCCGACGACCGCGACATCCTCAATTTCAGACATTTTCACTAATATATCCTCAACTTTCCTCGCAGGTACCTTTTCTCCTCCACTCAATATCATGTCATCTTTCCTTTCAACAAAGTGGAAAATTCCGTCTTCATCCTTCTTGAAAACATCCTCAGTGTGTAACCAGTCTTCAGTAAACAATTTTTCATTCTTTTCCGGTTTTTCCCAGTATCCAGGAGTAACATTATCTCCTCTTAGCAACAACTCTCCGGCCTCGCCCGGAGGTAGGTCTTCTCCTGTCTCAAGGTCTACAATTTTTGCTTCTACTGTAGCCATTGGCTTTCCAGTAGATCCTGGCTTTCTTTCGTAAAAGGACCCATGTGTAATACTCGCGCCTGCATTTTCAGTCTGTCCGTACATGTTCGCTAATTCAACATCGAATTTTTCCCGGAATTCCTCAAGAAAAGATTCAGCAGGCGGACTTCCACCAACAATAGTCATACGAAGTGACGAAGTGTCGTAAGACTCCACCTCGTCAGTATTAAGAATATCGACCATCATTGTCGAAATTAAGCCTGCATAAGTCGCGCCAAATTCTTCTACACATTGCGCCCATTCTTCCGCGTCCCAACCGCGCTGGATGATAAGAGGAACATCGTAAAATAAGGCCAATAAAGCAGCGCAATGAAATCCTGCAACGTGGAAAAGAGGAATTGGATTTATGAATACATCGGAGGAAGTTAAATCGAAAAGATCAGCTTCACCATGTACTTGTGAACCGATATTGCGATGAGTTTGGATTACACCTTTCGGTATGCCCGTGGTCCCTGAAGTATGCATTACTATCGCTGCATCGGAATCAAGCCTAGTCGCAATTTCCGGCGCCCTGTCAGGGTCGGGGAATTCCTCAGAATTGAATTCAGCATCAGATTCAGCTAGGATAGAATGATCTATAGTATCAATCTTTTCTAAAAGCTTTTCTGCGTTTTCGGCTAAGAAAGGACTATATAACATTGCAGATGGTCGAGCATCGTTCAAAATGTATTCCAAATCTTCCATTCCAAGCATTATATTCAATGGAGTTACTATAGCCCCAGCACGCCATATTCCTAAAATTGCTGATATAAATGAGGGGGAGTCCATCATATAAACTGCGATTCTTTCGCCTTCTTCAATTCCCTTTTCGTCAAGCCATCCCGCCACACTTTGAGCTCGCTGATCAATCTCCTTGTAAGTAAGATTTGGTTTTTCAAGACGCTTTACCGCGCAAGCCTCTGGATTTTCAATCAATTTCCGAGCGAAAATATTATATAGATTCATTCCTTTTTTCCTTTCCTTTTTCAACTTATTAAGCTTAATGTTAACTCCAGTACCTACGTAAGTAATTTTTAATTTGTCTTTTTGCACGAATTGATTGTAATCTAAGAGGGGTTAGTGGGAAAACCCCCGCCCGTTTGGACGG
>CAYNPN010000060.1:0-11426 GCA_964399085.1 Hadarchaeota archaeon (SeqCode) | reverse complement strand
TATCCAAAACGGTGTGTAGGTTGCCGTAATTGCCAGTTAATTTGTTCCTTCGTTCCCGAGAAAAGCTTCAGTCCGAGGCTATGAACTCGGGCAGGAATTCTCCCAGCTTCCTTAATACTCCCTCGAACTGCCGATATAACAGGTGAAAAAACTCATTCCACAAAGCAGCGGATCGGACGTAACTTTCTAGGTAAACCCGACAGACCTTAGTACTCTGCCCGTTCCATCTTCAGGAGGACTTTCAAATATTCTGAATCTACCATGACCAGATGCTCTGTTATCTAATGCTCGATCTCGAACCCCTCTCCGAGCCACGATAAACCAGGAAATAAAGAAGACCATCCGGCTTTTCCAGCCGATTCCTACAAGACGTCTGTGAAAGCCAGATAGTTTGTAGGATACACGGACTGTGAAAGGGGATTAAAAGTTAAGAATAGTGGAGGGAAATTTGGATTCGTCGGAAAATAACTTAGCTGTTATACAATATCATCTTTTTTGAGTTTCTCTGCTAGCCGTTCCCCCGCTCCATCCGATGATTCTTCTTCGATAATTATACATTCCCGTTTTCGGCTTGGGGAAGTAAGAGAGACGATATTCTTTCTATCCAGTTCAGAAAAATCAACATCCAACTCGTCGGAGTCCCAATTTTCAGTCGGTTTTTCTTGAGCCTCTCTAATAGTAGACACTGAAACGTATCTCAATTCCCCGATTTCGTTACTGGCGGTAATAACTGCTGGCATGCTAGCCTCTACCTTCTCATAACCTTCCGGCCTCACTTTTTCTACTTTCACTTTCCCATCCTCGATTTCGATGGCTTGAGCCCAACTAATTCCGGGAAGGTCCAGGAATTCCGATAGAATCAGTCCTACTTGTCCGGCGTCCCAGTCTCCTGCTTGTCGCCCCGTCAGGATGAGATCGTATTCTCCTATTTTTTTAATTATCTTCGATAGTAGCCTAGCAGTGGAATAACTATCCAAGTTTTTGAACTTTTTATCTTTTACGAGAATAAGTTCGTCAGCTCCTGCTCCCATTGCTTTGCTAAATACTGAGTCCGATGGTTTCTCTCCGACACATACAACAGTAATCTTACCTCCATACTCTTCTTTTATTTGTATAGCTGCTTCCAGAGCATTTTCGTCGAACGGATTTATCACCGGGGGGATTCCTCTTATCTTGACCTCTTTATTTTCGGAATCTACTTGAAAAGAAGAGGGCGGTCCTTCGGGATCGGGAATTTGTTTTGCACAAACGATTATGTTTGGTTCATCGTTCATAGGATCTCCTCCAGTTTAGTTTTGAAGGATGGGAGTACTTCTTCGTAATCACCTACTACTCCATAGTCAGACATTTCGAAAATGGTTGCATTAGGATCATTATTTATAGCGATTATCTTCCCGGAATTGGACATCCCAACCAGATGTTGTGTTGCGCCCGATATCCCTACTGCAATGTAAAGTTTTGGACTGACTTTTTCCCCCGTCAAACCTATTTGTCTTGAAGAGGGTACCCAACCCGAATCTACTGGGGGTCTACTCGAACCAATCTCCACTTTTCCGTAAGATTGTTCTAAAACGGAGGCCAACTCCTTTAGGTCCTTGAACCCCTCCTCTTCTCCGATTCCTCTACCGCCGGAAACAATAGCGTCGGCATTATCCAATTTGACAGCTTCTTCCTCAACTCTCTCGATAATTTCTGTTTCCTTCATGTTTTCGCCGATTTCAGGATCGAAATCAATAATCTCACCTTCGTCGGGTTGGGATTCTAAAGGATCCATCACTTTAGGCCTGATCGTTACGAGTTGAGGGTCATTTTCATATGTGAAAGTCGCTTTAACATTCCCCCCATAAACTTGCTTAGTCCTCTCTAGTCTGCCGTTCTCCTCGTTAACCTTTATTTCCAAACAATCCGTCGTTAAATTGGTTTTCAGACGATACGAAAGCCGAGGGGCGATATCTGCGCCTCTATAGGTATGGGCCAATAGTAGTATACCGGGTTCTATTTCTTCACAAAGATTTTCCATAGCTTCAGCGTACAATTCCGGGTAGAAATCCGATAATAATGGATGGTCGATTGAATAGACTTTATCCGAGTAAGATGCGGCTTCGTTTGCAGCCTCCCCTATTTCATGACCAAGTACCGATGACGACAGGTCTGTGTTCAATTCTTCTGCTATTTCTTTTCCTATACCTAGCAACTCCAGGGATACGGGAGCTATTTCCCTTCCATCAAGCTCAGTTTGAACCAGAACATCTCCATCTATTGTCATTTTTTCACCTATAACGGAACCTCGGGTTCGACCACAATACGGTCTATGTTATTTTCTTCTAGATTCTCAGGCAATTCATCGTTTTTAAAGAACATCGTGTTGCCTTTGCGAATTAAAGTTACAGGCATGATAGAGTGATTCAAATTGAAAACATAATCTTGACACTCTTTGTTGCACGAAAAAATCCCTATATCGTCCTCTTTGCCGTGTATATTGCAAGAAGCGGCAAGGCAGAGTCGGGTCGTTGTTAAATAAGCATAGGGTTTGTATAGCGATGCGTCAATTTCCGTATTAAGATCTATATCAATGCCTTGTAAGGGGTTATCTACTTCAGCCCTCATAACATTATAATCTTTAAGGAAATTTTGATAGAAGCTAGTATCAAGGCTGCAAGACCTAAAATAATTAACTGTATTTTCTGGCAATTCGTCTACCAAGTTCAACAATCTTGGCCCCCTTTTCATCTTATTGAGCAATCTCCCCATGACCGGAGCTAAGCTGGAGAATTCTTCATTTAGAAGTTTTAATGTTCCCCAATCATTAAAAACGACCTCGCTATTTGGTTTTTCGTCTTCTACTTTCCTGAGAATTTCCTTTAATTTATCTAAACCGTGGTTAGTAACATAAGGTGTAACTAGGGTGAGATTTAATTTTTTCTCGGAAACGAATTCCAAAATTTGTTTAACTTCTCTTAGGGAAGGAATGAGTCTCTGGCAAAATTCATTGCCGAAGTACAATCTTGAGTATTTGCTCTCGTAATAACTCAGCTCGTTTGTATGGGTGATGTATAGTGCTGACTCCATTTTTTTCCCACCTTAGGATAATAGCACATGACGGTTCTGCAAGGAAGCTTGTAAATATATTTATATAGCCTCTGCGTTACATCCTTAAATTTATCCGCAGTAGGTTCTTCTCTCCTCAAATAAATGAGCAATGTTCTAATAAATTTGATATCATTGATTTTTCTCTTGGTTTTGTTCCCCCTGCCGACGATCTTAACGTACTCTAAACCCATGCGCTCAAATTCGTAAATGGCACAAGCGCCGCAAGGAATATCGTCCATATGAAACCTCTCCCAAGCTTTCTGCCGGGTTATTGAAGCTACCTCTTCCATCTCCTCTCCATCCGTATTGGACCCGCTAGACGAATTTGAAGATAGTTGGACGGAGTAGGGGAGCATGCATGCGTTCTTATAAGATGGGTCTTTGGATTGAACGTGATTGAAAGTACAAAATCCATCTACGTTCGGGCAGCGGGCATTGAGAATGAACGCAGATAGCGAAATGTCTGAGGAGTCCTCTATTATCTTCTCCATTTCTTTTACAGTCAGGTTCCTTGGAAGATGTATCATGTCTGCTCCTAATTTCCTATAAAAATCCGCTGCCTCTGAGTTAAATACAGTGCCTCCAGTGCTTATCTCTATATCCACCTCCACATCCATATCCTCCTTCAAAAAACGCAAAAGAGCCAAATCGGATATGATAAAGGCGTCAACTCCTGCATCAATGGCCCTTTCTACAAATTTTCGCAGAAGAGGATACTGTTCTTGGATATAATAATGCTCGTTTATCGTAAGCGAAACTGGGACATCGTGAGAGTGGGCTATTTCGATACAACTTTTTAAATCATCAAAGGATTCTAGGTTGCAAATCTTGGCGGGCCTTCTATTTATGGATACTATTGGATATCTTTTAACCCACTCATCCCATAAAACACCGCAATAGAGTTTATCGGCTCCAGCTTCAATTAAATCTTCGACTTCTCCAACTTTATCAACAGGAGATAATATCTTAATCATCTTTAGGTGATATGTAGCTGGATGGATCAGAAGTGTTGTTTGGATCGAAAGTTTTCTTTATCTTCCGCTGCCAAATCTGATAATTGCACATCTCTGGACCAAACCAATCATGATATCGGTCGCCAGCCATGCAGAAGGGATGACCGACGTGTTCTTCGAAGTCTTTCTTATCACATTCTTCAACGTACTCAATTAGTCCCTCTAGAGATTCAGAATCGGATGGATCGTACAACGTAAGTTCTTCCAAATGTCCCATATGAGCTTGCTCGTATGTTTGCCCCCAAGCGTTATCTGCACCGTCATCGACGATCACTCCCTTTTCTATGTATTTCTTTTTTATTTCCTCCCCAACTTCTCCCTCAGTTGTTGCGAAATCCCAAGTATCCACGGCTCCGTGGGTGGAGTAAAAAGCCCCCCCGGGTGCAAACACTCCTAAATCAGTTATACTCGCCCTCATCATTCCCCCCACCACAAATTTGTCCAAGTCAAATCTGGAAAATATGTCCATCCTTTCCGTTCCGCCCGTTTCATCTATTATTTCCTCCATGACTTTCTCCTGATATTCCGCTTCTTCCGGGGTGTAGGCCGCCGTCACAACCAAGACCGTGTATCCGGTCATCTCATCCATGGTCTCAAATACTTCTTTTACCATTTCTGCGCCTACATCCATAATGTTCTTGGCTGCCGCGATTCCCAACATTGGTGCGGAAATCTTGGTGAAGAAATACGCTATCTCCGCTTCTCCTACTTTGTATCCGAAATCGGCCAGTTCCTCCCATCCGGGGAAGCTCACGAAATAAGCATTGAGGTTAT
The DNA here is from genome assembly GCA_964399085.1 of Hadarchaeota archaeon (SeqCode). Taxonomy (GTDB): domain Archaea; phylum Hadarchaeota; class Hadarchaeia; order Hadarchaeales; family JAGGTB01; genus CAYLJV01. The sequence goes on along the minus strand of CAYNPN010000060.1, from coordinate 6,549 downwards.
CCGGGTAATCCCACCAGAGCGCCGGTGTCTGGCCTTCAACTTCTATTTCTGGCGGCCCGGGCCAATCGAACAACCTGATGGCAGCCTTGGTGAAGACTCCTAAACCACCCATAGCCCCTGTGTGTCCCCTTATTATCCCTCTCAGACTCGGTCCTGGTCCATCCCCACAGAACCATCCTGCGCCCGATCCCAGCGAGCCCACCCCCACGATTTCTCCGGTAGGTGAAACCCACTCCGTAGCTAGGAGATTACGATCGTTGTAGCCCAACTGAGGTCCGTACCACTGTTCACCCTTCATGGAGGTAACGCTTGCGAGCGGTGAGCAGTTTCCACCAGCACCAATCATCGGAACGTTTAGTCCTTTCTTCATGGCCTCCGCTTGGAGCTGGGAGAAAGTGACATATGGCTCCACTACTGCATACATACCCTCTTCGTTTATTTCGAGTATCCCGTCCATTCTTCTCAGATCCAGCTGGATTACTCCTTCCATGCCCGGTGCTGCGTAGTCGCCCCACCCGGTTGAGTGTGCTTTATATTTCAGGTCTTGCTTGTTGCACAGCTTCACGATTGCTTGGACTTCTTCTACACTTTCCGGCAAAATAACTGCTTCCGGCCTTGGGGCCCACTTAAGTTTTTCTGTGGAGACTTCTTCTGCTCCCATAGGTCCTGGACCGAAGAATTGAAACGCGTAGCCATCCAGAATCGCCGGATCGTCCGAGATGTTTTCGGGCCCAACAATGCTCTCCAGCATATCGTATTCATTTTCCTGCAATGCCATTCAAACCCCTCCGGTTGCCTTTTGAACCAATTCTATAACATCGTAGATTTCAATTTCCTCGTCGTATTCCTCAATAGCATCTCTGAAGTTTCTTATACACCACGGGCACGATGTCGCTATTGCCTCTGCACCTGTTGCTTTTGCTTCCTCTATTCTATTTTCTGCTGTCCATGAAGCTAAATCCGGAAACGCTTCCTTGACCCCTCCACCCGCTCCACAGCAAAAGGAGTATTCCCTAGTTCTTTCCATCTCTACGAGCTCTAATTTGGGAATACCCTTAAGCAAGTTTCTGGGGGGTTCGTAAACCCCGTCTTCCCCCCTTAAAATCGATTTGGGAGGTTCATACGTATAGACTTGGTTAAGAATCTTTATTTCTTCGCCATCCCAAGGTTTGTAAGATTCTCCAAGCCTTCCTAAATGGCATGGATCATGGTAGGTTACACTTTTCGGCACTTCTTTGCTTAGTTCAATTTTTCCTTCTTTCATTAATTTCTCGAGATATTCCGTGATATGCAATACTTCGACATCAAGATTTTTTCCATACATTGGATATATCTGTTTGAAATAACTGTAGCAATCCGAACAAGGCGTTACCAATATTTCAGCTCCGGAAGACTTTACTCTACTTTTCATATCATCTGCATAATTGACGAGTTCTCCTATGTATCCTATATCTGCAGCTCGGCCTCCACAACAGCTTTCTTCTTCACCGGCTATCCCGATATCAACACCTGCATCTTTGAGCAAAGCTATGGCTGCTCTTAATGTCTCCCACAAATCTTCATCGTATGAATATCTACATCCGGCATGAAATAGGACATCCGCCTCTTCGGTGGTTACGTCCTTCACGTCCAAATTCTCTGCCCATTTCCCCCTCTCGGCTTTCGGTTCTCCAAATGGGTTATCTTCATTTCTCATCCCGTTTATCAGAGCGGTATGTTCGGGGATTAATTGTCCATCCTCAACGGCTTTAGCTCTTAATTCTCGCATTACCATCAAAGGTTCTAGATCTCTTTGAGACTTGCATGAGATATCGCACGCACCACACATCGTACATGAGTATATTATGTCCAGTGTTTTGTCCGTGTAATCGGTTCTTCCGTCTAACATCGATAGGCCTAAGGTCATCTTTCCGCCACCTGAATACGAATGGAAGTTGTTTCTTTCTATGGCTGGACAAACGCTCGAAAAACGTTGGCTTTTAACCGCTGTCAATGGGACCCACTTGCACTTCGAACACCGCGAACATCTTTCCATATCTCTCCTATAATCTTCTAACATATCTCCTCACCCTCTATAGACATAATTTTCCAGGATTCATGATTTCATTCGGATCAAATATCTCCTTGGCTTTCCTCAATGCAGCAGTGGATTCTGCATCTCTCCTATAAACCATATCAGCTACTGAGCCATAGGGTCTGGAAAAGAACGCCCCCTCTTCTATCAATTCTTCGCAAGCAATTTCGTAAAATTTTTGAGCTCTTCTTACCTCATGCTCGTTCTCCGAGTTGTAGGAGATATTGAATTCACAATGATACGCGGTCCCCTGCACCACAGGTTGGATGTAGACTCCTAATTCCTCAGCTGGATATCTGTATCTTTCTGCAATTTTGTATACGATTTTTGTTAATTGGGGTACCCTTCCCTTCTCGGTTAGGAAGAGGATATCTTTACAGCTATCTTTATGTCTTATTTTCCAATAAGGTTCCTCGGAAGGACTTTGTAAGTGATCTAAAACTTCTTTTCCGCTAATCCCTTCGACCGAGGGCTTCATTTCTACCCCGACTTGTTTGGCGATATCCTTGGCTCCTTTCACTTGATATTCAACTTTTTCCTCCGGAAGTTTTTCGTATCCATCGAAGCTGATGAAAAGAATCCATGAGGGGAGGTTTCGGCTTAGATTTAAAATATCCTCGGAGTTTTTTCGGAGAATTTTCGCTAAATTGAAATCATTTAACAGGAGAATTTCGTCGCCCCATCTGCGCCTTAAAAGCCTGTAGGCCAGTTCTAACAAGGTCTCAACTTTTTCCGAAGTTGCGAAGAATGGACTTTGGACGGTAGGTAAAACCTCACATTTAACGGTAGCCCAAGTAACGATACCCATGGTCCCTTGAGCTCCTTGGATCACTCTAAAGAGGTCGGTCTGGGAAGGCCCCATGGGATTTGCATGTGCTTGACCCTTCTCCCGTTGGTCTTCAAGTGACCCAGGTCCAGCTGCCGAACCGGTTCTAAACAGGTCTCCGGTCCCGAAAATAACCTCCGTACAAAGTAGAGGATCGGATATATCAAATTGATACTTAGGCGTGATAATAGGCTCCCTTTCCAAATAACTTGTGAGAATGGACTTTGTAGATCTCGGAACGAGCGGCCATGAGGGCCTCAATCCTTTTTCCTCAGTTTTTTCTTTGAATTCCTCGAATCTCACACCTGGCTCTACCATGGCTACCCTGTTTCTCCTGTCAATCATCGGTATCTCGTTCATCTTGCTGAGGTCTATTACAACTCCTCCCATTCTGGGAATCGTGTCACCCCGGAAACGAGGTAAGCCCGAGCTAATCGGTATAAGAGGAGTATTCGTATCGTTCGCCCACTCGACGATTTTCTGGATTTCCTCTCTATTTTCTGGTTTGACTCCGCATGAGGGGCTTCTGGAAGGAACGAAGCTACGGTCTGAGGAATAATTTTCTAAGGTCTCGGAATCATCAAAGAAGTTTCCGGATCCAACGATGTCTCCAAGATCATCGTATTCGTCTGGAGATCCGGTCGAGTATTGTGATTTCTCCATTCTCCCCCTCTTAAATTAATAGATTTACTTTCTAAATTAAGTATAGAAAGTAAATATTTAAATAGTTTAGCTTACTTAAACTGAAGTTGATGTCGGAAAGTAAAGGAAATTCAAAAGAAAAAGGGATTGATGGAATAATCCCAAAACTCTCCAGCTTATTTGAAAAAAATAAAAAATTAGCCGAGGAAGCCAGAGAATATCTTAATTCCCAAAACCTTGACCTCAAAAGAGAAGCCGAGCTGAGTTCAAGGGTAATAGATGACTTCAGTAAAAAATGGTCTATAGAAATTATGTATCTTATATCTATCAAGGGAGAAATGGGATTTGAAGAGATCAGGAAGCTCCTAGATGGCATAAGTTCAAAAACCCTCTCGAAGCGCCTCAAAACTTTGGAAGAGGAAGGATTTGTACGAAGGGAAGTTATCTCTGATAGGCCTCCCAGGGTTAAATATTCACTGAAGGAAAAAGGAGAAACGCTAGCAGCGCTCTCAGTACCAATTTTTCACTTTCTTCGGAAGGAGAAGGATCTACTATAGTTTTACAGAACCTCGCTAGAAAGCCCACCCGCTTCAGCCGTGGGAGAAGTCAGTTCTGGATAGGATACTCACCGTGCTCTCTGACTGCCTCTTTAACAGCTTTATAGTTCTCCAAGGGGACCCCCCAAGGAGGACAGCAAATAGGGCAGGCAACGAACCTCGGGTTTATTGAGGCTATTTTCTGAATATTTTCTTTGACTCTAGCCTCGACCTCCTTTTGCGTACCCGTCAGCATCTCGGCATTTACATAAATGGAGGCGCCAATTATAATCACTTCAGGATACTTTTCTCGAAATTCAACCCAATAATCCAGGTCAAGTGGATGTGACCCGTTCACACCCAGGAGATTCAGTTTTTCCGTTGTCCTTTCCCAGTAGGGCTCCATCCCACAATTGTGAGCAATAATGGGTAATTGACTCTCCTCCGAGAATCTTTCCACAAATTGACCCTCATACTTCCATGCATCCTCAAAGCTCATCATATTTGCGTTGAATGCATATTGAAAGTTAATCGCCATCCATGGATTGAAGACCTCCTCCTTCCACCACTCGTAGAGATTCCATTGAGATTCGTAAATTTTCTCGCATAATTCTATTAATAACTCCGGGTTCTCCCTTTGATCTCGGTAGGCCTTGAGTCCTCGGAGCATCTGTACGTTGGACCAAGTCAGACAGGGGCCAAAAAGTTTCGCGTTAGGATTTTGTCCAGTTTCCTCTCTTATGATTTCTGCTGCTTCAGGGAGATAACAGAATGGCTCTATTTCATCGTAGTTGGCGGGGACCTTTAGATCTCTGATGTCATCCGGAGTCTGACATAGTTTTCCTTGCTCTAAAAAGGGAGTAGAGTATTTGAACCACTTGAAATACTCTGATTTCTCATTCACGTCGGCGAATGCCTTCCCCTGATATGGACCCGCATACCCGGGAAAAAGGACTACAGCATCCATACCTAGAAATTCAGAGGTTTTTATGGCAGCTTTCGCTATATTTTCTGGGCTTTTTAGTATCTCGCGGACGGACATCCCGGTTACTCTTGTCATGATTTGATCTTGGGGGAGATAAAGAAGGGGAACTCTATCCGGTTCTTCTCCCATCAACGTTTTTATTATCCTATCGGAAGAGGCATCCCAATCGTGGTCTAAATCGTAATGAAATTCCTCCCGAACCATCTCAATCCTCCTCGCAAAATTTCTTAATTTGAGTCAGTCCCTTCCACGCGTCCGAGGCAAAGGCATCGGCCCCTATCTGTTCGGCGGCCTTTTCGTTTAGGCTAGTACCCCCTACTACGACCTTTACTTCCGGCATCTCTTTTTTGATCATGTCGATTGTCTCATCCATGCTAGAGAATGATTGAGTTAGTAAACCTGACAATCCCACTACATCAGCGTCTTGCTTTTTCGAGGCCTCTAAAAACCTCTCGGGCGGCAAGTCGGTTCCTAAGTCCAAAACCTCGAACCCTTGGCACTTTAGAAGGCCGATTACAACACCCTTACCTATATCGTGGTGATCTCCTTGCACCGTTCCTATCACAACGCTACCTTCCGATTCAGTCTCATCCGGTCCCATCGCTGATTTAAGAATATCCAAAGCACTCTGCATAGCGGCCGAGGACGAAAGAAGATCAGCAATGAAGTAATCCCTGGCCTCGAACATCGATCCTACCTTTTCCATGCCGGGATTTAATCCCCTTTCTATCAATTCTCTGGGATTTATCCCCGCATCTAGACCCTTTTTAGTGGCTCTTTTAGCTACTTTTTCGTCACCATTGATAATAGATTTCGATAATTTTTCCAAAATTTGGGTCTTATCCTGCATAAAAAGTTTCAACTACTTTTTCTTTCCCCTGCGTATTTATAAATTTAATTTCAACTCCACTCGGAAACTTGCGAAGGAATTGTCCGAGATTTTGGAATAGGAAATCGGAAGAAAGGTCTCGCAGCGGAAAGAAATCGCATCATTCCCAACAGAAATAACTAACAAATTATTCACATTAAGATTGATATCACCTTGATCAAATTATATCCCAATTCCGGATTATCCGGAAAAATTATCTTATTGAGCCGAGAAGACACCTTCCCAATCGTGGATTGGATGGGTGATGAATCGGCGTTTAGTTTCACTGCCCCCTCCCGATAAGAGGTTAGAAAGTTAGGCGAGTGATTTTGTGGTGATGAAGGTCCGGAAGACGATCAAATGCAAGATAGTCGATCTTACCGAAAAGAAGAGAAGAGCACTCGAAAGAGAGTACGAGAATCTTCAAGAATATCTTCGCGAAAATGAAGATGTGGAAATCTATTCGGCGAACAAGCAACAGGCGGAGAGGTACTACGAAGAGATCAAAGACGGCAAGGAATATCCTATCTCGGTTAGGAAAGATTTGATAGATATTCGTAAAACCAGTAATAGAGTTGCTAAATACTGGCTGAAGGTTAGAGTTGCTTCCGTCTACGG
>CAYNPN010000059.1:0-11548 GCA_964399085.1 Hadarchaeota archaeon (SeqCode) | reverse complement strand
TGCGAATGGGTGGAAGCCCCTGCCTAATCGGAGATTAGGAAGGGGAGGATGTCACCAGACATGGTCAACCACTAAGAGTAGTTAGTTCTGCATTAGTAATTAATTTCAGTAATCGGGAATTCCGGTCTGGAGTAAGGCTCAAGCTTCTCCCGATTTTCTCTTTTCCTGTTCCTCGAACAACCTCTCGACATCGTCGACCGTATCGGCCGAAGAGGCGTCCAAATCCTGGCGTGTCTTTACATAGCGAGGGAATCTGAGGCCATAACCGGAAGTGTGGGCCTCGGAAGGTGATTTCTGGATTTCCTCGTAGTTTATCTCGAAGACTTCTTGGGGCTTGAACCAGTAGTCCGGATCGATCTCCGACTCCAGATTACTCGGCTTTTCGCCTACTCTCAATTCCTCAAACTTTTCAGTGAGATTCTCCAGTTCCTCATCCGTAAATCCGCTGCCAACCTTCGACACCGTTTTTAGGGTCTCGGTTTCGGTGTCTCTGGCCGCGAGCAAGTAGCTCCCGTAGGTCCCGGCACGATCGCCCTTTCCGGCAAAGGCTCCCACGACAGCGAGATCGAGCGTTTCTACCTCGGCCTTCAGCTTCAACCAGGCAAACTCCCTCCGCCCCGCTCGATAAGCGGAATCCAAATTCTTGGCCAATAACCCTTCATGGCCCATAGAAAGGGCCTCGGCCCTAAAGGACTGGATTTCATCGGGATTATCCAAGACCCTATGGTCCACAATCTTTATCCTATCCCCTGAATCGACGATCTCCTCCAGCTTCTCCCTCCTCTCGATATAGGATTTTTCGATCATCGTCTCACCCTCCACCAAAAGCACGTCGAAGAGATAAACCTGGACCGGTATCTCCTCGGCCACATCCTCTATATCGTATTTCCTACGCCGCCTGAGGACCTCCTGAAACGGCATCGGCTTACCCGTGTCCTTATTTATGGCCACGAGTTCCCCGTCGACTATCGCCCTCTCCGGCTCTATCGACTGCTCGACCGACTGTTCGAGGTCGGGGAACATGCTGGTGTAATCCTCCATCCTCCGGGTAAACAGCCAGATCTCGCCTTTTCGCTTGTGGGGCTGTATCCTTATGCCGTCGAGCTTGATTTCGAAGGCCGCCTGGCCGCCCATCCTCTCCAAGATATCTTCGACATCCTCGGACCTTTGAGCCAGCATGGGGTTCACCGGGTGTCCGACGCTCAAATCGAGTTCCGAGAGGCCCTCTTCACCCTCCTCGGAAGCCGCCCTGGCGACCTCGCCGTAATCGGTGGTCAGCATATACGCGTGCTCTACCTCCTCGGACGGGATTTCAAAGGCCTCGGCTATCGAATCCCGGACCCTACCCTCCGCGACTCCGATTCTCAAATCCCCCAGAACCGTCCGAACTATGAATTTGGCCTCCTCGGGAGATGCAGCGGTCAGTAGCTCGGAGACCCTACTGACCTTCCTGTCGACGGAGCCCTCACCGGTTATCTCCGGAAGCTCGCGCAGATTTTCGAAGACCTTCTCCACGGATAGTGTCTCATCGGCGAGTGTCTTCTGTTTCTTCTTCTCGGTCAGCTCCTCCGCTACTTTGCCCAGATCTCCGAGTTCCTCCATCAAATCGTCGATTTTGGACTCGGAATAGCCGGTGGATCGGCCGACCGCCTTTTTAAGCTGCTGGATGCCCAACCCGGTCTCCTGGGAGATATAGGCCGGGAAGACCCTGCCCAAGAGGAGCGGGACGACCATCTCCAGCTTCTCCGGGGGAGTTTCCTTCAAAAGGTTGGCTATAATCTCGTTCTTATCCAAATAAGATGAGGTATTCTCCAGTTCCTGACAGGCGTCCGCCAGAACCTTGTACTTCATGTATCTACCAAACTTGCTTTTACCCTGAAGAGCATAAAATCTTTGGAAGAATGACGCTCCTGGCAATAGAAATATTCCACGATGTAGAAGATGGTGACCTCCAGCTCCTCTCCGAAATGGAAGAGGTAGCACAGCGTTTCGAGTGGATTCCGAAGGACCGACTGCCGAAGATTAGCGATATGCCCGAGCAGGACATCGAATACCGGCTCGACAGGCTGAACAAATTCGAACTGGTCGAGTTGGGCACGGATAAATATAGGGGTCTTAGAATCCTCCCATCGGGATTCGACCTGTTGGCCCTCAAGGACCTAGTGGAGGACGATTATCTCGAGGCCTTCGGAATAGCCCTCGGAATCGGAAAGGAAGCCGATATATACGATGCTATAACCCCGGACGAGAAGCGGGTGGCCGTCAAGTTCAACCGCCTTGGGCTCAGCTTCAAGAGGCTCAAGGAGAAGCGGCCCTACGCCCCGAAGCACGGATGGATTGAAGCCTCCGAGAAGGCAGCGGGGAGGGAGCTGAAAGCTCTGAAGAGGGTATATCCCAGGGTTGAAGCTCCCGAACCCATAACCTACAACCGACACATCCTGGTAATGGGCCTTATCGAAGGGGAGGAACTAGTCGACGTAGCTGATATAGACCTCCCGGAGCCCGTTCTGGACGAGATAATCAGGAATGTCAAGGTAGCATACGGGCTGGGAGTTATCCACGGCGATTTGAGCGAACATAATGTTATAATAAAGCCGAACGGGGAGGTCCTCATCATCGATTGGCCGCAGTGGGAGACGGTAGATCATCCGGAAGCGGACGAGCTGCTGGAAAGAGATGTGAGAAACATCATCAGGTTCTTTAATCGAAAATTTCAGATTGATCGAGATTTTGATAAAGTTTTAAAAGATATAAAAGGTGAATAATCAGGCTTCCTCCCAGCTTTCGACGAGTTCCTCCTTTTGATCCTTGCTCCAACTCTTAACCTCCCGCTCGCGCTTCATGGCCTCGCTTCTACTGCCACACTCCTCCAGATATACCAGCTCGAATGGTAGCCTTCCCTTGACATACTTGGAGCCCCTTCCCCTCCTGTGTTCCTTAAGCCTACGCTTCAAATCCTTGGTAATCCCGCAGTAGAGCGAATCGTCGGAAAGCCGGAGGAGGTAAAGGTGCCACATGCCCAACATCCGATATTCGAAAAAAGTATAATCACGAATTTTTCCGTCAGATGCTCACTTCTTTCAGCATCTTGCTCCTGGGATCCACCTTGCCCAATATCTCTCCGTCGGAAAAAATCCTGATGACTCCGTCAGTACCCGAAACCGTGACGCAATCGGCTCGCGTGGCGGCCGATATCGCCGCCGCAGACAGGTGCCGAGTCCCCAACCCCGCGGGGATATCGACATCGGCATCCGCCTCCAAAAACCTCCCCGCGGCAACCACCTTGCCGCTCCTATCCAGAACGAAAGCCCCGTCCAAAAACGCGTAGCGTTTGATTAGCTCCCAATTCTTTTGATCCGTAATATTAATTTCCTCATAACCTCGGAAAGGATTCAGACCCAACTGATGGGACTTACTCATCACATTTTCTACGTCCCCTATAACAAAAGTTGCTCCCAGCGGCTCGCCTTCGCGTCCCCCCCACCCCAGCTCCGTGGAGAGCTCCACAACGGCGTTCATGACGGGATTTGATTCGATCAGGCCGGCAAGAGTGGACTCTGCCTCGGAAATAAGGTAGACTGAGATTGTGTCTATGCCCTCGGGGGTTCCCATCTCTCCCGTTAGGCAGACCACCAAGTCTCCCGGGGCGAGCATACCCGCGCAAAGGCCCCGCCAAACTGCATGTCTAATCTGCCCGGTACGCGTGGGATCCCTGACGGAAAAGTCTATGACCTTCGCCTCCGAATTCTTTACCAGCTCGTCGTAGGTTTCTTGGTTCGGGGTGAGAGCAATAACATCTCTATCCTCTACCTTTTCCCTAATGAGCTCGTAAGCTCCTCCCGATTCGGTTAAAACAAGAATCGAATCCGCCCCGACAGTTTTAGCCAACTGAGCTGCAGTCGAAACCAGTTCATCCTGAATATTCATCCTGTTCCCGTCCTACCTAATTAGTGAGTTTATAAGTTTATTATTTATTTATATCGTTAAAAATTCCTATTATCCAATTCTTTTCTTCTTGGCTTTATATTCTCTTTAAGTTCAGTAATCTAGGGGAGATAGATGTGGCAGGGTCACCGACGGAGGAAAGACACCGGGAGAATGCAAGATCGCCGGACCAGAAGTAGGACACAGGGAATCAGCTAATTTGAGGGATAAGAGGAAAGAATTCAGAATGGGATGAGCAACGGATTACCCCCTATTCAGAAAAGGAGATTCTACACAAGCTTGAAACAATATTCCAAGGAAACTGGAAAATGCATCTCTACGAAATAGACGAAATCATCCCACCACGATAAATTTAATCCCGGAGTTTAAGTTCGTCTCCAATCTCGACTCCGGATCCTTCAACCACGCCACCTGGAAGTTCGACCAAAAATCTCCCCTCCACGTCAGGGTTATATGTCCTCCACGGGGGGAGGTTTTTCTTGACATCTATCACCTTCCAATCTTGGTCCAAATAGATTAAATCAATCGAAAAGAAGACAAAGAAAGTGTGAATTCTGAACTTCCTAGGTCTGTGAAACTCGAATAAAAGTGCCTCACCTTCCTCAAAACTCCGCCTGAACATTAAACCCCGGAATCTGGACCAGAAAGAATCCATCAATTCGACCTCTTCCGCCAGGACTTCTCCCGAGTCTAAGTGGACCAAGGACAATTTATCATCCCTAACACGTCTTTAGTTTTTCAGCTTTTATCTTATTGAGCCGAGAAGACACCTCCCCAATCTTGGATTGGGTGGGTGATGAATCGGCGTTTAGTTTCACTGCCCCCTTCCGATATGGTCTCCACCTCTGGCTCTATAAGTGGAGAGACCGAGAAGGGAAGCCTCTTCCTAACGAGCGAGGCGAATTAGGTGGAGGTAGTTCACTTGAATAAATTTTTCCATTAAAGATCGAAGTCCGGATAAAATTATGAAAACAGAAAACTTCCGGATTGAATATTTCTCAACTGACTCAATTGATTAAAAGGAATTCTACTCATTGAGATTTGAAAAATAGTCTTGGCATCTAAAAAATAATTAAAGAGAGAGCAAGGGAACGGTCGCGTATGTCCCCTCGCGGGTTCGTTTTTAGGCAGTTTGCCTTCTCAAAACAGCGATTGCAGCCAAGATTATTGCTATGACTGCGAGGATTGCCGCGTACATCGGCCACGGAGTAACCGTGCGCTTTACCGTGATGCTCTCCTTAGCGGTATTACCTACACCATCTTTAGCGACGATGTCTATAGTGTTGGAACCTTCGACGAGTGGTACACTCAGCTCGAGTCTATTCTCTTCGGCCCAAACGTCAGTTTGAGGCCTATCGTAAGCGTCCGCCCTGACAGCTACCTGTAGTTCGTTGTAATCGAAAATATCATCTTCGATGATTGCCGAAACATCTACGGATTCCTGGTTGGTAGTGGTTCCGTCGAGATCTCCTGTACCATTGACTAATTCTATGGTAGGTGCAGTGGTGTCGACAACTATCGTGCCGATCCTTTCCTTGCCGGAAGAATTGCCGGCTTTATCGGTCTCCTCCAAGTAGAGTTCGTAGGAGCCATCCTCATCAAAGGTCAGATCCGTGGTCCATTCGTTGTCACTGTCATCCATGTCCTCCTGTATATCGCCCTTGAGCAGAGTGTAACTTCCTTGTTCATTTAGGAAGTATATTCCTACTGTCGAGCCGTCTTCGTCCACTTTACCCGAGGCGGTCACTGTTTCCTGAGCAGTAATACTGTAGTTCGTACCAGGTCCGATTAGGGTCTTTCCGAGATGATCTGTGATCAATACTGAACCAGCTAGTGCTGTAGGCGCAGTTGCGTCGAGACGGAAGGACTGTGAGAAAGCCACATTCTCCTTCCCATCGTGAGCCAAATTATCGCTTGCTACGGCGTTAACCCAGTACTGCTTACCTCCATCTCCAGATCCATCGGGCAGATGGGATAACATGTTCTCGAAAGTCGCCTGTCCTGCGGAAGCGTCCCATACGTAGGGAGCCGAATTATCGAGGGTTGCCATCCCTCCTCCGAAAGTATTATCGGTTTCATCCAACTGAACGTGCAGATTCTCGAGTGCAACGCCCAGACCGGAATCGGATATCGTCATGGAGATCGTCGGGCTGGCATCATTTATTAGCAGGTTTTCCGACCAGGACTCACCTGCAAGTGTATCGAAGCTCACCGATGGTGCCTCGGAATCGATGAAGAGGTTCTCGACGTTGTCGCTAGTGGAATTACCGGTGAGGTCGGTCGCCGTGACCTTCCCAGTGGTGAGCATGGTATAACCGAGGGGGACATATATTCCGCCCTCGACGAAGAACCTGTTCTCGTTGGTGGGCATATCCCAGACGGGGCTGTAGGTCATGCCGCCGGCTTCTACGGTTACCACGACATTCTCGTATCCTCCTACATGCATGCCCATCCTGTTGTCGACGACATTTCCGTCGAAAACATAGAGACCTCCATTGTCCACGTACTTGTAGGTAGTTCCGTCCGCAGCGGTCTTCTTGTTAAAGTATTCATTGAGAAGGCCTGTGTACGGACCGGCTGGGTTCATAAAGCCATTATCATTGAAAATCGGCGGCTGTGTGTCTACTACGAAGCTCTGTGGAGCTCCAGAATTCTCGTTGCCAACTCGATCAACGGCGCTATTAATTTGAACGGTGATTGGGGAGTTATCATCCCAAGCACCGGCATCGAACTCGGTGGTCCACATGATGTTGTCGTCGGTCGAGAAATCGCTCATTGAAAGACTCAGGAGGTTATCTCCCGTTTTGCTTTGTAGGTTGACTGAATCGAAGCTCGAGAGCTTCTCGGATGCTGTAACCGTCAATGTAGCACTTCCAGAGTTGATGAGATTGGCCGGATAATTATCCTGGGTGACCTCTGCTGAGAGCTCCGGTGGCTTGCCGTCGACTGTCAAAGTCAGGTCGTCGTGGGCGAACCAGTCGGTTAAACCTAAGACATGCTGGGGGTAGTATCTTACCTGCAAAGTGTAGTCCTTATCCTGATCTTCAATGGATGCAACGTCCGCGATGAATGAAAGGGTCTCGCTTTCACCCGGCGCTAGCTCGTTTTCGTTAGTTACTGCTTCGAGCGTTATTTTATCGGTGTTCGTGTAACTATCTAGTACCCTCCAGCTTGCGGGTCCGATACCGTCAGCCGTAGCTTTCATCACATTTGAAGCATTGGTAATCTCATTGGCTGCAGATTTCATTTCATTTCCGGCTGTAGTCCAGTTGGTATGCCTTGGGTCTAAATTATCCGCTACGGCGGTCAAATGTTTAGCCGCATATCCGAGCTCTTTACCGCCAAGAGAATTACCTAGGATATTCGCCGCATTCTCCAGGTTAAGGGCTACATTTTCGAAAAATCCATCATACAGATTATCTGCCGCGTTCTCGATGTAGCTCCCCGCAGGATCCAGGGAGTCCACGTTGTCAACGTAGGAGCCTGCAGTCTTCAAGTAATCAGCGGCATAAGTGTTGGCACCCCAGTAATACGTCATGTATGTATCAAAGTCCACCAATTTATTGCCTACCTGCACGAAAGAACTTCCGGCGGCTTTCATGTAATCTGCCAGAGCTGAATCGTTGTCTGCTAACTCCTTCCCTGCATTCTCTAACTGTTTACCGGCCAAGACGATGTTATCTGGTTTTCCATCCTCTAGATTGTCGGCCGCATTCTCTATGTAGGAGGCAGCTGTAACGTCCAAAGTCGACAAGTTTTCATTACTACCTCCCGGATCGCCGGCTGCCCATTCTAGGCTGTTGTCTACTTTTGCCATTTGCTCTTGAATATAAAATCGATTCTCAGAATCTTTAGCGATTTCCTTCCCAATATTGAAAAGACTTTCACCTGCAACATCGATAAGGTTGGCGGAGTTGTCATATCCCAAAAGACTCAGTCTAGCTGAAGCTCCTCCATTGGCGAATCTAAGATTTTCTCCTGCACTTTTGAAATCACTGGCCGTTGACTCATAATTTTCAGCCCCTAACAGAAGGTTGTCGGCCGCTTTTTTCATCCACATCTCCGAATTCTCCAGAACGGCGGCGGCATTCAGCAGGTTATCACTGGCAGAAGCACCTCCGGTCCAACCATCAAGTAGACCGGGACTGCCCTCGACGTAAAGTTGGATGTAATGTGCATTCTCCGTGGGATGTGGATTCGTCACGGAAATCTTGAAATCCTGAGTCGTGTTATCCTTTATCAGGGCTGGAGACGGTTTATCTATAGAAGCATCGCCTGCAACAGCCCCAAATGACATCAATAATGCAACAATCATAACAGTTGATGCAATCGCTGCTGTAATCTTTCTATACAAAAATTTTCACCTCCTTGTGTTTTAATTATAGTCCGAAATAACGTTGGAGAGAAGCCCTACTTAAGAGTTACGTCCTTAAAAACGCTCATTGCCGGAAAGAGGGTGTAAAAACCCCAAAATGGACGTCGGTTGTCAAACCTGATATCGTCAAATGACGAATCGGCCTTAAAACCCCCGGTTACCCCACCACAAAAAAATCGAGGCTGGAAATCGGGGAGAAATATCGATTAATCACAGACAATTCACGAACAGGTCCCTCTCCTCAATCCCAACCGACTCGGCTCTGTCCATCGCCCAATCCAGCTCTCCCACGTCATCCGGCTTGTGGGCATCCGATCCCAGACTAAACTTAGTCCCCTCTTCAGCGCATGCCGACAGAATTTCCTTCCCGGGGACACAGTACCTCTCGTTCACCTCAATGGCAACATTTTCGTGCCTCGCCACCTTCGCAAAGTCTCGGATATCCGACTTGGGGAGATATTCTGAGAGGTCCTCATGATACCAAAAGGGGTGGACTAGAATATCGATATCCTGCCGTTCCATCATATTAACCACCGTCTCCAGATAAATCTCTGCCGTCCTATCCTGAGACAATCCGGAGGTCCTGAGATAGTGAACCCCAGCCAGCACTATATCCAAATTCTCAATTAAGGGGGCGTCCAAATCTATTCCACCGTCCGATCCGGTAGTATTAGCCTCCAACCCGACCAGGACATCGAGATCTACATCCTCACGAGCCAGAGAGACGTCATTGACCAACTGTCGTATTTGTCCCGATTCAATTCCTATCGATAACTCCGGACCATGGTCGGTGATAGCTATAGTTTCTAATCCCTTATCACGTCCCGATCGAACCATCTCGTAAGGGGTCGAAGAACCGTCGGAATAGCGGGTGTGAGTGTGTAAGTCATGGCTCATGAGCAAGAAAAATCCTCCAAAACAACGTCTAATCAATCGCTCTCAACGAAAGGTAAAAACGACCAGAAACTTTGGCTCTCCTCCTCTCTTTCATCGCGTGCATACACCTGTTCGGGTTCGATTTCCAGCTTATCCTCCTCGATGACGTTGTAAACTGCATCACCCGCCAGTTTTAACGCATGCCTGGGGACACCCCCGGACTTTTCGTGAATTTTCTCGATAGCCTCTTCCGTAAACGGTTCTATGGTTCTGAGGTCATAATCTCCTCCCCGAGCCCACGCCATCCTGTACATTATCAACTCCTTCACTTCCTCCGAATCCATAGGTTCAAGCTCAAAAACATGTCTCCTCCTTTCGAGTAGAGCTGGGGCTTTTTCCTCGACATAATCAATCAATTCCTCCTTTCGACCGTTGAGAATCCAGACTATTCCTTCCAGATCCGCAGCCGACCTTACTATTTTAAGAGCATCCTCGCTGACGTCAGGAAATTCATCGACTATTATAACTAAAAGAAAATCGGGGTAATTTTCGTGCCACTCTCTAAGTTGCTCGAATTCCGAGGCGACATCGCCCTCCTTTGCGTGGAGTTCTAATCTCTCAAGAATCAAGCGTAGCATTTGTTCTCGGCTCTCTATCGAGGGTCCATGGAGAAAGATTGAGACTGTATTTTTTTCCTCCTGTTCTGGTAGAGCCTCGTTCAGGAATTTACAAAGGGTAGTCTTCCCTATGCCTATCTCAGACACGATAAACGAAACCAAATCTCCTTCCTGTACAAGATCGATTAACTCCTGAACATCTTCGGTCTGATGAGGAACCAGAAGTTCAGGATCCGGTAATGGGTCCTTCTGAGCAAAGGGCATAAACTCCCACTCGTAATTCTCGAAGAATGCCTCCTTCCTGCGTTCAAATTTCTCTTGAGTGAATTTTCTTTCGATTAGTGAGGACATAATTAATCTTCACCCTCAACACTAACCAAAATTTGATAACTGTCTTCCGAAGTTTCCTTGATAAAACCATCAGATTTCATCTTGTCTATATATTTCTCAACAGCCGATTCCGAAAGGCCAGATAGCTCGATGATCTCATCAAAATCTATCTCTGGAAACTCACTGAATGCATCGACAAATTTTTCCAATTTTGACCTCTCAAACGGGGTTGAAACCCCCATACTATCACATAATTCATCAAACCTTATATTATCCGTTGGCCTTTCGCCAACACCTTTTTCTTCTTTCTGGGGCTTTTCCGTTGACTTCTGGTCTACAATTCCACTCTCAGTCTGTTCTTTAGGTCCGGATTTCGGTTCTCCTTCTCCCGATCCAAGGACTTCCTGGGGATCGATGCTGCCCCCTAAAGCTTCAGAAAAATTTTCCCTCAATCTCTCTAAATATTCATTCAAAGGGATGGAATCCTCCTTCGCAGCCACCGCTAGTATTTTTTCCATTATTTCATCGCCTGGATGAGAGGTTCCCCTTTTATATTTATAAACAGATTTAGGATTTACATCTATTTGTCTAGCTAGAGGGCGAATTCCTGTTTCTTCGATAACCCTTTGAGCCAGCTCCAATCTCATTTCAGCAGGTATGAACTTTGCAAGATCCATACAACACAACCTCATTTGATGGCTGTTGGTCTACGCGACGACCAACGGTCTACATAAAAATGTTGTCCAATGGACTACAAATAACTTTTGGGAAGCGTAGACCTAAAGACTACAGCTAGGCTATGTTAACTAGCATCCAAAGGGGAAGTTTAATAACTGTTTCCCGATATAGGAAACAAATGAAGAAGATGGAAATCGGAAAAGAAAGAGAAGAATTAGAAGGTTGGATAGAAGAAAACCGGCTAGCACAAGTTTTATTGGAAAAATCAAGCCTAGATAAAAAAGAATTGATTGCTTTATTACTCTATTTTCGAGATGAAAACATAAGCTTCAGCGATTTAGCATCAGAATTAGGAATAAACCGGTCAGGAGCTTGGAAAAGGTGGAAAAAGGGATATAATAAGATTATGGAGTCCTTTTACACGCTTGAACTAGGGATATATGGAGGAATTCTTGACCCCGAGGCTATCAAATATCTGAACGAGGATCTAAAGGATTACATGAAGCTAGCTAAGAGAAAGGGTGATAAAGAAGCTATCCGGAAGAGAATAGAAAAAAGAATTGCTGAAATGGAAAAAGAAGGAATTTAGCGTTGTCCGTTGACCTACACTACTCGTAGTCCATTGGTCTACGGTATGGTCTAAAATCGATGAAGAAACCCATTCAGGGGTAATAGTGACTTCCTCTCCCACCAAACACGGTTTGGAAGGAGCTTCCAGCCCCATTCG
>CAYNPN010000058.1:0-11595 GCA_964399085.1 Hadarchaeota archaeon (SeqCode) | reverse complement strand
TCACCCACCTAATCAAAGATTAGGAAGGAGACTTCTTGGCGCTAAAAGTTAAATTTTTTCTTTCTGAAGAAAACTATAGAAGGGTAAGAATATTTATAATTCCAGTGCCTGATTGAAGGACGGGATTAATTTGAAAGATGTAGAAACCAAAGCTGAGGAAGCTCAAAGGGCTGCACTCAAATTGGCAAACATCTCCGAGGAGGATCGGAACAGAGCCCTTCGAAAAGCCGCGGACGCCATCGAGGAAAACAGCGACAGGATTTTAGAAGCAAACGAGGAAGACGTGGAGGAGGCCGAGAAAATGCTGGAGAAGGGTGAATACACCCAGGCGTTTGTTGATAGACTTAAGCTGAGCGAAGCGAAGGTTGAAGAAATCGCAACCATGATAAGGAGCGTCGCGGAACAGGATGATCCCCTCAACATGACCCTCGCGGCCACCGAAATGGACGAGGACCTCGAACTCTACAAGGTTACCGTGCCCATCGGGGTCATAGGCTCTATTTTCGAGTCCAGACCCGACGTGCTCCCGCAAATATCCTCGCTCTGCCTCAAGTCCGGAAATTCCGTAATTCTCAAGGGTGGCAGCGAAGCGGAAAAGTCGAACAGAGTCCTGTATGAAATAATAAAGGAAGCTACCGAGGAAGAGGGTATTGAGGAAGGCTGGGTCCAACTCATAGAGGCCAGAAAGGAAGTTAGGGACATGCTGGAGATGGACGATAAGGTCGACTTACTCGTTCCCAGGGGGAGCAAGGACTTCATCAGATTCATTCAGAACAACAGCCGAATACCGGTTCTGGGACATGCGGAAGGATTGTGTCATATCTACGTCGATAGTGAGGCCGATATGCGAAAGGCCACAAATGTCAGCTTCGACGGCAAGACGCAGTACACGGCCGTCTGTAATGCGGCCGAAACCCTGCTCGTCCACGAGGAAGTTGCCTCCGATTTCCTCCCAAAGATAGCCCAAAAATACCGAGATGCCGATGTGGAGATGAGGGGATGCGAAAGAACCCGTGAAATCCTGGACGGCGTCGAAGGGGCGACAGAGGAGGACTGGGAAACTGAATACCTCGACTTGATTATCTCAATCAAAATAGTGGACGGTTTGGATGAGGCCATAGACCACATCAACTACTACGGGTCCAAGCACACCGACTCCATCGTCTCGGAAAATAAGGACAGATTACTTCGATTCCTGGAGGGGGTCGATTCGTCCAGCGTCATGGCAAACGCGTCGACGAGATTTAGCGACGGTTACAGATACGGATTGGGAGCCGAGGTCGGAATCAGCACCGGCAAAATCCATGCCCGGGGCCCGGTCGGTCTGGGAGGCCTTACGACCTACAAATACTACATTGTTGGAGACGGCCATATCGTCGACACCTATTCCGGGGATGACGCCAAGCCATTCACCCATGAGAAATTATCCAAGGAATGGAAGGAGAGAAGGGATTCCTTATAAGCCATCTCGATAAAGGCCCGAAATCAGGTCCTTTTCCTCCAACTTAGCTCAAAATAGCTCTCTAAGGGGACTTAATGTTCTCAGGTTTTTCTGCTAGAAGATATTAATTCCTACTGAGAAAATGGACGAATTCAAGAACCTTCACGAAGCAGTCAAGGGGAGGCTTAGCCAAGTCGGTTTCAAAAAGCCGACCCTAGTTCAACGAGAGGCCATACCCAAGCTTCTCGAGGGTAAAAATTCCCTGCTTATCGCTCCGACCGGAACGGGGAAAACCGAAGCAGCGCTACTGCCGATATTCAGCCAATTTATGGAAGAAGGCTCGAAGGAGGAGGGTATAAAGATCATCTACATAGCACCTCTCCGGGCACTGAACAGGGACATGTTGGACCGGCTTCAGAAATGGAGTGATTTCCTCGATTTGGATATTCAGGTAAGGCACGGGGATACGACCCAGTATCAACGAAGACAGCAGGCCCTTGATCCTCCGGACATGCTAATCACCACCCCTGAAACGCTCCAGGCCATCCTACCAGGAAGCCGGATGAAGGAGCATCTCAAGCATGTGAACTGGACCGTGATAGACGAGGTCCACGAACTTGCCGAGAGTAAGAGGGGGATCCAACTCACCATCGGGCTTGAAAGGCTGGCGAGACTCGCCGAGGATTTTCAGAGAATCGGGCTCTCGGCGACCATCGGGAACGAGGAAGGGGTTGCAAAGTTCTTGGCAGGAAATAACGAAATGGAAATAATAGATGCATCATCGGCCGAGGAAATGTCCATATCCGTCAAGAGTCCCATGCCCACGGAAGATGATGCGGAGCTTTCCGACGAGCTGAACGCCGAACCATCGATGATAGCAAGACTACGGGTGATAAGGGACCTGATCCTAGAGCATGATTCGACACTCACCTTCGTAAACACCAGGCAGAGTTCGGAAACTCTAGGTTCCAGGTTAAAGTTCTGGGATTCCGATTTCCCAATCAAAGTCCATCATGGATCCCTATCCCGCGACTTCCGGATTTCGAGCGAGAAAGATTTCCGAGACGGAAATCTGAAGAGCCTCATCTGCACCTCCTCGATGGAACTGGGCATAGATATCGGCAATATCGATTTCGTGATTCAATATGGGTCCCCTCGACAAGTCAAGCGCCTTATCCAGAGGGTGGGTCGAAGTGGACACGGAGTCGGGCGGGCTTCAGAAGGGACCGTGATAGCCACCGATCCAGACGATGTCATGGAGTCTGACGTAATCGCCGGCAGGACTCATTCTCAGGATTTGGAAGAAACCAAGATTCACGAAAATTCCTTAGATGTCCTATCCCATCAGATCACAGGTTTTATGCTTGACGGGCTCCAAAAACCTCCAGAAATCTATGAGCTTATTAAGAGGGCCTCTCCCTACCGAGACCTATCCGAGGAAGAGTTCAAGGAAGTAGTTCGGCAATTGAAGGATCAGGGAGTATTATGGTACGATGATGGAGAGCTCGGTACGGGAAGGCGGACCTGGAAATATTACTATAACAATCTCTCCATGATCCCAGACATTAAGCACTACCAAATCCAGGACATGGTTTCGGGAGAATCCATAGGTACCCTCGACGAAGAATTTGTGGTTAGTAAGGTAGAATTAGGAACCACCTTCATCTGCAAGGGCGAGGCCTGGAAAGTCGTCGAGGTGGAGGACGAGAAGGTCAGGGTCGAACCCACGGACGACCCTTACGGAGCAATTCCCTCCTGGGAGGGTGAACTAATCCCCGTCGATTTCTACACGGCCCAGAAAGTCGGCAAATTGCACTCGGAAATAGAAGAAATGTTAGATGATCAACTCTCCGACGAGGAAATCGCCGAGGAACTCGAACGTGACCATGTGGCGGAAGGGGATGCTCTGGAATGGGCGGCCCACTACCTCAGAGAACAAAAGGAAGAGGGTCCGATTCCAACCCGCGAAAGGCTGCTCCTCGAAAAATACAAACACTTCGCGGTCCTCCACGTCCCTTTCGGAACCACCGTCAACAGAACCTTCGCCCAGATTCTTTCTGCCCTGATATCGACGAGGATCGGAACGAGCGTCGGTGTGAAAAGCGATCCATACAGAATCGCCTTTCGATTTCCCCATAGAGAGGATACGGATGCGATCGAAAAGACTCTCGAGGAACTTGAACCCGAATACCTGGAACCCATCCTGAAAAAAGTGCTCGAAAAGAGTTCGATATTCCGCTGGAGGCTCCTACACGTTGCGAAAAGATTCGGAGCGATAGAAAAGGATGCCGACTTCTCGGAAATAAGGGGGGAGAGGCTGGTAGAAGCCTATAGAGACACGCCGCTCTGGACGGAAGCCGAGAGGGAGGTCCGACACGAAAAGCTAGACGTTTCAAGGCTGGGGGAGATGGTTGAACTTCTGGAATCCGGCGAAATTGAAATCGAAAAGACGAATAGAGGAGAAAAACAGGGGCCGACACCCGCCAGTTTGCCGATCCTCAACGAACTGGCCGCCGGCGGGGAGCTTGTCGTGCCGGAACGGGCGGAGCGAAAGATAATCGATGCCCTGAAGAGGCGATTGCGGAACGAACAGGTAAAACTATTCTGTCTAAACTGCATGGATTGGTCGGCCTTGACGAGGGTACGCCGACTCGAAGACCAACCAAACTGCAGCAATTGTGGGGCCAGGCTTCTAGCACTCGTGCCCAGACGTAAGAGAAATGTTATTTCAGCCTTGAAGAAAGAGAAACAAGGAAAAGATCTGAGTGAGGAGGAGGAAAAATCCGCCGGTAGGGCCCACGACACGGCCAATCTGATACTGACACACGGCAAAGATGCCATAATCGCCATGGCCGGCCGTGGGGTAGGTCCGGCGACGGCCTCTAGGATAATGGCAATGCAGTACGAGGACGATAGAAGCTTCTATAGAGCCATCCTCAGGGCCGAAAGAGAATACGCCAGAACCCATCAATTTTGGGATTCGTAAGCGTTGGTGTTTCTCCAGAAAATTAATAATTATAAAAAGAAATATGGGGAGTCTATCTTCCGAGTATTTCTCTCGCTATGGTGTATTTCTGCACTTCCTTCGTCCCCTCGTATATCTCTGTGATTTTGGCATCGCGGAAAACTCTCTCGACGTCGTAGTCCGCTATATAACCATATCCTCCATGAAGCTGAACTGCTTCGTCGGCAGCCTCCATTGCGACTTGACCACAGTACCACTTGGCCATACATGTCAATCGGGGGTCAATGTTGCCTCTATCGAAATTCCTCGCAGCCTTGTACAAAAGGCTCTTCGCCGACTCGATTTTTGTCGCTATCTCGGCAATCTTGAACTGAACTGCCTCGAACTTCGAGATAGGTTGGCCGAACTGTTCTCTCTCCTCGGTGTAATCTATAGTTTTATCGAGGGCGCATTCAGCAATCCCTAGTGCTTGGGCTGCAACCTCGATGCGGCTCTCATCGAAGAATTCCATTGCCTGATAAAATCCCTTATTTTCTTTTCCAAGTAGGTTTTCTTCTGGTACCCTTACATCGTTGAAAGCTACTTCGCCTGTACTAGTGGAGCGAATTCCCAATTTTTTGCCGACGTCAGTTATACTGATACCATCTCGTTCCTGAAGTTCATCGACCATTATCATACTTTCACCCTTATGTTCGGCTCCTTCCTCTGTTTGGCATAGCACGACGCCGAAGTCGGCTATTTCCGCATTTGTAATGAATTGCTTGGTGCCGTTGATAACCCACTCGCCGTCGTCTTTTTCGGCCTTCGTATCGACCGAACTTAAATCGCTCCCATGTTCCGGCTCCGTGAACATGCCGGCACAGGGTTCTCCGTCGCAAACTCTCGAAAGATATTCGGATTTTTTCTTCTCATCGCCAAAGTGATAGATCATCTCGCTTCCGAATTTGGGGATGAAGGTGGCGGTGCCCAGAGTTGAATCCGCTCTACAAAGCTCTTCTACCACCAGAACGTTTTCAAAAGTGCCGAGTCCGGCCCCACCATATTCCTCGGGATAATGAATCCCAATGAAGCCAAGGTCCGCTGCCTTCTCATAAAGGTCTATCGGAAACTCGTGTTCCTGGTCACATTCTCGAGCCCTTTCTAGTTCAAACTCTCCTTCGGCGAATTCCCTTACGGCCTTAACGATGTCCTCTTGCTCTTCAGACAATTCTACTTTGTCCATGATTTCACCTCCAAAGATAATTTTTCCTAAAGATACTCCTAGGAATAGTTATATCTTTTCCCGTATGTAGTAATTAGACCTCAAAAATGATTGGGAGTCGGAGCTTTAAGCCTTTCTCAAATGTACATCAAATCTAGCTCCGCCCATCTCCGAGTCCTTAACCTCCACGCTTCCTCCATAACTGTCAACAAGTTCTTTGACTAGATAAAGACCCAGACCGCTCCCGGCGGTTTCCAAGTCCTTGTATCCTCTCTTGAATATTTTGTTTTTAATTTTATCCGGTACTCCGATTCCGTCGTCCTCTACGCTAACTACGACCTCACCATTTTCCTCCCAAGAGGAAATTTTGATTTTGCTTCCACCCGAGTGCCTGATTGCATTCTCTATGAGATTGGAGAAAATTTCTTGGACCAGATATCCCGACTTAACCTCATTTTTCACCCTGTCTCGCTCAATTTCCATCCCTTTCTCTGAGGCCTCATGTTCTTCTTGATCGATTACCTGATCAATAATAATGTTCAGATTTACAGGTTCGATTTCCTCCCTCCCAACCTTTCTAATCTTTCTCACTTTTTCTATTAGATTAATACAATCGTGAACCGCACGCTCCGATTTCTGAATAGTTTCTTCCTGTTCCTCAGATACGGATTGTTCCCTCATGAATTCATTATAGAAACTGATCACCTGTAATTTGTTTAAAAGATCATGCCTGAGTAAGGAGTGTAAAAATTCTTCTTTTTCCTCGGCTTCTTTTTCCTTAGTAACTTCTTTAATGTGGCATTGAATCAATTTTTCATTCTCTTTCTCATACACATTGCCGAGGAGCTCTACGATTATTTCATCTCCATGCTTCGTCTCAAGTTTCACTTCATCAAATTCTTCGGAACCTTCTTCCTCGATTATCTTGATTCGTAATATATTTTTTCTAATCTCCTCCTCTTTGCCAATCTCCCAAAGTTCCTTACCAAGGATATCTTTCTCCTCATAACCCAGGAGATTCTCAAAAGCCTGATTTACTTCCAGTATCTTCCCCGTCTCGGCATCCAAAATCATTATCCCTTCCTTGGAGGTTTCGAAAAGACGGCGGTATTTTTCTTCTTTGCTACTCAGAAGATCAAATTTTTTCTTATGCTTCTCTTGGAATTTTGCTACTTGAGACATAATATCATACTTGAATTGGGAATCGCCATCTTTTCTCATGCAGAAATCAGCACCAAAATTCAGGGCTTTGTTTATCACCTCGTCATCGTTATTCTCCAATAAGAGAACGAATATAGTGTCGAGGCCCTTCTCCCGTAGTGTCTTCAAAAATTCAAGGCCATCCATGTCCGACATTCTATATTCCGAGAAGATTGCATCGTAGCTGTTCTCTCGTATCTCTCTCAAAGCCTCTATTGGGGAATCCAGAGTCTCGACTTCTAAATCGTTCTCCTTCTTCTCCAGAAAATGCTTGGCCTTATCAATGAATTCCGAATCGTCGTCCACCAGGAGAATCTCCAAATCAAACCCCCCTTCTCCAAATTAACTAAGTGGTGGAGAGTAAAAAGGTGATTGCTAAATAAAAGTTTAATTCTCCATTCGGGAAGAATTGAACCGCCAGGCAATCGAGTGAGATGCGGGGGCGGGGACTCGAACCCCGGAAGGACTTATCCACTAGGTCCTAAGCTTGGCCTTCCCTCATTTATCCTGAGGGAATCTAGCCCCTTTGACCACTTGGGTACCCCCGCTCGTATTTTTACTCAACCACAACTACTGATAAAAGCTATTCCTAACTCGGGGGAGGTATCCTACAACGGGCTGGATGGCATGCCTCTCTTTCTATCAGCGGGGGTGGGGTTTCCTTTGGCGATTATAGCTATGGCTGAAAAGAGCCCCAGAGATGCTCCAACAATCGTTAAGTATACCCCCCACACTAAACTAGCCTCAGGAGGTAAACTCTCGATAAATAAAAAAGCGCTGAGCAGAGGCAGTAAAGAACCTATCAATCCGATTAAGCCATCTGTATATGGTCTATAAATCTGTAGAAAATCGGATTTATAAAACTCGTAACTCACTGTTGCGGCAAATAGAGCGATCACGCCGCCGGCAAACACGAGGGCTCCATGCCAAGACGATAAGGGGCTGAACTGTATATTGTACATCTTCTTCCAGGGGGCAAAAGCACCAACTAGCATAAGCGCGCTGGCGAGAAATAGAAATGCCTCAAACCTAATCCCGCTCAAATCTCTCCCATTCAATTTAACCATATTCCAAATCGGGCTTTTTCTTAAAAATATAATGGTTCTCATATTGTTGGGGGAATTTCTCCAAACTCTTGGGCTGTTATAAATTATTAAAAAAAATAATCAGGCAATAAAATTACGTCGTTGTTTTATTAAGAGTAAATTTACCCAAATAAAGACGAAAGGAGACGAAATTATGCGACAAAGGTTAAGGGATTTGAAAGAAATAATCCTGAATTAGTTCATGACTACTGTATTCCATCGGGATAGACATCCAACCTATCGACTCAACAAAAAACTACTTTATGACTTCTATACTGCACTTTCCACTATATAAGGAATTTAATAGTTAATTTTCCAAAACTAAGACTCCTTCAAAAGTCCCGACCTTTAAAAAATTATTTTTATTCCGGGCATCTAAGTATTTTGAGAAAATGGCCGTATTATTCGACTTGGACGGGACAATCTTGGGTGCGAAAGAGCAAAAAATCGATATTATGAAGGAATGTACTGAGAAGATAGGCGTACGAGAGATAAGTAGAGACGAATACTTGGACGTATTCGGACGAGTCATAGGGTCCGGAAAAATCGATACCAGAAAGCCAGTCCTAGAAGAGATTCTCGGAGATGGTGAGCAAGCGGAAAGGCTGGCCGAGGAATATAAAAAACGGTCGCTTGAAGTTACCTTCGTATATCCCGACGCGGAGGAAGTGCTCCAAAAACTTGACGGGAAAAAGGCCCTAGTCAGCAACGGGCCAAGAAAAACTCAATGGGAGAAAATTGAGAGATTTGATCTCCAAAAGTACTTCGAATCCATCATTATTTCGGGGGAAATTGGGATAGCAAAACCCGACCCCCGTATATACCAATTCGCCCTCGACGAACTCAGTTCCAACGGCTCTGACAGCTATTTTGTAGGAGATGTCGAGGACACGGATATTTTGGGTGCAAACAGGGCTGGATTGAAATCAGTTTTTATAAAAAGGAATGAATCCCAATCCTCCACTGTAGCGGATTACGTTATCGAGGACATGAGGGACTTATTCCATATTGTGAAAAATGACGAGACAAAAAAGTGAAAGATGGGGATAACTTTTTTTGGTGAGTTATCAAGTTAGTCTTTAGCCACTAGCTCAAACATAAATTGGAGCCCCGATGGTGTAGTCTGGCCAAACATTCCGGCCTTTCGAGCCGGTGCCCCGGGTTCAAATCCCGGTCGGGGCATTTAACCTCAGGTACAATACTCAAGTGGGTAGTCCAAGCAGTTATTGAATAGATAAAAGTGGAGCCTTAAGACGTTGTTTGCGTTAATTTCGCCTTTTACCTGTTCTCTGGAGTTTTCGGCCTATTCGGATTTTGCTTTGAGCCAATTAACATAGCTTTCTATTAAGGATATTTTCCAATCCAGGGTTGTATGTTCATAAGTTTCTTCAGAAATCTTAACTTCCTTTAAGAACTCCTCAAAATTTGTAGGAATAAATCCTCACCTCATATTCCCACTTCCGATTTTTTGAGTAAAAATTCTTCCATCATGTCTTGGTCCAATATCCGGTGACAAACTTCTGGAGTGTACAAATCACCCACCTTTCTTAATCGCATATTAAGCTGATTAATAAGTATTAAGCACCTTAAGATGGAGCTGGAAGCACAAATTGATTTGATCTAGGTTTTACAGGGTTAGATAACCAAAGAATAACCTGAGGAGGTGAAAAAATGAAAGAGTACGACGTCCTAATTGTCGGATCTGGAACCGGGAAAAAGATAGCTTCGCAGGCCTCCGAGAAGGGGCTGGAAGTTGCCCTCGTAGACAAGGATGAGTTTGGTGGTACCTGTTTGCTCCGGGGATGTGTTCCCTCAAAGACAATGATTTATGCGGGAGATGTAATACGCGAGGCCGAGAAGGGCGAAAAACTCGGTGTAGAATTCTCGGGCAAGGAAGTAGATTTTCAGAAGATTATGGAAAGAACGAGGAACAGCTACCTTTCAAGGAAGAAAAAATTGCTGGAGAAGATGAAAGAGGATGATAACACTGTATTCTACAACGACACCGGGAGGTTTGTAGATTATTATACGATGGAAGTTGGAGATGAAACAATCAGAGGCGACAAAGTTGTCCTTTTTTCGGGGTCTCGCCCAGTAATTCCTCCGATCGACGGAATCGAAGACACCGATTTTTGGACCAACCGAAATATCTTCGACATAAATGAGAAGCCCGAAAGCCTGATTATCATCGGTAGGGGGTACATAGGCGTGGAATTTGCTCACCTCTTCTCAGCAGTCGGGACGGAAGTCACCATGATAGAGATGATGGATAGCCTTCTCGCAGGCTGGGATCCTGAAATTACGAAATTGCTCGAGGAAAAACTCTCGGATAGATTAAAAATCCTGACGAATCACCAAGTTACCGAGGTCGGGGAGAGGAATAATAAAAAATTCGTCAGGGCCGAAAACTCGGAGACTGATGAAGTGAAAGAGCTGGAGGCGGAATCCATTCTACTGGCAGTTGGGAGAAAATCGAACGCCGATCTACTGGAAGTAGAAAACACCGGAGTAGAGACTGACGAGAAGGGCTGGATCAAGGTCGACGGCCGACTAGAAACGGCCAAGGAAAAAATCTGGGCCGGCGGCGACGCTACCGGGAATCATATGCTGAAACATGTAGCTAACTACGAAGCATCCGTTGTATGGCATAACGCCTTTACCGAAGAAAAAATGAAGGCAGACTACCACGCAATTCCCTATGGGGTGTTCACACACCCCCAAATCGCAGAGGTTGGAATGACCGTCGAAGAAGCCAAAGAAGATCACGAAGTTTTGGTAACCAAGGGACAATACTCCGATACCGCAAAAGGCTATGCGATGGGAGACCCTGATGGATTCTGTAAAATAATAGTGGATAGGGATGATAGAACGATATTGGGGGCTCATATAATCGGCCCTCACGCTATTATCCTGATTCAGGAAATCGTTAACCTAATCTATGCGGGCGACGGGTCTATTGATCCAATCTTTGACGCCATGCACATCCATCCATCCTTGTCCGAAGTAATCACCGATTCGCTCGGAAACTGGGAAGAGGTGTGAACTACCTCCACCTAACTCGCCTCGCTCGTTAGGAAGAGACTTCCCTTCTCGGTCTCCCCACTTGTAGAGCCAGAGGTGGAGACCATATCGGAAGGGTTAAGGGCTGGCTCACTCACAGCCCCGACGCCGGGAATGTTACCCGACGCCACCTTTGTCCTTTGGAAGATGTTCTTGGCGCCGTTGAAGTCGGCATTTATCTCGTATCCGCACCGGGGACACTTAAACGACCCTTGGTTCGGTCTTTTGCCTTTAGCACCGCACCTGCTACATTCTCGACTCGTGTAGTGCTCGTTCATCTTTAGGACCTGTATCCCCCTCTCGTTAGCCTTATATTCGAGATATTTGGCGAGCTTGTGGTAGGGGAAATTGCCGATCATCCGATTCATCCTCTCCCCCATATCGCCGCTGCCTTCCCTCAATCCTTCAAGGTTTCCGACGACTATCAACTCATCGTTTTGGTCGGCTTCTTCCACGAGTTCTTTGGCTATTTCGTGTAGTTTTTGGTCTACCTTTCGGGATTCCTTGTCCGAAAGTCTCTTTATCTCGTCCTTCAGCTTCTTCTCCCCGAGTCTTTTCCGCAGCCAGTTGTAGTGTCTCCGGATCTCCCTGATCTCCCTGCCCCGAAATTTCGGTCTATCTCTGTGCGATGCCACCGACACCG
>CAYNPN010000057.1:0-11821 GCA_964399085.1 Hadarchaeota archaeon (SeqCode) | reverse complement strand
TAAAACGGTCGGAAGCACCTTCCAAATCGCCAGATTTGGTAGGTGAGGATGTCACTTTGTTTATGAGTAGTTCTTAGTCGGTCCGCTGATGGTTTCTTATAGCATTTCCACAATTGTAGCTATTCCTATGCCGCCACCGCCACAAAGAGTTTCGAGTCCATAGTCAATTTTCTCACGTTTCATATAGTGAATCATTTCCGTGAAGTAAAGAACTCCTGTAGCTCCTATAGGATGCCCGATTCCAATGGCTCCGCCAGTTGGATTGACCCTTTCATCAAAACGGTCATAGCCCATCTCATCGGCATGATAGAAATTCTCCGTTGCAAATGCTTCGTTGACCTCGAGCACACTCATGTCGTCAATACTTAATCCGGCCCTATTCAGAGCTTTTTCCGTAGCAGGTTTGGTTGCCAAGAGTTGGAATTTGACTGGCTCGCCCCCTGCTGTTGCCATTGAGACAATTCTCCCCATGGGATTTAGCCCGAGTTCCTCGGCTTTTTCCTTACTCATTAACATTGTGGCCGCTGCACCGTCTACGATACCACTCGAATTCCCTGCGGTTACAACTCCTTCTTCTGCAGGACCTACAAAAGGATGTGGCAATTTTTTCATGTTTTCCAGTTCCTTTTCCGGATCTTCGACTGCACTTTTTCTGGGCGTCTCATCGATTTCCCCATAAACTTTTTCTTCTCCATCTTTACTAGCTGTAACGGGCACGACCCGTTTCTCGTATTCCTCTTCCTTTTGCAATTCCGCGACTGCTTTTTGGTTGCTCCAAAGCCCGAATTTGTCCAATTCTTCTTGACTGTAATCGAATTTCTCTGCCAAGTTTTCCGCCGCGACACCCATCGGCATCAATAGTTCTTGCGCGCGTTTTCCTCTCTCAGTATCGTCGCTTAAGTATGGGAAATCGGCTTCTTGTACCAAATTGACATCCGAGCCCATTCCGTAATGAGACATATGTTCGACCCCGGCTGCCAGCATAATCTCCCCACATCCAGTCATGATGGCCTGGGCCTGTGAGTTTATCGCTTGAAGCCCGGCGTTGCAGAACCTGTTAATTGTCCAGCCAGAGATTTCTTGAGGTAGCCCGCTGGCGATAACTGCTCTTCGCCCTATGTTCAATCCTTGCTCTCCAATTTGAGAAAGACATCCCACGGCTAAATCTTCAATTTCCTTTCTATCAAACTCCGAACTTCTTTCTTCAACTCTTTCTATTATGGACTCAAGTGCAGATCCGATGAGATCCATTGCGGGTATATGAGCAAACTGGCCGTCTTTCGCCATACCGTCCCATCCACTTTCACCGACCGGCGTTCTGACAGAGTCGACTATAACTGCTTGTTTTTCCTCAGGAATTAGTTCAAGCGTCCCCTTATTATTTTTAGTCAAATTTTCACCCCCTAATACTCTTTGGAAGGATTTCGTAAATAATAATCCAATTAAATTCCCAAAATAGGAGATTCCAACAAAACCGGCAAGAATAAAAGGTATAAAGATAAGCTGGGACTATAAGCAAGAAATATATGGAGGAAAAAATTGCAAGAAGCAGAAGAAGAGCCAAAGCAAAAGATTGCCGAGAAATTAAGCGATGTAGATCATAAAATTGCAGTAATGAGCGGAAAGGGAGGCGTTGGAAAGAGTACTGTCGCCGCTAATATTGCTTCAGGGCTTTCAGCACGAGGTTACGAAGTCGGGTTGTTGGATTGCGATATGCACGGACCGAGTATCCCAAAAATTGTTGGGGTAGAGGAAGAAGAACCTACCTCGGATGGAACTGCTTTAAATCCTATACTTACTGATTTCGGTCTAAAAGTAGTCTCTATTGCACCCCTCCTTCCCGAGAGCGATTCCCCGGTAATTTGGAGAGGGCCACTAAAGATGAAGACTTTACAGCAGTTTTTGGGAGACGTGAATTGGGGTAAGTTAGACTACTTGATTTTCGATCTTCCTCCGGGTACCGGTGACGAACCTCTGAGTATAGCCCAACTCATCCCCGATCCTGATGGCGCCATAATCGTAACTACTCCCCAAGAAGTCGCTCTACAGACTATAAGAAGAGCTGTCAATTTTGCGCAAAAGGTAGATTTGCCAGTTCTTGGGCTAATTGAGAATATGAGTGGATTTGTATGTCCCAACTGTGGAGAGGAAGTGGATATTTTCAGTAAAGGTGGCGGTGTCAATCTGGCTGAAGAGTTGGATATTCCACTCCTTGGCAAGGTCCCCCTGGATCCGGATATCGTGGAAAGTGGTGAGAAAGGCGAACCCATCGTTCTCCAGAAAGATTCCAAGGGCGCCGATGCTTTCAACGATATTTTGACGAAACTGGAAGAATCTCTGAAATAATGGGTTTCCATAAGAGTGGACAATTCTAGAAGTAGTTGAGTAGCTCTTACTCAAAGCTACCTCTGCTTAAGGGACAAAAATTTCTCAAACCCAGAAGTTCCGTTGCACCTTTACCAGAGACACCATAGATTATGGGCTCCGTATCGTATTTCTCACAGAGATCCAATAATTCACCCAACGTTCCATTTACAAAAGTGCTACTTGTGATGAGGGCAACATCGACTTTCTTGATTATTTCTTCGTTCTTCGTTTCGTCCAAGATCCTTTTTCCAAACTTTTTCTCTCCAATATTTTCTGGATTCATATCGGTGACATAGTTTTCGAAAATTTTTGAACAAGCTTCCAAATGTCCGGGTTGATATCCAATATGAGCAATTTTCCTTTTTCCAAAATTCTCCAAAATAAAATCTGCCATTTCTTCCCCACATTTCTTCGGATTTCCTTTTTCGCAGTGGATTGCGTTTTCAATTTCACCGATGTAGCTTAGGACCGCATTTAATGTCCCAAAAAATATTGCTCTATCGCCGGCCCCTCCTCTGATCAAGTCAGGAATGTTTTTCAGCTCCCCATGATATGTATTCGGCCGATCAGTAAATGCGTCACCGAAGTAACCCTTAAATCTACATCGGACTAGCAATTCCTCTCCCCGAGCGAGAGCGTATTCTTTGGAGGGGATTTCGAAGTATTCTTCTTTTACTCCATCTTCGTCTTTCCATTTACTGGGTTTTTTATCCGTATATCCTCTAGCAAAAATATCACAGCTTACTTTCTCTCCCCCGAGTTTTTCCTTTTCTAGAATTTTTTGGAATCTCTGATAGATTTGATTATCCATCTTCATTTTTTACTCACACAACTATTGATATGGGTGGTAAATTGAAGTGATTAACATAATGTATTTATTAAATAATAGTGTTTGTTTGAATAGATTTTGTAGGAGAGTTTGTTTTGGAGGGACCCGACCGTAATAAATTGAGTTTACTCTTCTGTTCTCTAGGAGCTATATTTTTCGGTTGGTTGGTTCTTTTCCCACTAAGAAAGCTCCCTTTTCTTGGGAGCTTTTCTATACTTCTCGGTAAAAATCCGATTGTCCACATCTTACTTGTATTTATCCTGTTTCTCTATCTTCATTTGTTTATCACTAAGCCGGATTTAGCTAAGAGGAGTGCTCTCAACTCGGTTTCCACGACGAAGGATTTGATTGTTTATGTCCTTGCGGCCCTGTTTGTTGCTGGCGCCGCTATAAATTTTTACCCTGCCTCCGATTTGGCCGCTGTTCTCGGCGAACAGGCTGGAATAATCGCCGTCTTTGCAGGAGTGGCTATCGGAGGGATACTGCCCGCCTGCCCGTTTATATCATACCCAATCATAGGGGGTCTTTACGCGGCGGGAGCAGGATTTCTCGGAGTTATGGGGATGCTTTTCGGATCCGGTCTTGGCTTCGTATGCGTTATAACGGCTGACTTGTCATTTTTTGACAGCCGGATTCTTGCATTGAGGGTTTTTCTGACTTTCCTCGCAGCCTTGCTGGCAGGTTTATTGGTTTATGCGCTGATGTATGTCGTTTAAGTTTGGGTGTCTTGGATGAAAGGGAAAGATTTTGACGTGGGTAAAATGTCCGTTGTGGTATTTGCTGCAGCAATATATCTAGTTAGTTTTATTATAAACCCTCAGCAAGCTAAGGAAGCTGTAATCTATAGTCTGGAGGAAATCAAGAAGTTGTTAATCCCGTTGTTAGCGGCTATATTCATGGGGACCACGATCAAGAATTTGGTAACCCCGGATTTAGTATCGAGGGCTTTAGGTGGAAACAAGGGTATCTTGGTGGCCGGTTCAATCGGGAGCTTGCTACCTCCCTGCCCGTATATTGCTTATCCGGTCATTAAGGGATTCAGGGAGGGAGGTCTGGGCATGCCGATAACGATTGTAATGCTAATGACAGCAACCCTCGTCGAAGTTGGGCAGCTCTTTTGTGGTCTGGTAGTATTTGATTTAAGCATAGTAGCCTTGAGGATAGGCCTCTCTTTCGTCGCAGCCATGTCGGTGGGAATGGCTTTCTATTTCGTTTACAATAAAATTTATATCAGCTAATCGCTGACGGATGAGCTCCAACTCAGTTATAAAAAATATAAAGCGGACTCGGGTAGATATTAACTGGTGATATCGGTTGAAAGGCTTTTTTGGAAAATTTTTAGAAGTGGACTTATCCGAAGAAACGACTAAAGATTATAAAATTCCTGAGCAATGGTACGAAAAATATCTGGGGGGTAGAGGACTTGGGGCCAGGATTTTATTTGAGGAATTAGAACCGGGTCAGGATCCTTTGAAACCCGGAAATATCCTTATTTTCGCTACAGGCCCTCTCCAAGGCACCCTTACTCCGGGCGCAGGGCGCCACGTTGTCATGGCAAAGTCTCCCAAGACAGGAGGTGTGAGTGATTCTTTAGCTGGAGGTTTTTTCGCACATGAATTGGGCACCTCCGGATATGATGGGATAATTATCAAAGGAAAGGCGGATTCACCGAGATATATCTCTCTTATTGAGGGCGAGGCGAATATTAATGATGCGGGAGATTTATGGGGTCTTCCGGTGGCTGATATCGAGGATATGCTGAAGGACCGGCATGGGGAGGGAAGCGTTTCGAGTATCGGGATTGGTGGGGAGAATCTGATTAAATTTTCCTGTATAATTAACGATAGAAATAGAGCGGCGGGTAGGCCAGGTTACGGAGCAGTTTTGGGCAGTAAGAAGCTCAAATCGGTTTTTGTGAAGGGAGGTCTAGAAAAACCAGTTCATGATGAAGATTCACTCAACGAGGTAAGAAGCGAATTCGCAAAGAAACTTTCTCCAGCCGTGAAATGGGGCAAATATGGCACGTCTGCGGAGATTGCTAATTTGAATGAAATGGGCATTCTACCCACCAAGAATTTCCAAAAGAGCACCTTTTCAGGTGCATCCAAAATTAGTGGCGAGACCATGTATGATGAAATCCTGGAAGAGAGGGATACCTGCAAAGGATGCCCGATCAAGTGCAAGAGGGTTGTAAATACCGAATTTGAGGGAGAGGAAGTAGAAGAGAGATACGGAGGTCCGGAATACGAGACGATTGCATCCTTCGGATCCCTATGTCTAAACGAGAACTTGGATGCTATATCCCTTGCCAATCAAAAGTGCAATAAATACGGTCTGGACACTATCAGCACCGGAAACACGATAGCCTTTGCCATGGAAGCATCCGAAAAGGGGCTTTTGGATGAGGATATCGAGTGGGGAGATGCGGAGAAGATGATAGAGCTGATTGAGAAAATTGCACACCGCAAAGGGATAGGTGATTTGTTGGCCGGGGGTATCGATGAGGTATCGGAGGAGCTAGGTGCGGATTTTGCAATGGAAGTCAAGGGTCAGGAAATACCAATGCATGAGCCTAGAGGAAAGAAGGCCTTGGCATTAAGTTATGCTGTCAGTCCCAGAGGTGCAAACCATATGGAAGTCATGCACGATACGTTTTCGAAACATCCCGAGGAGATGGAGATTGAGGTAGAGGTCGATCGCTTCGATTTGGACAGTAAGCCCGAATATTGTAAAGTCTACGAGGATCTGGTCTCATTCACTAATTCTTGTGTCCTTTGCGCTTTCACCAGTTGGGTTACGCATTTCCAAGGTATCTACGTGTATCCGGAGGTCAGGGAGATTTTAAGCGCCGTCACAGGGCAAGATTTCGATAAAGAAAGAATGCTGCGGATAGGAGAACGTAATTTCAATCTTTTGAAGATGTTATCGGCTAGGGAGGGAATAGGTAGGGAGAGCGACGGGCTGCCCGATAGATTCGAAGAAGCAATTCCCGAGGATGGGAGCTCCGGTGAATCAGTTCCTCGTGAGGATCTTCAGGAGAAAATTGGTAAATATTACGAGATTCGAGGATGGGGCGATAAAGGCCCGACTTCCGAAAAATTGGAAGAACTGGATATGGCAGACTTGAGTTATTAGTTTTTTAAAGAGTTACCTGAAACCCCGAAGCTAACTCTGTGAGGAAATATTTTATTCTGAAGACCGATGACGACCGATATAACACTCTTAACATCCGACAAAAAAATGGAGCAAAATTAGATATTTTTTGATATTTACTTAAGTTATAAATTTGTATCTCTAAAAATCTATTTCGGTATGAAGGTGAATTAATGGAAAAGAAATGGTTAACTGTTTGCGCTTTGGGCGGGGTCTTAATGATCATCGGTTCTGTAACGGGCGATGTGACAGTTTATAGGATGATTTTCGACTTTGCCTCAGAATACTTGTCCGGAGATATTTCCGCGGTTTTTTCGATAGTCCTCACAATACTTGGCCTAATAGCGGCCGGAGGCGGTTTCACGGTTTTGGCCGGAGTAGGTGTAGTTGCTTCAGGACATAGTCTAGCAGGAAAGATTATTGTGGGTCTCGGGGCCGGCATGGGTATTATTGGACTTATCATCATGCTGGTTACGGGGGCAATTTCAGGTACACTAACGCAGCGAATTTTTTCGATAGGCCCCGGTTTTATTGGAGTGTTGCTTACTATCTTTGCAAGATTGAAATTTTAGTTCAAAAAAATCAGCAATTTGATAATATTGGGAGAAATGAAACTTGAAGAGCTAATTTGATAAAAGATAATCTCTACAATAGAGCCTACGATCAATCGGTCCTACCACATCCAAAAGCATGTATTCGAAATTCTTGTCATCTGAATCGATGGTTTCCAATTCTCTTGAGGGCGGAGAACAACGTTAGCCGTCGTTTCTTTTTACCAATAATAATCTTTTCTTCAGATTTGTTTGATTTGTTTTCGCAAGCCTTTTTCAAAAGCAGCGAGAAGATGTGAAGGGCAAATCATGGATTTTGCAAAGAGGATAGAACAACTTTTTCTTCCCCCCTATGTGGCGTTAGCGGGCGGTTTGTTACTATTGGCTTATCTGAATTGGAATTTGCATGATTCGATAACCCTTCTCTCGACCTTTCTTGCCTATTGGATTGTAGTACTCGTTTTCAGAGATCGAATGAAGAATGAAAATAACATATATGCTTCAGGTGGACTACTCGCACTACCAATCTTTTTCACCTGCCTGATTCTTTTAGATTTATCAAAAGAAGTGATATTTTTCGAAGTCTCTCTTCTTTCCATTCTTGTGGCGGTCTATCTCATTAGACCTCGTTGGAAAATTAGCGCTCACTCGGCCTCTGCAGTGGCGGTAGCGACTATTCTATCCTTGGTCAATCCGGGTTTCTCAGTTTTATTCTTAATCTTGCCCCCCATAATTTGGTCCCGGTTTAAACTCCGTGCCCATACGCTTACTCAGGTAGTAATGGGACTATTATTAGGATTCATCGCTTCATATATGTCCTATTGGCTAGTGGAGATAGTATTAGCTTTATAGTATACTTATTCCCGATTCTATTTCCCCGTGAAAAAAGTTTGATACGAGTTTTCTTAGAAAGGAATCATCGAATTTTTTCATCGTAAACTTCAGAAACTTTTTCCGCCAAGCTTTCGGTCTTTCGCTGCTGAAATCTGAGCATGTCTTTTTCTCCTGGGTCGTCCGTGGACTTCACTTCTCTTTCTAGCATTTCTTTGTGCCTTTCTAAAATTCCCTGAAGATTGGATATATCACTTTCATAGAGTTCTAATTTTATTTTCTCTTCGTCCATTTTCTACCTATCTTCATTTTTCACCCACAAATAAAAATTAATTTATTTTATTCGGGGAAGAAATTGATAGTAAGTAAAGTGATTGTAAAGAAAAATTGCAAGAATCAGTAACGGTTCTTCAGAGAAAAAGCAAAGGGTCAGATTGAAATGATCTATTCAGACTGCCATGCTCACTTGCATCCCTTTTCCGAGGAAAAAGTTGAAGAGGTGGTTGAGGGAGGAAAAGAGGTTGGAGTAAACTTGGTGTTTGCTGCGTCCATCGATTACGAGAGCTCCCTTCGAACCCTGGAGTTGGCCGATCAGTATAAAATCGTACACCCTTGCGTTGGAATACACCCTTGGGTAGTCCAGGAAATTGAAGAGGAAGAAATTCAGAAGGTTCTTCACCTATCGAAGAACAGAGCCCCTATAATTAGCGAAGTGGGGCTGGATTTCATATATAATCCCGACAACAAGTCCGAGCAAATAGAACTTTTTCGAAATTTCGTGAAAACGAGTGCTGAAGAAGAGAAACCTTTAATCATCCATGTTCGAGGGGCCTTCGAGGAGGCAATTAAAATATTGGAGGAGTTCCCTAGAGCTTTCGGAGCTGTTCATTGTTTTAATGGTACCTTGGAGGAAGCCGAGGCTCTCGGAGAGCTGGGGTTTTATACATCAATTAGCAACGCTGTTTTGTCTGAATTAACACCTCGCTTCAATAAGCTTCTGGAAAATTTGGATTTGAAGAGAATGGTGGTTGATACAGATACTCTCCCTGAAACATTCGAAATTAGCCACGCCGCGGAGATCACTAAGGTTATAGCTCGAGAGAAAGACCTGCCCGTGGAACAAGTCGCCGAAGTGATTACCAAAAACTCGAAATCCTTGCTAGAAAGCGCCGTCTAATCGCACGCGATTTAGGTTAGATATCTGCTACTCTTCTATCCTCCAGGGCTTCCCCAAAGTATTTGTTGGCTAGCTCCATGTATTTGTCCCTAGGTAAGATTTCCTGACTGACGGTTTCCAAGGTTTCCTCCGCCATTTCTCCATCTGTTGCCAGTTGTTTTCCTGCATCTTCAGCTGCTTCTAAAACATCCTCGGGATCTATCCCCATCTCTTTCATCTTTCTCAGGGCTCCTCCGTGAGGCCGCAATAGCGCGCCGGCAAAATCCATTCCGGTGTTTTTGCAGAAAGCCTCCATGTGGGCGAGGAGAGGGTCGAAATTATCCATTTCCCAGAAACCACAAGAGGAAATAAGTACTACCTTTCCGCTTCCCGTTTCTTCCCTAGGCGGATGTCTGCAGTGATCATCCCTAATCTCGAAAAATGGTTTTACAAGCGGAATCAATCTATCCATTAAAATTTTCATCTGCCCAGTTACTCCGTCGACATAAACTGGAGTGCTGAAAATCCAGATTTTGGAATCTTTTAATTTCGGATAAACTTTTTCCATATCGTCGTCCCATTTGCACTCTCCCGGTGTTTTTGTCCAACAGATAAAGCGTCCACTACACGGATTAATATCCATTTTTGCCGTGTAGAAAAGGTCTGTATCTACCCCGCCTTCTTCGAGCCCCTCCAAAAATGGACTTAATAATTGAGCTGTGTTGCTTTTCTCAGCTTTGGGACTGCAATTGAACGCGACAGCTTTTTCAGCTATAGAATCACCATTTTGGTTATTCTCTAACCTAGTAAAAAGGAGTTTACATTAATCCTCCTGAGATCCTTCCTCTGACAGTCTAACCAAATTGTATAGGGCTCCGTTTACCGGACAGGAAACACCGTGTTTTTCTGCCATCTCGACAATAGCCCCCGAAAAATTCTCTATCTCAGTCTTCTGCCCGGCTTCCATATCCTGAAGCATTGAGGATTTGTTCTCCCCCGTTTTCGAAGCCACCTCGAAAACGTAAGAGATCATATCTTCCCTGATATCTATTCCTTCCTTTCGAGCGATTTTTATCGCTTCTTCAACTGCTTGTTCTACGAGCTGATTTCCGAACTCGGTTTGGGCGATGTACTTGTTCTTGACTCTGGCAAGAGCCGTCGGGATATTAATTCCTATATTCACCAGTACTTTCTCCCATATTAGTTTCTCGACATGATCTGAGACGCTTGTTTCTATACCTGCCGATGATAGTATTCCGGCGATTTCATCCACCCTTTCATCATTTTTTCTGTAGTATCGGCCAATTTTCGTGGATCCCTCTCCAGCGTGAACGATATGTCCGGGATCTTTTAGAGTGGATCCGTGGGTAGTAACGCCCGCAATAATTTTCTCTTTTGGCATAAATTGTGAAATTTTCTCCGGATTTCCAAGCCCGTTCTGGAGGGTCATGATATCTACTGAATCGTCGAGGACTGAGGAAGCGTTCCTTAGAGCTTCTTTTGTATGAATGCTCTTCACAAAGAGTATCGCCAAGGCCGGCGCGTTGATCCCTTCCGGATCCGTAGTGGCTCGGATGTCCTTTACTATGATTTCTTCACCATTTGGAGAAGTGATTCTGAGCCCTTTCGTCTTAATTTTGTCTATATGTTCTTCCCAAATGTCAAGAAGGGTGACATCATGGCCGTCTTTGGCGAGTAATCCACCAAAGAGGGAGCCCATAGCTCCGCTTCCTATAACTGTAATTTCCATTCGAATAGTGGAATGAACTTCTTAAGTTAAGAATTTATTCAATTTCGAGGGCTCTAGGGTATAAATGAGGCTCCTTTAAAAATGGAGCAGGAGTCCCTTTAAACTACTTCTCATCATAGCGGTCATCTTTTAGAGTATGTACCAGCTATTAGGTGCAGTATCGGCTGGGGCCTTAGCCAGATAGGTCGTTTCGAATCCCAAACCCGGAACAAAGGTTAGGTCTGCCGATTGGCCGGGTTCGAGCTTGTCTCCCGTCTCTAATCGGATAATAACCTTGTAAATCTCTGCAGTGCTGCTCATTACGCCCCTCTTACCGCCTTCGTCTTGGATTGGGTCGGCCCTAAATAAGTTGTCTAGAACACCGATTTGCTGATTTTCCCTTAGATAGTTCACTTCGTAGGGGGATCTATACTGTATGACTGTTTGGGTCAGGTCGATTTCTCCGCCAGGGAATGGCCTCACGATGAGATATATGTTTTCTACATATCCATTGTCGTCGGTCTGTCCTTTTGCGTCAACCATATCCACACCTGAAGCGACCTTTTCACCGGTTCTATCTGCGGTAGTTTCTGCAATTCTTCGGAAAGAAACACTAGCGTTGATGATAGCGACTGCTGATATAGATGAGACAATGAGCAGGGCAATGAATATTATAACCGTACCTATACCGACCAAACCTCTTTCATCAAATCTATCAAACATTCATAACACCCCTATATCGGTAATCCATATTTTTGGGCCTCTAGGGAGGAGGATCGTCTCCCTTTTTTCTCCCTTCCGCCGATTCCTTACCACCGTTGACTATCAGATTTCCTGAAACTGGAGCAATACCGCTGGGATATTTGCCTGTATTCATTCCTGATAATCGACGTTGATTATCACTCATAATTATCATCCTTGATTATAACATCTGATTGTTTCTTTTCAAAAGGATTATTATTTAATTTTCACATTTGATTATCAGGACTGATAATCACTTTCAATAATCACCAGCGATTATCAACTTTGATAATTGGATAAAAGAGCATCTATTCTGCTTACAGTGTAGAAAATAGGGTCGAATAGCCGATTTTTTTAGAATGGTATGATTTTCCAGTTTAAGGTGTGACATCCTCCCGCCACCGGTTCTAGGATTAACTTTTAGCGCCAAGAAGTCTCCTTCCTAATCTTTGATTAGGTGGGTG
>CAYNPN010000056.1:6253-11962 GCA_964399085.1 Hadarchaeota archaeon (SeqCode) | reverse complement strand
GCGAATGGGTGGAAGCCCCTGCCTAATCGGAGATTAGGAAGGGGAGGATGTCACTAATGGCGAAATTTCCTCAATTGATATTATCGCAAATAAAAAGATATATCTCTTCAAAGAAGAACTTTTTCTTTTTAGTTTTTACTTCAAATTTCTCCTCTAATTTTTCTAGTGTTTCTTCGACTCCGGACAGGGAAGATTGGAGCATTAGGAGTCTACCTCCGTGTTTAAGGTATTTTTCTACTTCTTCGAGAAAGCGATCTATTATTTCTCTTCCGTCCGGGCCCCCATCCCAGGCCTTTTCGAGTTCGGTTCCCGAGGATTCCGAAGGATGAACTGGGAGGTAAGGGGGATTGAAAATTATGGTGTCAAATTCTTCCCCCCTTACGGTCTCGAAAAGATTACCTTTCCTAAAGTCTATCCTGTCTTCTACTTCGTGGATTTTCGCATTCCCCCGAGCACACTCTAGGGTGGTTTGGTTGATATCCGTTGCAACTACCTCGGCTTTCTCTTTGGCCGAGAGTATGGAAAGAATGCCGCATCCAGTCCCGAGTTCCAAGACCCTCTCGTTTTCATTAATTTCCAGATTTTCGGCTAGGAGGAAAGTGTCTTCAGCAGGTTTATATACGTCGGTGAAGACACGGAATTTTTCTCCCTGGTAGTAGGCTATTTTCTCTTTCAAGAGAGATGACTCCAAAATTCAATTTTCGGGTATGTTTCTATCTCAATTGAATATTAATATGGGGGGCTCTATTTCGGTTTTTGGAAACGTCTGGATAGACTACTGTGGGGGCGATAGTGGAAGCTGAACCAAGATTAGAGAGACTATGAAAGAATCCAAAATTGAGCGTATTAGGTGAGAAATAAAGTTCAGCGGTATAGATAAGAGGAGAAAAAATGACTACTACTGTGAAAATTGGCCAGAATTTTCCTTTTTTGACTTGTCAACCAGTTTTTGAGCCATCTATTGGGCCTAAATCCACTAGAGTGCCTTAAAGAATTTTTCTATTACCTCTAGGACTTCTACTTCATCCGTCACCTAGATGTTCTTCAGATGATTAGATTGAAAACAATTTCAATTTTTTGAAGGCGAAAAGTTCTTGAGGCCTCTATTTCCCGAAAAGGGACCTATGTTTGAAATATCATGGATTTTTGAAATCCTCTAAGAATTCTTCCTCGTAAAACTGTATAACATGTGTGACCACAGTCACTGCATCTAGAGGGTCCGGATATATGCTTACAAGTTCGTCCGATAAGTTCGCCACATCAGATAGAAAATCTCCGTGGGGAAAACCGCCAATAATCACACAAATATCCTCTTCAATTTTCACTTCTTGGAAAATATCCTTTCTGCTTATTTTTTCGCCATTCTTGGA
Source organism: Hadarchaeota archaeon (SeqCode) (assembly GCA_964399085.1). Taxonomy (GTDB): domain Archaea; phylum Hadarchaeota; class Hadarchaeia; order Hadarchaeales; family JAGGTB01; genus CAYLJV01. The sequence goes on along the minus strand of CAYNPN010000056.1, from coordinate 10,592 downwards.
AAAGGCAATAGTCTTCTTTGGCCCGATTTCTTCCATCTTTTCAGCTAAACTCATCTCGGATAACTCCATTAGGTTTTTTTCGGGTGGCACACTTCCGATTAGAAACAGCTGTTCCATCAGTCCAATGAACCGGTTATAGGATCTCGGAATTCTTGTGCTTGGGTCAATATCAATTATTTTGTCATTTCTAGTGTGAATACAAAAATTGAGATGCCCATCGCGATTGAGTGGGGTGTCTAAAGCGGTTAGTGTACACACATGCACGATGTCCGGCCTTCCTCTCCTTTCGGAATCTTCAAGTTTTCTCATTGGTTTATGGAAGTAATTGGAATCGAGTATTAACTCGGTCGCCTGTCTACCCCTCCGTTGAGCTCTTCTCTGGATGCTTTTATCCGAAGAAATTTTCTTTGGCACGGTTTCGATTTCGGAATCCGCCAGTATTAAATGAAGCAAATATAATCACCACTCTTAATTTTAGGATTACTTGAAAAAACTTAGCGAAATACTCCCGGACTAGGTTTCAACCCTCCTATTCTCCAAACCGCTGTAGCTCCCGAATCTTTTCCCCCTTCGAAGCCTTCGTTACGATCGTTAAAATCCATCTTCCCACCCACCTACATTGGGGAGATATGTTTTTACTTAAAAATTCATACTTTTTCTGTGAGAGTTATCTTCTGAGAGTTTTTTAGTAGCTGGGGATGCATTGGTAGGTATCAGATTGATGAAAGTTTGGAACTGATTTGGGAAATGAATATAATTATCAAAAAATATATTCAAGCTCTATAATAGCATCGTTGTTTTATTAAGTGAAAATATACCCAAATTTTATCGAAAGGGGTCCCAAAAATGAATAAGAGACTAAAAGAGCTGAAAAAGATAATTTTGGAGTAAATCAGATATAATAGTTTCTTTTTATATAGATATTGCTACCTAAAAATACCATAAGGCCTTCTAAATTAAATCAAAAAGAAACGGGATTAAATTGGAGGGTAAATGCTTGAGCAATAAAGACCCTAATTCCGGCAAGGGTAGCTTCGGAAAAAAGAACATTATTTTCATGATAATAGGCATTGTCATTGCAGTAACTGGTTTTTCTGTTTGGGAATATCCCCATTTAAATATCCATAAACTGGTTGATTCAATATTCCACTTGATTAATTACGGGAAGGTATTATTCGCCTTCTTGAAGATGGAAGTTGTAAGGCTTATAGCGGACCCATTTGCCATCCTAGGAATTCTGTTAATGGGCGGTGGAACAATGATGATTTACGAAGGTATTACCTATAGGTAGTGGTTTTTCAGAAAGAAATTTGAACTCTTCTTTAGGGAAGGTAAAAATACCCAGTTCGACTAGAGGGGAGCTAAACTGGAACCCTTCCAACTTTTATCCCCCCGTTAGCTCCCCTCACCTTCCCTATTCGCGTGAAGTAAATGTTCGTGTCTGGGGGAAGAGATCAAGTATATCGTAAACCCTGACATACCTTTAGTATCCACATATATCTCAATCTATGTTTTCCATCAGGTGGGGTTTAAAAAGTTGAGGAAAAATCTGTGCAAAATATCAAAAAGGTTGAGGGAACAGCAGTTAGATGGCGAGAAAGTGGACCTAAAAACCTAGAATACTATCAAAGGAGGCCGGTTTAGTATACGCAGAAAAATAGTGATACAAATAACAAATAAGGAAGAGAATCTGTTTTCTTTTCCGGTATTCCGTGATTTTGAGCTTTTCCTCTCGTTGTAAAAAATGATTCAGCCTGCGTCTCTGCCTTTTTCCTACCCTATCATTCTTACAAACCAGGAAATGGAGGAGGTGTTTCCATTACTGTTGGGATGGGATATTTTGCGAATTTTTGTTTTTTCGTGTTTTCAATTAGATTTTCAAGTTCTTCCTTCGGTATTGTAAATAACATTTCGTGCTCTCGATTGCTTGCGAAAATCCTATCTCCGTTTCCAGGAACAATAAGTTGACATTCCTTTTTCTTGAACGTTTGAATTATTCCAGCATTGCAAGAGGCAGCCATTCCTCCCATTTCAGTTGTAAATTTTTCCCCTGTTTCGTACATCGATCCTTGAATTAGCCGCATCATCTGGGCAGGATTACCATAAACTACCACAACGTCGGGTTCCACTTTTGTTTTAGTGAGGGGAGAAACAACTACTCCTTCGTATTTGCCCGGTTCAAGACGGTATAGATCTTCCACTATTTTATCCCCTATGCTTTCATCTTTTGCATAACCACCCATAACAAAAAAATCTCCAACAGCGGAGTCATCGACTATTCTACTCCATTCAAAACCTACATTAAAGGCTGGACAACCGCTATTCTCCTCAGTAATACCCAATGTCCATCCTCTAGTCCTAGATAAGGTCAAAGCCTGACACAGTGCTATTCTATCTTCCGGTCGACGGACATCCTCGGGAAATTCTGATTCATTTTCAAATAACGCAACAGCCACAGGATAAGTGAGGGGTCTGATTAATTCCTCTAGTTCTTTCCCTTTTTCTTTCCATTTTTCCAAATATTTCACCTCCAGTAGTCATTAATGGATATTTAGCTCAAAACGGTTTTAGTTATTTCCTATCCTCGATTTTTCTTTATAGGCCAACTCCCGCCAACACTCAAGCATATAAAATGAGCCTAATGTATGGGGAGGGGCGTGTCACACCTCCGTTGAGATCGTTTACGAGCGAATGATCTAGGGGAGTGAAATAGCCGAGTACTTGGATTAGTTCGATAAGGATGTACTTCGGCATGACTTAGTTAGTCAAGCTCTTCCCCGCACTCAGGACAGTACTTGTTTTCATCACTGACCTCTTCCCCACACTCAGGACAGTAAATTGTTTCGGCCTCTGCCTCTGCTTCCTCTACCCCGGTTTCTCCCCGTCTGAAATAGTAAGCCGCCAAAATAGCCGCTATAATTAGCACGGCAACTCCGATCCCCCAGAAGATGATTTCGGGAGACCCTATCTCGATGGTCCCGTCCGAGCTCGTTGCGGAAATTTTTCTCGCCTCGGCATCGTAGACTTCCCTTACCTTGAGATTCAGGTCGGTAGTCTCACCCTTTTCTCCGACAGCTCTGAACTTGATTTTTGCGACCACAGCTTTAGAGACCTCCGAATCGGAAGCATGAAAGCCGGAAAGCATCACTTTCTCATTCTCTACGTTCGAAGTCACCGAATTAAAGGGGGATTCACCTCCTTCAATTCCAATAACTTCGATTAAGCCGGGATTATAACTGACTGTCAATGAATAAGCCCCCAGACCAGGGTCGGGAACGTCCTTGACTTCAACATCGACTGTTTTGGTTCCGTCGGGTGAGATAGTGGCAGAATCCACCGAAACTGTCGCCTCCTGACCCTCAACCCCGTTATCTGACGCTTCCACGGGGAGTGACTCAATTAGACCCGCATCAAGTTTTGCGACGAGAAGGGCATCGCCGATGCCGACCTTCCCATCTCTGTTCACGTCCGAAGCCCTCCTGTCTAGCTCGTTCTCCGATACGGAATCGACCAAGTACTTCGCAATCAGCTGAGCATCGACGATGTCGACCTTCCCATCGGAGTTCGAGTCTCCGTACATAAAAGGAGGCCAACTCTTCACAAACCAAGCATCTCCCCCTCCAGCTCCGAAAGAAGTAGTCCCTCCGACCAATCCGTAACCACCATCATCAGTTTGTACAACCGAGTGTGCTAGATCTCTATTTTGCCCGCCGTAGTTCTCACTCCATTCCTCATCCCCCTGCGAATCAGTCTTCACCAGCCAAAAATCCTCCCACCCGGCACCATAAGACTTGGTAAGACCGGCCAAAGCGTAACCACCATCATCAGTTTGTACAACCGAGTGTGCTAGATCATCATTTTGCCCACCATAGGTCCTACTCCATTCCTCATCCCCCTGCGAATCAGTCTTCACCAGCCAAAAATCATAAATTCCTTCGCCGTACGACTCGGTGTATCCAACCAATCCGTAACCACCATCATCCGTTTGAGCAACTGAGTATGCCCTTTCTCTATTTTGCCCGCCGTAGTTCTCACTCCATTCCTCATCCCCCTGCGAATCAGTCTTCACCAGCCAAAAATCCTCCAGCCCGGTACTATAAGACCCGGTAAGACCGGCCAATGCGTAACCACCGTCATCCGTTTGTACAACCGAATGTGCTAGATCTCTATTTTGCCCGCCATAGGTTTTGCTCCATTCTTCATCCCCCTGCGAATCAGTCTTCACCAGCCAAAAATCCGACTTTTCGCTCCCGTAAGATCCTGTCTCTCCGGCTATTGCAAATCCCCCATCATCCGTTTGAACAACCGAATATGCTTTGTCCCAATATTCTCCCCCATA
>CAYNPN010000056.1:0-6153 GCA_964399085.1 Hadarchaeota archaeon (SeqCode) | reverse complement strand
GGTTTTGCTCCATTCCTCATCCCCCTCCGAATCAGTCTTCACCAGCCAAAAATCATAAATTCCTTCGCCGTAGGATCCGGTGTATCCAGCCAATGCGTAACCACCGTCATCCGTTTGAACAACCGAATATGCTAGCTCATCCTTTTGACCGCCATAGGTTTTGCTCCATTCCTCATCCCCCTCCGAATCAGTCTTCACCAGCCAAAAATCACTCCCTCCAGCGCCGTAGGACCTGGTGAATCCGGCCAAAGCGTAACCACCATCATCCGTTTGTACAACCGAATGTGCTAGATCATCATTTTGCCCACCATAGGTCCTACTCCATTCATTTTCTAGCTGTCCTTCTGCCCGTGGCACGATTAGAAAACATATCGCCAGCACAGATAGTAAGATGAGGGGTATAAACTTCCGGTTAATGATGAAATCCTCCAGAATATTCCTCCTACCTATTCGTATTAAAATTTTTGAAAACATTGGCAATGGTTTAGAATTTTTTCAAATTGAGACAGCTTGCTATGAAGTATCACCGTTGCAAAGAAGGCAGTCCCCCTTTTATCTCCTATTCAATATGAGATTTTTAACTGAATATTTTCTTTTCTTCTTCCTAATAATATCCCGAAAGTTCTTGCTTAAAGATAATCCTTCAAGAGATCATTCGGATCTCCCTTAATCCGGTTCAAAATTGGATAATACCCATGTACAGAATTAAAAAGATTTTTCTCCGGCCAAACACATACCTCGACATCCCTCTAGTATATTCTTCCGACAACTGTAATATTTATCAAGTCTAACTTGTTCAAAGAAACCCCATGCTCTTTGACAAAATCTAGAGCTTTAGAGTTGGGTGGTGCTCGGTTTATGGTCTCATTCGTTGTATGAAGTTAGTTGTAATTCGTGAAAATGGAATTAGAAATGAAGATGAAAGAGGAGAGGGACCGAGATTTGGCTGACAACTGGAGCTTAGGGATTCCCAATTAATTCCGATGTTACAACCTTAATTTAGAACTTCTTTTTTTTAACAAATCGGTAATTGAAAATATACGAAAGAAGGAGCCTCAATTCATGTTTCCATTATGGGATGAAAATCCAACCGAAAGCAAACCTGTTTTGACCGTCGCATTAATTGCTCTTAATGTTGGAATATATTTATTTGCGGAATTGGCAGGAATTATCGAACCACTAGTGGATGCTTACGGCATGGTTCCCAAAGTAATTGTAGAAGGAAGGCAAGTGTATACAATTATTACCTCCATGTTTCTTCATGCAGGACCATTTCATGTCATTGGGAATGTTTGGTTCTTATGGATTTTTGGTGATAACATCGAGGACCTTTTTGGCAGATTGAAATTTTTACTGATTTATTTTAGTGGTGGTGTGGGTGCTAGTTTGGCTCATGTCGCCTTTAATCTTTCGTCCCCGATTCCTACAATTGGAGCATCCGGAGCTGTGGCTGGAATTTTGGGTGCCTATATAATTAAATATCCTAGAGCAAAAGTTGATACTTTAATTTTCTTCTTCATTGTCAAGGTTCCATCGTTTATTTTTCTCGGGATTTGGATATTTTTTGAATTTCTAAATGCATCGTATACTACAGTAGCTGTCGGACCGGTTCGGGTAGCCTATTGGGCTCATGTAGGAGGATTTTTCGTGGGAATGCTTCTGGCCTCTTTACTTGAAGAAAGAGGGAGAATAGATAATCGTTGGAGATAAATCCAATTGGAAATTAACTCATTTAATTCGACAAACCGAGAGTTTATTAGAATAAAGCTCGTTTAATATAAGGTAGCGATGATTTGAGCAATCAAAATTTATCATTTTAATAAATATTTGGGTGATTGGCATGAATAAACGGGTTTTAAGAATCGCCCTCATTTTGTTAACAGTGGCTCTTTGGGTAGGACCCATATTTATGGCTTTCCAGACCAATAATTGGAATTTAAAAAATACCCTTCTGCCCAATCAGGAGGAGATAAGTGGAGTTAAAGAAAAGATGCAAAATATAGCTGGGTCTACCTCACTTGAGAACTATGTTTATCCTATAAGTCTTGATAGAAGCGAGCAGGAGGTATCTTCAGAAATAAATTTTACTTCCCCTTTTGAAGAGGAGATGAAGCCGTTAGAAAGTATTTTAATCGAGAATATAAGGTTAGAGATATCTGATAAAGCCGAGAACAACAAAATTGTGACCTTGGTCATGGAGGAGTCGGTCGAGATAGGCCCAGGTGAATCCGAGCGCTTTAATCTTTCGGGCACTCCTACTCCTGAGGGAAAGGATTTTATTGCAGATACCGAAAATATGCCCTTACATGAGTTGCTCGATATCATAAAAATAACTGGTGGTATTGTTAGACTTGAAGTTGCAGGAGTCGAGATTGAGCTGCCTTCGGAACGATTTAAGGGAGCCCTTCTTTAAAAATACATAAAATGGAGTATTATGATGTTAGGGATGGAAAAGGAAGATTTTCTCAGCCAACTATCGCTAATTAATTGGTTTGGGATAGCTGGCGGCTGTTTGATGTTGATATTGCCATTTGTGGGTGCTTGGTGGAGATTTGGGGCGGGAACTGGAGTTCTGGAGCTTTCTTTATCTCCTTTTTACTACAGTTTTACAGCTGTGGGAGAGTCGCTTTCGTCACAGTTAGTTAATTACGTAATCTTGGGGGCTAAGTTGGTCGCGATTATTGGGGGGGTATTCATGATAACTGGTTCTGTAGCTTCCTCTAGGTGGTGGGGAAGAAAGTTACTCAAGTGGGGGTCTTTGAAAGTTCTATGGTTGCTCGTTTCACTATTGGCGGTTATTCTGATTGGAACTATTTTTGCTAATGAGTTCTTACCTTCCCTTTTATCTCAGGCCAGTGGTGGGGGAGTATCCTTGAACCTGCCGTATCTATGGGGGGTCGGTCAAGCAGAAATTCAAATGGGTGAAGGAGCTAAGCTAACTGCTCCGTTGACTGCGGAGTTTACTCCCACATTCCTGCTAGCTATTGCGACTGTGGATCTGGGAATAGGTGCTAGAATTTATAATGGAAGAATTTCTGACAAGGTACAATCTCGGAAAAGAACTGAGGAAAAGGATTCTGAGAAGGTGGAGCCAGAAGAAGAGGAAAGGGAAGAACTGGAGCCCGAAGAAGAAGAGGAAACCCGCAGACAGAGTTGGAAGTAGATAGGTTTTATGAAAGATTAACAGCCTAAGATGAAGGCGTATTTGACTTACAAGTAACTAAATTCTTGCAATTTAAAAGGGATTTTTACAATTAGGTTTTGAGGGGTAAAATGAAAGTCCGTACCATTTCAGGACCCCAGGTTGAGGAATTGATTTCGATGGGGGAAACGATTGAGGCCGTCGAGAAGGCTTTCCGATCCAAAGGGTTGGGCAATGTCCAAATGCCTCCTAAATCCTATGTCTATTTCAATAAATATCAAGGCGATTTTAGGACCATGCCCGCCTATCTTGGGGATTTGGATATCGCTGGCACAAAGGTTGTAAATGCTCATCCTCGGAATCCACATGAGCATGATTTGCCAACAGTGATGGCGACGATCGTATTACTCAACCCGAAAAACGGTGTTCCATTGGCTGTCATGGATGGGACCCTGATAACTAGATTGAGGACTGGAGCCGCAGGAGGAATTGCTGCTAAATATCTAGCGAGAGAGGACTCTGGGATTATTGCAATAGTGGGGGCAGGAGCCCAAGCTAGGACCCAACTATTAGCTTTGAGTCAAATTTTCGAAATTGAGGAAGTTAGAGTCAGGGATGTTGTCCGGGAGAATGCGGAGAAATACGCAGTAGAGATGGGTCGAGAATTGGATCTTGATATACGGGTAGCGGATAGCACCGAGGAGGCAGTAAGGGGTTCTGACATTGTAGTTACTGTTACGCCTCGCCGAAGTCCCGTCCTTTCGAACGAATGGATTACTGAAGGCATGCATATTAATGCGATAGGAGCCGATGCTCCAGAGAAGCAGGAATTGGACCCTGATATACTGAGGAGGGCGAGGATAATAGTGGATGACCGAGAGCAAGCATCCCATAGCGGAGAAATTAGCAAACCTATCTCCCAAGGAAAATTGACTCGTAATGATATATACGGAGAAATTGGGGAAATTATAGCGGGAAAGAAAGGAAGCCGGGTACTAGATGAGGACATATCCGTATTCGACTCCACTGGTCTGGCTATTCAGGATGTTGCGACCGCTTGGGAGGTTTATCAGAAAGCTGAGGAAAGAGATATTGGAGAGAAGTTCGACTTTTTACAGTGAATTAACTCTATTTACTCTCGTTGTTTGTGATTTCAATATCGAGATTAGATAGATAACATATAATGACACGAAAATTTTAAAATTATGATTAAAATCTTTCTAAAAATGAATATGTCGAAGAATAATCCATCCGAAAACAGGGAAGAATGGCTAGAGAGAATGAAGAAAGAAGGAAAACTTCCCGAAGATAAAAAGGAAGACCACAGGAGAATGTCACGTGCTCTGGAGAATCCCACAAGGAGGGAGATAATGAAATATATCGGTGCAAATGAACAGAGGACCATTGATGAGATCAAAAAAGAATTCGATATTCACGAATCTCAAGTAAAAATGCATCTAGACTTTCTTGAGCAAGGCTTAGTGATTGAGAAAAAGGAGAAAGAAGATAAAACCCTGTATCAGTTAACTCCTAGAGGAGAAGGCCATTTAGAAAATATGGTGGAAGGATAATGAGCGATGAAATTTTTGAAGTTCTGGGGGAGTTAGGAGTCGATTTCGATGAATTGCATGACCAAATCATGGAAGATGGAGCTTTGGATTCTCGGACAAAAAGGCTTTTAGCTATTGCGAGCGCTGCCTCTACAGGTTGTGATTTCTGTATTCAGCACCATGTTGAACTTGCGCGTCAAGAAGGCATTGACGAAGATGAGATTGCAGAAACATTACTTGTTTCTGCTATGGTTGGATTCGGATCCAGAATACAGTATTTGGGGCAGGAGAACGTTAATCCCGAATAAGTCTAGAGAAATAATAAATGGGATTTTCCCGAGTTTAGTTATCTAGTTTCCCTGATGAAAGATTTTTGCTTTAACAAACTCCGTAATGAGGCAAAGGGAGAATAAAACCACCCGAAAATTAATAAAGATATTCGAATATTTGAATATGATGGTTGTAATGACTGAAAAAGTACTAGAAAAGGAACTCGCAGAAGTCACAAATCAAACGGAGTTAGTTCGACCTCTAGCTAATATCTTGCTTGAAATCGCTGAAAATAATCAGATATCTTATAGAGAGGTGGAAGAAATTGCAAACGACAAGGCTAAAGATGCTTTGCTTCTGGGAAGTGAATTGGGTTTGATTAATTCAGTTCGAAGATCTAAATGTGTGGAATGGGGCGGACGTAATTTGTTAGTCGAGCGAGGAGAAGCTTATGAATCTCCGAATTTCGTCAAACACCTAGTTGGGGATGGCATCAAATCGAGCCAGTGGGATTTAGAACGTACTATTTCAAAGGCTTTTAAGGAAATTGAAGATCCCAACTGGGATAAAATACCGAAGCTCGTTAAGGAAATAGAACGGGAATCGGAAAATAATATGGTCAATGCCGATCAGATAAAGCAAATTTGTGTCCGTCTTGAATTGGACGATAGAGTGGGTGCTTTAATCGCCGAACTCAAGGGAATGGGAATAATAACTCCAAAGCTCAATTCCTGTGCGAGATTATCCGATTCGGGTTCCCCTTTCTACAAAGTTAATCCTATCCTTGAAAAGATGTTTAATTAAGGTGAGAGAATTGAGCCAAAAAATTGTGATTGTGGGAGGAAATGCGGGCGGAGCTACGAGTGCTACAAGGCTCAGAAGATTGGACGAGGAAGCAGAAATTGTCGTTTTGGAGGAAGGAAAACACGTTTCCTGGGCCAACTGCGGCCTTCCCTATTTTGTCGGCGATGTGATTAAAAATCGAGAACAATTGGTTGTGAAATCTCCCGAAGCCATCGCCAAAAGATACGATCTAGATGTGCGGACCAGTAGCGAGGCCATAGATATTAATCCCGGAGAAAAAGAAATTGTCGTTAAGGGGAAAGATAGCGGAGATACTTACCGGGAATCTTATCTTTGTATCGGAGAAGCCACCTTCCAAACCGGAGGTTTGGTGGGTGATGAATCCGA
>CAYNPN010000055.1:0-12772 GCA_964399085.1 Hadarchaeota archaeon (SeqCode) | reverse complement strand
AGTTGAACTGAGCATGGGTAAGATGGAAAACGTTATCTCTCACTTCGCTTCCCGGGTTAACTCCCCTCGTCTTATCGAAGGTTTCGATTGCCGTCTTTGAGTTGCCCGGCATGCCAAGATTGTTGCCGTGGACATGGATTGAATGGGGAAGCTCCAAAAGTTCATTAACCTCCTCCAGACCCCGAATTATCTCGCCGGGCGACACGTCAAAATGAGCCACCCTATCATCTACGCCATCTACATCGTTTCCCCAACCCCAATTCTCGGTCCCTCCGGGATTGACAAGCTTGAGGGCATATCCCTTGGTGGCCCTCAAAAGCCAAGAGATGAAGGCGGCCAATCCCTCGTAATCTTCATCCTTAACGTAATCCATGACCATCCAATTGTTGCCCACACAGGGATACGCTGCCTTGTCTATGATTGGGATATCCGCGAGCTCCTCATGAGTGTGTCTCGCTTCGAGGGGCGGCATGGCCGGATCTATGACGGTCGTCCAACCCATCTTGGCGTATAGGTATCCCGTGGTGAATGTCGAGAATACGGATCTACCTGCACCCGACCTTGGATAATCCTTCTTGGAATAGTAATTCCTGCCCTCTTCCGGTCTAAACTTCCTACCCGCGTTGACCTTGGAACCCGCAATATGGCTGTGTATATCCACTCCTCCGGGCATCACTACTTGGCCCGAAGCATCTATAGTCTTCGCAGAATTTCCGGAGAATGATTCTACTACCTTTCCATCCTCGATTAAAATGTCCTTTTCTTCGCCGGAGACCCCGTTCATGGGGTCGTAGACTATTCCGTTCTTGATTTCAAGTCTAGACATCTTTATCACTTATACTCTTTCAATAATCTTCTCTAATATTTCTTCGTCCGTACGAATTCCGTCGGACGGTTCCATAACTTGTCGAAGTTTTATTGGAACTCCGTCCATTCTGTAAGCCGTCCCCCCTGTCTCAATACCCGCAACTGCCGAGGGAATGAATACATCCGATAACTTGGCAGTCGGGGAGAGGTGGGGATCGATTGTTATTGAAGGAATATTTTTGAAGTGATCTAATGCGTCTCCAGGCAAAGTCGCTGCGGGATCTGAGGCTATCATCATGGCAGCATCCGCCTCCTCATTCCTCAAGACGTCCACCACGCTGTTCTCACCCGGACCGTACCTTGGATATCCTCTGGCAAAGTCTACCGCAAACGGGAATCTTGCCTCCCAGCAGGAGACCTTATTTGCCCCGGCGACGTTAAAGTGCCCCCTCATAGGCATTATAGTAAACTTAGTATATTCGTTGAGATCCCTCACCAAGGAAATAGCGTTGTCAATATTCGTAAACTTCCCTCTGCTCATCGTCAAGCCCAGGCCGAAGAATATAGTCCCGAAGTTACAATTTTTCAAATTATTTGCCAGATTTTCTATTTCTTCAGAAGAAACTCCAGCTACTTCGTCAGGAATATCTCCGCCCCTTAACACGGTCCTTAAAGCGTCCAATAGCTCGTAATCTTGATTTGGGTTAACTTGAATGAATTGATCGGATATCTTGGCAGTATCGGTCTTCCTTATATCCACCGTCACCAGTTTCCTATCTCTTTCTCCACTCCTCGTGAAGAAACCTCTTGGATACCTGCTATATCTGGAAAGATGTCTCGGATGGGCATGGGCTGGATTGCAACCCCAGTAAACGATGAAATCGGCCCTATTCTTAATCTGCCCTAGAGTGCAACTCGAATAACCTACACCTTGTTCCGCAATAATGGACGGACCGTGACAAACGGAGGCAGTGTTATCCATTACGCCGCCTAGCTTCTCCGTCAACTCGATTCCTGCCTCTATAGCCTCACAGGTGGTCGAAGACCAACCGTAAGCAATTGGGTAATCGGATTCTCCCAATACCTCGGCTGCTCTGTCAATTGCCTCCTCAAATTCTACTGGCTTAAATTCGCCATTTTCCTTTATCATCGGCTCTGTATGTCTTTCATCTCCCCCGATAAAGTCAGAAAACTTTGCATGGCTTATTTTGCAGGAATTATAGGTATTAACGACTTCTCCATCTTCCATCTCTATTTCCAAATCGTCGCAGAGACATCCGCAATAAGGACAGACCACGTCAGTTATTTTTTCCGACATATTTCTTCACCATTTATTCTAGAGTATTTTATACATTTCCCTTTCTAATCCTCAATTGTCTTTATAGCTCCCGTCGGGCAGAGAGCTGTGCATTTATTACAGTCATCTGGTACCTCCGGATGTTCCCAACACGTCACTCCATTAAACTTTTTCGCAACTCCATTCTCTAACCTTATCTTTCGGCTATCTTCGCTGAATATCGGGCTCTCTGGATTGCTTACGGGACAGGTTGAGATACAATTTCCGCATCCCAAACACGTTTTTTCATCTATCTGTATACAGGAAAATCTGCTTACCAATTTCATCCCACCAATTCGTCCAGGGATATTAGATATTCTCCTAATTCTCCGTCATAGTTTCCGGCTGAAATTTTTACGATGCCGGGAACTTCGACAGCAGCTTTAATGCCTTCTGACATCGCTTCTTTCACCGATTCCAAATCGAGGCCGTTGATGACGATCTCGTAAACCGTCTCCACATTTTCAGGCAATTTGGAATCTTCGACCTCATCTCGAATCGTTGGGCAATACTCGTGATTGGTAGTCGCGTGCAAGAAGTCATACCTCAGCGAGCCGACTTTTGAGCCCGAAGAAACTATTCCGCCGGGGAAAGGTGTAAATGTCTTTTCGACATCTGCTATAGCTTCCACAGCTTTCTCGGCAGCTTCTAGAGCCGAATCGAGATCTTCTCCCATTATGAAAAAGTTACCTCCAGCCACCGCCTCATTGAATCCGAATTCGTCTTCGACGATGAATTCCCCGCTCATAATCGGGACTCGATAAATAGTTCTCTCTCCCAGCTCGTCTTCTTTCTCGAAGCCATCTCCGAAAAACTTTAACTTCTCACCGATGCCCAGTTTTTCCTCGGAGTCCAGCGCATTAAAGGCGGCAGACGTAGCCGAAGTCAGAACACATTGTCCAATTCTCGCAAGGAGTTGTTGCTCAAGGGCGTCCTGGTCCGGAGCTGAAATCTGAACTATGACTCCTGGCCTTCCGTCGGGAGTATCTTCGGTCTCATAATCAACGCCCCCTTCCGCAGGACACATTACCTGAGAAGTAGCAAATCCTGTAGCCTCTTCAGCCGCCTCCATCGCCCATTTTCTATTCTTCCCTGTGATTAAAACCCTAGACGTGACCGTCTTAAAGGCCTCTGCGTAGGTATCTTCGACATCAACCCCATTCAAATCAAAAGTTGAAATTTTTTTACCCTCCTTTTATGTTAACTTATTCAACTATAATCGTTTATTTAAATTTTTAAGTTTATTCACTCCGAAAAGGGGAAACTGACTTTAAGGACAGGTTGAAACATTATCAGTAAAACCTACTTGGAGTGATTCTAGTCCCTAAATGAGCTAGCGCTGGGTATAGAAGGGGCAGAAACAAAAATGGGGAAAACCCAACATAAGGTGTTATTTGTTAATGAGAACGGCTTTTAAACTAATATCGGCCCTCGGGATTCTCTCCATCCTAATTGCAGGTGTAACGGTGTCCTTGGGAAGCTTGCCTCCGTTAGGAGATTTGCTAAATCCCTATGATGGTATATATGAGACAGCAAGGCTTTCTTCCCATCCCCAGAAAAGGGAAATAAATTCCGAATTTGTATCCTCGAAAGTAAGAGTGCTTAGGAACAACTTTGGAGTACCTCACATCTTTGCCGAATCGGACAAAGATATGGCATTTTCTCTCGGCTATGTCCATGCTCAGGACCGTCTATGGCAAATGGATATGCTCAGGAGATCGGCGGAGGGGAAGATGGCCGAAATTCTGGGTAAAAATTACATAGATGACGATAATCTCATGCTAAGAATAGGGTTGAAACGAAGTGCTGAGAGAGCTGTTAAAGAATTAGAAGGCACAAACCTCATGGACCTACTAAAGGCCTATACAAAAGGAGTAAACAAGAGAATAAAAGAAGGAAATCTGCCTCTTGAATTCAAGCTTCTCAATTACGAACCTTCCCTCTGGAAACCGAAGGACACTCTGGCAGTGGCAAAATATATGGCTTGGGGCTTAAGCGGGACTCTGGAGCCCTTAAAGCATCAAGAAGTAGCTGAAAAGTTCGGAAGGGAGGCGACTTGGAATGAACTATTCCCTGAAGAAACCCCTTATTTCACACCGATTCATGACCCCCCATACGACTATGCGAAAAACGCCGAGAACGGTAAAAACACCGAAAATATTGGAAATGGAAGCGAGGAGATTCAATCCCAAATTTCATTTTCGAAGGACCGTTACTCTTCTTGGGCTCTCAATTCTCACTATTCTCTAGGAAGTAACAACTGGGTCGTGGACGATGAGAACTCCGAAACTGGGGCACCTATTCTGTCCAGCGATCCTCATCTCCAGCTCCCAATGCCATCGGTTTGGTATCAGACTTACCTAAACAGTGAAGAAGGTTATCATACAGCCGGAGCAACCTTTCCGGGGATTCCTGCAATTCTCATAGGCACGAATAGGAATATTGCCTGGGGGCTAACAAACATTAGCGCCGACGATACCGATTTCTACACCTATCAAACAAACCCCCAAGGTACCGAGTACCTTCACGACGGGGAATGGCTCAATTTTGAGGAAGAGAATGTTAAAATCGAAGTTAAGGGATCGGAAGATATCCAAATGACGATTAGAAAAACTATTCATGGGCCTATTGTGGAAACCGGGGACAAGCCGATAGCAATAAAGTGGACCGGGCACGACACTTGGGGTGAAATAAGGGCGATATATAAAATCAATAAAGCCGAAAACCTCAGCCAATTCAAAGAAGGGCTAAAATACTGGCATTGCCCTCCTCAAAATTTTGCCTACGCGGATAGACACGGAAACATAGCAATGTTCAGCGCAGGCAAGTACCCAATTCACGAAAACGAATTATCGGGCGTCGGGCTGCAGGATGGTAGCAATCCAAAATACAATTGGGAAAATTATATCCCGTTCGAAGAAATCCCTTATACGATTAATCCACCAAAAGGGTACATATCCTCGGCCAACCAAGATCCCGTAACGGAAAACTATCCATACTACTTAGGGAGATTTTTCGCTCCCGGATATAGAGGAAGGAGAATAGATAATCTGCTGGCATCCAAAAAATCCCACAGCATTGAGGACTTCAAAAAATACCAAAGTGACATGCTCTCGGTTTCCGCCAAAGAAATAGTTCCATATCTATTGGAAGCAGCCGAAGAAAAAAGCCTCAAAACACTCTCCAACCAAGGTATCGAAATTCTCAAAGATTGGAACTATGAAATGGGAAAGGAAAAAACAGCGCCAGCAATCTGGACGGTTTGGGAGACACTTTTCTTCCGCAATACATTCGAGGACGAGTACCGGAATAGAAACGCCCTTGGTTTACCCTTTCCTAGAACCATCGTATTGGAAAAATTAGTAAAGGAGAAACCTAACTCCGTCTGGTTTGACGATGTGAGCACGCCGGATAGGGAAAACATGGAAAACATCATGATAAAAAGTCTGGACGAGGCGATTAAACTTCTCGAGAACGAGCTCGGGGGGGAAATCAACGAGTGGAAATGGGGAGATATCAACAAGGTTTACTTTGAGCACCTCACCGGAATAGATGCTCTATCGAGAGGGCCATATTCTTCCTCTGGAGGACGATCGACCCCCAAAGTTTCCCCGCCGGCAGAAACCCATCCGGATCTAAAGGAGATGGTTCAAAATGGCGAGATGAGGTTCACCGCAAAGCATGGACAATCATGGCGCATGATAGTTTCGCCCGGGGAGAAATATATCGGAATCTATCCTGGCGGACAAAGTTCGAATCCTCTCTCAAAACATTACGATGATATGTTGAAGAAATACCTCGATTTCGAATACAATACGATTACGCTTCCGAGCGAGGCGGAGGATATGAAGGAAGGAAACATCGAAAGTAGATTATTCATCCTGACGGAGGACTAACGAATGGAAGGAAATCGACAAATGTTAAAAAGCAAAAATTTCTGGGGGGCCTTAGGTTTTGCTCTCGCTCTCTCAATTATATTGTATTTCATCTATCCATTATGGCAGTTAATTTTACCAATCGGATTTATAGCCGGTCTAATAGCAAATAACCATAAATATGGCTTCTCAGCCCCATTTTTTGGTATTTTTATAGGTTGGCTTCTTCTTATATTATTTCAATCCCTAAATAACCCAACGATCGGTTCCGCTAAGCTTCTAGCTGGAATTATAGGTCTCGGTGGATCTCTTTGGCCTTTGATAATCTTTTTAACAATTCTAATAGGTGCTTTAATAGCCGGGCTTTCGGGACTTGTAGGTGCTTACATCAGAACAATTCTGAAGAAATAGGCCGGATAAAAACCCCAAATGAATCGTGGGCTAGAAAAAGGGAGTATAAATCAAATCCACCGATGTCTCTAAGCTCAAGATTAATAAAGGAGATTTCAATCCAGTTAGACCAAAGGTTCGAGCTAAAAAAATGACAAAAATTTGTATGTGGCAGGAGATTTTTTGATAGTCGGAGTAGAGGGATTCACATTCGACTCGGCCCACTATACGCAGGGCATTACAGACAAATGTATGAACATACACGGCCATAGCTTCACCGTCGATGTGGAAGTAAAGGGGAACGAGATAGACGAGGAAACTGGGATGGTCATCGATTTCGGAGAAATAAAAAACAGGGTTAGGGAGGTCCTAGATGAATGGGACCACAAACTCTTGGTTCCCGAATCAAAAGTAGATGAGATAAAGATAGAAGGGCCCTTCAATCTCGAAATCAAATCTTTGGAGGGAAACGCCGCGACAACCGAAAATATAGCTATGAACATTGCAAGGGAAATACACAAAAAGCTGGACCTACCGGTCAAAGTCAAAGTGTACGAAGGTAAAAATTCATATGCCATATGCAGGTGGCCAAAATAGGTGTTTCTTATGACTGAACCGGAAGAAGTCCAAGAAAGAGAACCTGAAATCGCCTTAGAGATAGACAAAGTTGGAGTGAAGGGAGTCAAGAGAAAAATCTCTACCAGAACTCCACAGGGTGATTTCTTCTACGACGTCGTTCTTGACGCTTACGTAGATTTGCCAAAAACTAAGCGGGGTACACACATGTCCAGAGATATCGAAGCTTTCATGGAAGCTATCGAGGAGGCAAACAAAGAGAAATCGTCATCTCTTGAGGAAGTGCTCGAAGATATATGTGAGAGGTTAATAGGAAAACATTCGTACGCAACTCGGGTTGACCTAATAGCAAAAACTAGACATCAGTACAAGGAAGATTTTACGGAATGTACCACTTCTGAAGGTGCGGATATTACCATAGAAGTCTCTATGAACAAAAAGGGAGAGGACGAGAAGAGTGTCGAAGTAGAACTCCCTGGGTTGTCGGTTTGTCCGTGCGCTCAAAAGGAGTATCAGGACTCGGAGGGAACTCAATTGAAGAAGACTCCAAGCCATACACAGAGGGTAAATTTGTCAATAAAGGCAACCACGGAAGAGAAACTCGTGAGATTGGAGTGGCTTATTGACGCAGCTAGGCAAGCATTCTCAGCGCCTACTGTGAGCCTACTGAAAAGGGAGGACGAATACAGATTGATTAAGCAAGCTTACGAAAGGCCGAGATTCATAGAAGATTTAATTCGGGAGGCTTTGCACAATTGCTATCTCATTCTATCCAGTGAAAGATACTCAGAGGATACGGTCCTGAAGGTTGAGGCGGAGAGTCTGGAAAGTATCCATCCTCACAATGCTTACGCATGCAGAAAGACTACCTTAAAGAACCTAATCGAAGAAGAGAAGAAAATAGAGGATGAAAGCTAGAATTTCAAGAAAAATTCTTTCCTCTTTAAGTTCCCTTTCTGGAAACAATTAGTAAAATAAAGGAGACTATTAACAGTTTTCAATCATTACAGACTCTACTATCCATGAGAGGGAGGTAAAAAGTTGGTAACTCTCGATGATATAGGGGTAAATGAGAAATCCATTGCTGAAACAATCGTGACTTCCTTTTCTCCAGAGGGGGAACCTCATATGGCAGCTATCGGTGTGCGCGGGATCGGGGGCGATAGATTGGAAATGAAAATTTTCCCCAATACCACGACTTGGGAAAACATTAAAGCGAAGGGGGCAGGTGTAGTCAACATCACACGGGATGCAGAGCTGATAGCTAGAAATGGCTTACCTGACGATTTTCAGAAGGGAGTGAGAACCCAAGAGCTCAAAAACGCAAAAAACGTTGACGCCCCTTACCTCCAAGAAGCCGATGCAATAATAGAATTTGAAGTGAGTGAAATAGAGGAAGAAGTCCTAGAAGACAAAATCGGAAGTTCGGAAGTAATGATAGTAACCTCGGAAGTAAAAAATATAGAAATTTTTGAAAGCTATCCTCGTGCCCCTAAAAGAGCGAAACTTTATCTAATAGAATCAGCTGTTCTCGCTTCAAAAGCAATTGAATCTGAGAATAAAGGAAATGAAGAGTCTTTTCAGAATTTTATAAAGGAAATTGAGAGATTTGAGAAAAAATGCGGTAAGATAGCACCCAAATCTGAAGAGCGTCAGTTTATCTCGGAGATGCTGAAATATCTCAAAAGTTGAAAACGGAGGGTTAAGAAAAATTGAAGTCTGAAGGTAAAGTTCTACTCGTGACGGGGAGAAAGGCCGAGGAGTTGGTTAGAGATTATTCTTCGGAGGTGGAAAGAGAGACTAAAGTAGAGGTTTTTCCCATTTCGGTTGCTTCCTTCATGAGTCTCTCCTTATTCCTGAGAGAACTTGAGAAAGAGGATTTGGAAGATTTTTCAATGATTCTCACGCCCGGATTGGCCAATTTCGATTTGAGAGAGGCAGAAGACGAGCTGGGAACCTCCGTTTTCAAGGGGCCCAAACATGCTGCCGATCTGCCTCTTGTATTGGAAAAACTTCCCGATTTGGAACTCTCAAAGGAAAGGCCGGCATCGGACTTACTCGAGGAAGAGACGTTGAGCGGGGCTAGGGAGAAAATTGAGGAAGTCGAAAGGAGAACTCTGGAAAATTTGGACGAAACTAAAAACTTCAGAATAGGTGAAGGAGATGCCTCCGTAATCGTCGGGGAAGATTTTCCGCCAAGAATAGTGGGTGAAATCGTGGACGCCCCCAGGCTTTCTAACGAGGAAATAACCGATACTGCAAGAAAATACGTCGATGAGGGCGCTGAAATATTAGATATCGGCATGGTTGCAGGGGAGGAATTACCTGGAGAAATTCCCAGAATCATATCTACCCTGAGGGAAAATTTTGACATGCCCCTCAGCATAGATACAACTCTTAAATCTGAAATAGAAAAGGCAATCGAAAATGACATAGACTTGGTCGTGAGCATCGACGAATCCACAATCGAAAAGTTTAGAAATATCGATATTCCAACTGTAATAATCCCAAGAAATCCCGATAGCGAATTCTATCCAACTACTCCTCAGGAAAAAATTGATTATTTGGAGAAACTTCTAAAGAAGGCAGATGATCTAGGCTATGAAAAACCCATAGGCGACCCAATTCTAGAACCCATTAATCAAGGATTTACCGATTCTCTCAATGCATTCTATGAAATGAAGGAAAAAAACCCGGAAGCCTCTTTATTCATGGGGATAGGAAACGCAATAGAGTTATTCGATGCGGACTCAATAGGAATGACAGCTTTACTTCTGGGAGCAGCTAGCGAAATAAATGTGGATTTCGTTCTTTCGGTGGAGGCGAGTGATAAGACTCAAGGAAATATCTCCGAAATTAGAACGGCTAGAGATATGATGTTGCTTGCAAGGGAGAGAAAATCAGTTCCGAAGGATTTGGGATTGGATCTTTTGAAATTTAAGGAAAAGAGAAGACTCTATGACCCCTATGATGAGGAAGTCGAAGGGGAGGCTGAAATCATTCGCCCATCCGGAGAAGGCAAGTTCCCCCACGATCCTAAAGGATTCTTTAAAATCTTCGTAAAAGATTCTGAAATCATCGCCGTATTTCACGGGTCTGGAGAGACGAAAACCGTTATTAAGGGAGAAACGGCTGAAGAAGTCTGCAGTGAAATCGTGAAAAGAGATTTGGTAAGCGAGCTTTCCCACGCTGCTTACCTTGGAAGAGAGCTTCAAAAGGCTGAAGTTGCGATGAAAACGGGTAGGGGGTACATCCAAGAGGGAGACGTCTTTTGAATTTTCAAAGAGAACGCAATATTGACCACCTACACTTTTTCCTTAAAAAACAAAGATGTGTTGGGGGAGCAAAATGGACAATTTCAGAGAAGGAGACTTCCTCGAAACTGACGAAGGATTAATCTTCCATGTTAAGGGAGTCTCTCATCCATCCGACAGAGTCATTGCATTCCTAAGATACATCCCCGACCAGAACGGTGAACGCGAAAGGGAGGGAACTAAGTACAGAAAAATTTACCCAGTAGATGAGCGATATAAATTCCTCCGTTCAAACTATCCCGATTACATATTTTATTCGGATAAATGGAACCAAGAAATACAGGGTGTTCCCCCTTCTAAAATAAAGGAGATATACAGGCCGGAGGAGAAGCTCAAAGAACTGAGAGAAAAGGATTCCCTTTCTCCTCTTGAGAAATTAATCGTTGAGTCTTCGGAAGAAATAATTGAAGAAGCAGATATCAAAAGGGGCCAATTGGGAATTACAGGGTCCATCTTAGTGGACCTTCAAAGGGAAAACTCCGACATCGATCTGATAGCTTATGGTGAAGAAGAATGTCGTAAAGTATATTCTGCCCTGAAAAGGCTCCGAAAGAAGGAGAGTCTAATAAGATCCTATACCCCAGAAGAGGCGAGGAGAATTGCCAAGTTTAGATGGGGAAGTACTGGCCTTTCTATTCAAGAATTGACCGATCTAGAAAGGGAAAAAATCCTCCATGGGATGATCGGGGACAAGGACTTCTTTATGCGATTGGTTAAGGAAGAAAAAGAAATAGATCATGAATATCATGAATATTCATGCTCTAGAGTCGGGAAATTCAAAATCGAAGGAACCATCGGAAATGACGAAGACTCCATATTCACTCCGAACAAATATGAATTAGAAGAAATCCGAACCATCGGAGAATGTTCATACGACATAAGGAACCTCTTCAGCTATCGGGGGAGGTTTACAGAGCAGGTTTCCGAAGGTGATCAAATCGAGGCTTATGGTAGAATTGAGAAAATTACTCTGCAGAATGAAGAATATTACAGGCTACTTCTCGGAAAACCGGAGGAATATCTTGTTCCCTCAAAGTCCTATTCTTTCTACCTCTAACAAGATTGCTTTTTTCAAAGGGGGTATTAACCGTCCAAATTTCCAAATACGGAGCTATTCTACCTTAATTTCGGCTCCATTATTATCGGGCTCCGCTACCACCACTTCATCCAATAAACTCCTTTCTTTTAGGTAATCTTTGACTTTCGACTTTAGTTCGTCTGCCCGATCGTAACCTTCAGTCAAACCATATATAGCTGGTCCCCAAGAGCTCTGCCCTACTCCGAAAGCTCCATTTTCCAAGAGATATTTTCTGGCCTCTGACACCCCATCGCCACGAAACACTCCGCCCTGCTTCGGAGAAAATGCCTTACCTACGAGACTGTCTATTTCGGTCGTGGCCTCGCCAAAGGTTTCAATATCCTGGTTTACGAGAGCGGGCAACAATTTCATTACTAGTTTGAAACAGACTTCCTTCGCTATCTCTGACTTTGATTTAAGCCCTTTGAAAAATTTCTCCTCTCCTTCCTCCTCGGGACCCCTGTCGATATCGGGGATGGCAATCACAAAATTCCATTCTTCCGGAATCCTGTGTCTAGAAATAAGCGGAGGGAACTCCTCCCGGCTACCTCCCCCATCTACTACAAACCCGCCTTTCTGGAAAGCATAAGTGCCTATCCCAGACCTTTTTCCTCTACCCAAATCTTTGGCGAAATCTATGATAGAAACATCTTTTTCGAAAAAAGTAGTTAGAGCCTTGCCAATCCCCAGAGTCAGCTGAGTAGTCGAACCCAGACCCACGTGGCTCTTTATACTCCGGATAATTCCGATTTCTACCTCGAGAGGAATATCATAAATTTCAGACAAATCATTCACAATCTTTTCGATCCTCTTTTCCTGCTCATGAGGGGCATCGATATCAAGAGTGTCGTTTTCTTCTACTTCTATCCTAAAACCTACTCCCTTTACTGCCGCTCCTATCCCACCATATCTTCGAGCCGATTCACCGGCCGGGTTCAAAACTCCAAAATGCAACCTAGCCGGTGTTCTTACGGAAACCTTCAATCTTATCAACCTCAATTTCCGTTATGGATTAGAAGCATTTAACCGGTTGCCCAAGAGGGCGACATCCTCTCCGACCTGAAGGACGGAGCTTCCACCCATTCGCACCCTTCCAATCCGAGATTCAGGTGTTACCGGTGGAAGTGGCGTGGAGAGCCACCGACTCTTCATAGCCATTTTCGAGGGTTCTCCTCCGCTCACCGACTTGTCTCCCGCCATAGGCGAGTATCCAGAGGTCGGGTCGTAGCTATGGAGTTCAGGGCACTGCCACTGGTACCCCTATTCACGGCCCTTCGGGGGATTCAATCCCCGAGGTCCTGACGCCCCCGAACTCGGCTTCGGAGACTCGAACGAGGTCCCGTCTCAGACATGCCGTGAACCAGTTATTCTCATTCTCTCGCCAAAGGAATTAAAA
>CAYNPN010000054.1:0-13169 GCA_964399085.1 Hadarchaeota archaeon (SeqCode) | reverse complement strand
TCCGAGATGAGACCTCTGGTGAGTGCAGGGGCTGCCGTGGCACAGCCCGGAACCCCGAGCCATGAAGCGACCTCTGGAGCCTCCTCGGAGGCGATAAGTTGCTGAGCAATACGGGAACCCTCGCTTTGGCTGGAAGCCCCTTCCTGATCTCCGATTAGGTAGGGGAGGATGTCACTTTAGCTTTGCTTCCTTCAAATTCATGAAAGGAATCCATTTTCCCAGAACGCTCCACTTTTCTAGATGTTAACTATTCGATTAAAAACTTCGATGTTTCTCATGCGAAAGGTCAACAAAATACCTGTGGAAAAGAGATCTTCAAATAGGAGTCTGAGGGAAATGGGAAGTAGTGGCATCCGTGATGGATTCGGCAATTGACGGTGGATTGGCATATCATGGTGTTAATGATTCCGTTTCCACGCGCTCATCTACTAAATACTTATAGGCAATGGGAGAGTATGGTACTTGAAATCAAGGTTATTGGGTGTTACCAAACACCCTTCCCTAACTGAAGCTGGACGGTTTCCCCACCGTTCAGCTTCCTCCCTATTACTAAGACTTCTCCTCCCTTCCCCTACTTCTCTCCCCCGATTAGATTTGTCTAGGACCCGCTTTCACTGTTTCTTCGGAGGATTTTAGACAGACTGAAAAAGAATCTCTCGTTCACTGTGGAGGTTAAATCAAGTTCATTTCACAATGAAGAGTCTTGAAACTCTCGAATTTTCTTTTATGGAGATTCCCTCCCCTCCGACCCGAAGGGGCATTAAATCCAAATCCGAGATAATTAGCGTTGGATGAGTGGTGGAATTTCTATTCAATCGAGGTAGTGGTTGGATGAAAGTGAGTTCGTCGGTAGAAAGCTCCTCGTTATATTCTATAAAATATGTACCGGGGTCAAGTTCCCACCAACCATAATCATCGTCGGAATTCCGGAGTTCGGGTTCAATCTCCGTAATCTCTGAGTCCTTTCTTTCGCCTCCACCGAAGTCTATTTCGCCTTTATTTTTTGTCTCATAAATTTTGGAAACTGTTAGATCTATTCCTCGTTCGCTTACTTGAGTATCGGCGTGAATTATGTTTTTCAAATGGTTCTCTGTCTTCTTACCTTCCAATATTTCCATTTGATTACACCATACTGGAAAAATTTACATCCTCTATTTATAAGTAACGATTTACTTCGTCCCTAGAAAGTCTCCAGATATCTATCAATTTCCCATTCGCTGACGAATGATTTGTAATCATCCCACTCGCTTCTTTTCGCCTCTATAAATTTCTGAGTGATGTGAGGTCCTAAGGCTCCCTTGATGACCTCATCCTTTTCTAGAACGTCGATTGCCTCTTTAAGGTTTCCAGGAAGAGTCTTAATTCCGTATTCTTTCCTTTTCTCCTCAGTAAATTCGTAGATGTCCTCCTGAATTGGCTCACCCGGAGAGATTTCCTTCTCGATTCCGTCCAACCCAGCCCGAAATATTGAAGCTAGAGCCAAGTATGGATTTGCCGTTGGGTCCGGCGAACGAAACTCAATTCTCGTACTTTCGCCGCCAGCCCTTGGGACTCTTATCAATGCAGATCGGTTAATCTTACTCCACGCGACGTACACGGGGGCCTCATATCCCGGTACCAGACGTTTATATGAGTTGATGGTTGGGTTACATATCGCGGTGAGCGCACGAGCGTGCTCGAGTAATCCTCCCATAAAGTGGTAAGCAGTTTCGCTCAGGTTGAAATCGTTTTCGGGGTCGTAGAAGACGTTTTCTCCGTCCCGGAAGAGCGATATATGTGTATGCATTCCGCTTCCATTGATGTCGGCGATGGGTTTGGGCATAAAGGTGGCGTGTAAATCATTAAGCTCCGCGATTGCTCGGACTACAGTGCGAAAAGTCGCTATATTATCGGCCGTGCTCAGGGCGTCGTCGTATCTGAAATCGATTTCATGCTGCCCATCCGCTACTTCGTGGTGACTGGCTTCTATTTCGAATCCAAGTTCTTGGAGGGTGAATATTATATCACGTTTTAAATCGATGGCCAGGTCTCTGGGGGCGAAATCGAAGTAACCTCCGAAATCATGGGGTGTCGTGGATGCTGAACCGTTCTTTTTCTCGAACACAAAGAATTCGGGCTCGGGACCGGCTTTAATCTCGAATCCAAGGTCCTCGGCCTTACTAATAACCCGTTTTAACACGTAGCGAGGGTCGCCTTCAAAGTGATTGTTGTCCGAGTCTATCACGTCACAGATTATTCTCGCTGTTGCGGCTCCTTCATCCGTTTGATACTGCCAGGGAAGAATTGCGAATGTATCCGGATCGGGATCCAACCTCATGTCGCTTTCCTGTATCCTGACGAAGCCCTCGATAGAGGACCCATCGAACCATATCCCTTCGTCAAAGGCCTTTTCCATCTGGTCGGCGGGAACGGCTACGTTTTTTACAATGCCTAGAATATCCGTGAACTGGAGTCTCACAAACTTAACATTTTTTTCCTTGATTTCTTTAAGGACCTCTTCTTTTGTAGTCATATTTTCACCTGAACATTCCTTTAATTATTTATCTTTTTATTTCACATTTGTTAATTTTATTACTTTTATTTAAAACTTTTCATAATAATATTATATTCGATTAGCTGTGTCTTTGACCTGTTATTAGATTGGTTTTTGTACTTTTGTGGTTTTCCATATACCCTCTCAATAGGAGAACGAGGTTAGCCCTCAATTTAGCCAATCGTTTATAAGTTATACTTTTTTATGAGAGAAGGGAGTTTGTAAGATAAGCAGGGATTTGAAAAAGGAGTAGGTAAAAATGGATTTTGAGGATTTGGAGTTTGATGCCGATACAAAGGTCGCCCTGATTTTCGTAGCGTTTGCCGTGGCAATTGGTTCCTTGAATGGAATTATAGGAATCTCGACTTTATTGGGAGCTCATTGGGGTCTAGTGTTTGGTTTGGCGTTCTTCTATATTTCCTATAGATTTGCCCCTTTAATTCTAGACTTGGAGGAGACATCCTACGAGGTAAGTGCTTGGAATTTAATCAAGTCCGGAGGTCTTTCATATTGGTTCCTCTTCTTAGTTTCCTGGATACTATTCTACTCGCTTAGATTCTTCAGTGTTTGATGGGGTAGACAATATTCGGTGGAAGATATTTTACCCGTGTTTCTCACCTATGTATTACTTCAGTAGTCTCTATAATTTTCCATCAGTTTTTACAACAGCCTCAAACTGAAAAAAAAATGCAATAATAAATTGGAACAAAGGTGTTGATTGATATAATGCGAGAGATTGGCAACGGAAAAGTTCAACTTCAGATTGAGGGACACAGAGCAGATGTGATCCTTAACCGCCCGGATAAGCGCAACGCGATGAATCGATCTCTCCTGAACGACCTCAGGGAAGCCCTGGAGGAAGCCGACAATAATGACGAGGTGCGTGCAGTGACGCTCCTCGGCAAAGGTCCGATTTTCTGTGCGGGAATGGATCTTGAGATGATGCATGAACGTGCCAACTCGGACGACTTTTCGTTCGAGACGGACATCGATGACGTCGCTCGCTTCATCGACCAGATGAGCGTCCCGACGGTGGCGAGTATCAAGGGAGCGGCTATCGCCGGAGCATTTGAACTAGTTCTCCCGGTGGATTTTCGGATTATAAGTCGAGGTGCGAAGTTTGGTGTCATAGAGGTAAGTCTCGGGTTGTTTCCCTCTAGCGGAGCCACTCAACGGCTTCCGAGACTGGTCGGGCTCTCGAAGGCTAAGGAGCTGGTACTGACCGGCGAGTACATCGATCCGGAAGAGGCAAAGGAGTGCGGCCTGGTTCATGAAATCGTGGAAGATCGCGAGGATACGGACGAGCGGGCCCGGGAGTGGGCGGACAAGCTCGCCAAGAACGCGCCGCTGGGTATGGAGCGCGCTCGGAAGCTACTGAACTCCGCACTCGACATGCCGCTCGACGAGGGGCTTGAACTGGAAACAAAAATGGGCGAAGAGCTGGTGGACACCCACGACTACGAGGAAGGTTTCGCCGCCCGCCTCGAAGACCGAGAACCCGAGTTTAAGGGTGAGTAGGTTTGGTCAGGTGTAATTGGTGTCCGAGCTTGACCGATTTCCATAATGGCCGGCATTTTGACGCTTGAGGAATGAGAAATCTTTAGCAACCTTAATGTTAGTTGTTGGTTACCTCGGAATATACCGAATATTTTTTTACCAGTAGATATCGATTTCCTCAATTGTATAATCCCAATAACTATCACCGGGATTTAAATCCTGATGTATTTCATCTGTTTGAGTTTCTACAAATATTAAACCTCCATTAACTGTGTCAAACGCAACTATGGCATGAGCTGAGTATGGATTTTCTTCGACAAAATCTAATCTCACATAACCAGAACGCATATCCCGATCGCTGGCGTTTCTTCCCAAAGTAGCTGCGAAATCTTCACACACATACGGGTGTTCTTCTTCTCTTGAGACATACTCATTTTCGTCCGTTGTATCGCTTTCTAAAAAACTTACTACTTCGGAGTACGTAGGATTGGGCTCTAAATTCCCACCTGTATGACTTGTCCCTTTATAAAGCTCTTCTCCATTATCTAATCCGTCTCCATCGGTATCCCAAGATGTAGGGTCCGTGTCATAGATATTAACTTCCCGATAATCGTTCATATTCGCCTTAAAATTCCATCGGCTATAGCTGTCTCCGTCGGTATCGGTATCCTTTGGGTCCGTCCCATATTCATTCACTTTAGGACCATCTTCAAGACCGTCACCATCGGAATCAGGTTCCTGAGGACCTGTTACGTATTCGTTAACTTCTTCTCCATCACTCAAAACATCAGAATCAGAATCGGGGTCGGTGAAAGAAGTTTCCCCGGTCCACTCTTCGTAATTCCTAAGACCGTCATTATCCGAATCGTAGACAGAATATCCGACACTAACTCCTACACCCACCGGAATAATTATTACAATTGTAAGAGAAGCTACCCCTCCTTTTTCTAAAACTCTTCATAATACTCATCTTGAAATATTATCTCTTTTTTAAAATTTTTCATGAGAAGAAATAAGATTCTTCAAATAAAAGACCATCTAATTGCTTAATTTTTTGTTCCAGACGATAAAAACGACTCAATAACCCGAAAGAATACCATTTCAAAACGCATAGAGAGTGAATTGGTGTAATCATTTACTCTTTCATAAAAAATTATTTTAACTCTTATTCTCCTCTCAATTTTTCTGAATGGAATTTTAGGAAAAATTTACTCCCCGATTTTAATCCTTCTAAAACTTAGTTTTCTAGCATTGGGCAATAAATCTATTATTTTTCTATGTCTTTATCATGTTTCAGAATGAAACTCCCTTCTGAGTGCAAATTGGATTGAGCTGCAATATAGAGAGGGAAAAACACTACCCCAAAGGGAAGATATTATTTTTTTCGCGATAAAGATAACCAGTGATACCTTATGGACTTTGTAGAACACCCCCTCATAAAGCCTGAAAAAATCGAGGCCAGGCTATATCAACAGGTCCTATTTGATTCCGCACGTAAAGGAAATACCTTAATTGTACTCCCAACTGGCCTCGGCAAGACCCAGATAGGTATTATGCTTTCTGCCCATCGACTCTCGGAGAATCCCGATTCGAGAATTTTAATGATGGCACCCACCCGACCTCTCGTTTTGCAACATAGAGATACTTTTTCCGAATCCCTCGATTTCCCCCCGGAGGAATTCAAAGTAATGACGGGTAAGACCGCCCCTGAAAAAAGAAACCGAGAGTGGGAAGATGGTAAACTATTTTTTGCCACACCCCAGACTGTCGAGAGAGACCTGATAGCGGGCAGAATGAAACTAGAAGATTTTACTTTATTGATTTTTGATGAGGCCCACAGGGCAGTCGGCGATTACCCGTACGGCTTCATCGCCGAAAGCTACGTAAACAGCTCCGAAAATCCGCTCATCTTGGGTCTGACCGCCTCCCCCGGGGGAGCGACCGAGAGAATCGAGAAGGTGAAGGAAAACCTCCGGATCGACAGGGTGGAGGCTAGGTCGGAGGATCACCCCAACATAAAACCCTACGTCGAAACCGTGGATATCGAGAGAAGGATGCTGGAGATGCCGGACCCGGTCGCGAAGGTCAAGAAACTCCTGGAGAACCAGCTCAAGGAACACCTCAAGGAGTTGAAGAAGATGGATTTCCTCGGTTCAATCCAAGACGTGGGTAAGAGCGAGCTCCTGGACGTCAAAAAGAAAATCAACAAGGGAAGAAAGGAGGCGGAACCGAACCCCCCGCGAAAATTCTTCAAGGGCATGATGGAGCAGGCCACTGCCTTTCGCTTGTCGCACTGCATCGAGCTCCTCGAATCGCAGGGGCTGGAGGCGCTGAAGAAGTACCTCGACAGGATGTCCAGAAAATCCCAGAAATCAGGCGCATCGAAATCCCTGAAGCGTCTGGTGAACGATTCCAGAATGGAAAAGGTTCACCGGATCGTCGGTAATGCCGCCGGCAGGGTCGAGAACCCCAAGCTGGAGGAGGCCAAGGAGATCGTCAAGGGCCAACTTTCGGAAAATCCCGATTCGAGGGTCATCCTATTCGCCCATTATCGAGATTCGATAAAGCAGCTCGTTAGGGAATTCAGGGACGTCGAGGGTGCACGCCCGACCAAATTCATCGGCCAGTCGAGCCGGGGAGACGAGGACGGACTGACGCAGAAGGAGCAGGCCGAGATACTGGAGAGATTCAGGGAGGGAGAATTCAACCTCTTGGTGTCCACCTCGGTGGGAGAGGAGGGTCTGGACATCCCCGGAGTGGACCTCGCGATTTTCTACGAGGCCGTCCCCAGCGAAATCCGAAACATTCAGAGGCGCGGGAGAACCGGGCGGAAGAGGCCGGGTCGCGTGGTAATCCTGCTGATGAAGGGGACGAGGGACGAGGCATTTTACTGGTCGGCCGTCCATAAGGAAAAGAGAATGCGAGAAACTTTACGTGAGATTAACGATAGTAGTGAGGAAGATGAGAATCAAAAGGAGATTAAGGATTACGAGGGGAGTTAGATGAAGGTCGTCGCCGATCACCGGGAGGCCGCCTCAGGAATTTTGCGGGAGTTGCACCGTCTGGATTTGGACGTGGAGATGCAGCAGCTCGAGGTCGGGGACTTCATCCTCAGCGAGAGGGTGGGGATAGAGCGCAAGACGGTCAGGGATTTTCTCCAGTCTCTGGTCGACGGCCGACTCCTGGAACAGGCCAAGAACTTGGCTGAGACATTCGAACGCCCCCTCCTGATTTTGGAAGGGGAGGGACTTTACTCAGAGAGACAGATACATCCCAATGCCATAAGGGGAGCCCTCGCCTGTATCACGGTGGACTATCACGTTCCCATCATCTCGACGGAGGATGAGAGCGCCTCCGCAAAAATCGTATCCGCAATTGCGAAGAGAGAGCAGAAGGAAGAGGAGAGCGAGGTCCCCGTCAGGAGCGAGAGGAAGGCCCTGACTCTGTCCGAAATGCAGCGGTTTGTCGTGGAGGGACTCCCGGGCGTTTCGGCAATCCTCGCGAAGCGTCTTCTGGATCATTTCGAATCCGTGGAGGAAGTTATGCAGGCCTCCGAGGAGGAATTGATG
Source organism: Hadarchaeota archaeon (SeqCode) (assembly GCA_964399085.1). Lineage (GTDB taxonomy): Archaea > Hadarchaeota > Hadarchaeia > Hadarchaeales > JAGGTB01 > CAYLJV01. Next base: position 5,570 of record CAYNPN010000054.1, on the reverse strand, counting down.
GAAGTGCATGGGATTGGCACCGAGAAGGCGAGGGATATCCGTAGGGTTCTGGAGGCCGAGTACGTTTCGGAGGAAGAGGAATAGGTCAAGAGGATCCGTACTTCTCTAAGTAAAAATCCCGCATTATTTCCACATCTTCGTCGTCGAGCTCCTCCGGTTCGCCCACAATTTTTGAGAGTAAGTAGACCTTGGCACTTTTTTCCACAATTTCTGCTGTTTTCAGAGCTTCCTCCAGGTTTCTTCCGAGGGATACAGCCCCGTGATTGGCCAATAGTGCGGCATCCTTATTCCCCAATGCTTCCACCGCGGATTCCGCAAGATCCTCGGTTCCCGGGAATTTGTATTCGGCCGTCTCTATGCTTCCCCCGACTATCTGTACCATGTCCTCGACGATTGGGGGGATATCCTGTCTCGTGCAGGCCATCGACGTGGCGAATGTAGAGTGAGTGTGTACGATTGCGTTTATGTCTTCCCTAGCTCGGTAAATATGGATGTGGAGGGGAGATTCCGAGGACGGTTTCTTCTCGCCATCTATTTTTTCTCCATCCAGGTTGAGAATGGCAACGTCTTCTTCCTCCATCTCCCTGTAGCCCAGACCGGAGGGAGTTATCGCAAATCTATCGGGGTCATCCTTGAGCCTCTTGCTGAGATTACCCCAGGTGCCGGCGACCAGACCTCGCTCATAGACTTCTTCTCCAATCTCGACTATCTCCTTCTTTTCTTTTTCCATCAGTACCCTATTCGTTCTAAAGGGAATTAATAGCTTTCTCTAATCTCTCCAGAGCCTCTTCGATTCTATCTATGGAGTTTGCGAAGCTCATCCTGATGTGTCCCTCACCTGCGGGACCGAAAGCGCTCCCAGGCGTAGTCGCCACGCTGGCGTTCTTGAGCAGATATTTACAGAATTCCATCGAATCCATGCCCAGTCCTTCGATGTTCGGGAACACATAGAAAGCGCCCTTCGGCTCCACGCATTCTACACCTTCGATAGAGTTTAACCCTTCCACGACGATATCCCTTCTGTCCCGATATTCCGATCTCATTTCCCCGACGCAATCCTGGGGGCCGTTCAATGCTTCGACTCCGGCCCACTGTACGAAGGCAGTCGCGCAAGTGGTAGAGTTCTGCTGGATTTTCACCATCTCGTCGATTACTTCTTCCGGTGCCGCGGTGTATCCCAGCCTCCATCCGGTCATCGCGTAGGTTTTCGAGAATCCATTAATATATATGGTTCTATCTTCGTACTCCGGAATAGAAGCCAGCGAAAAGGGGTCCTCCTCGTAGGTCAGCTGGTCATAGACCTCGTCGGACAGGATCCAGAAATCGTGGTCCTGGGCGAGATCCGCCAGGCTACGCTGAACCGACTCTTCCAGCATCGCTCCGGTGGGGTTGTTCGGATAATTTAAGAGAAGCATCCGAGTTTTAGATGAGATATTTTCCTTCACCTTTTCCGGTTCGAGCTGGAATCCGCTTTTCTCCGGCGCCTCTACGAATACCGGTTCTGCATTTATTATCCTCGTCATTCCTTCGTAGGTCCAACACGGTGTCGGAATGATTATCTCATCCTCTGGATCTAAAGTCACGGTCATGGACGAAAACAGGGAAAACTTCGCCCCCGGGGTCACGATGATTTCTTCTATATCCCTATCGATTCCTTTCTCATTCAGATTTTCCGAGATTGCCTCTTTCAGCTCGGGGATTCCGTCGCTTGAGGTATAACCCGTTTTTCCATCATCTAGCGCTTCCTTTGCCGCGCTTCTGATGTGATCTGGCGTATCGAAGTCAGGTTGCCCGACTTCCAGGTGTACTATGTCCTCGCCTTTTTCCTCTAGTTCGTTGGCTAGGGAGAGGATTTTAAGCGTGCCCGATCCAGGCACATTTCCCATACGGTCAGCTATTCTCATTTTTCAACCTCCGCTAAAGTTTTACGAACGGCCGATATAAGTTTTCTCGGTAAATATGCACTGGGCGGATCAGGCTGCGGAGAAAATTGAGGGAAAATCAGAGAAACTTGTCGTAGCCAGTGGGATTTCCATATCCGGACATATTCACATCGGTCACTCGAATGACGTTTTCATTGCGGATTCGGTTAAACGGGCACTGGAAGAGAGGAGTGAGAATGCCGAGGTAATTTGGTATTCCGACGATTACGACCCGATGCGGAGAATTCCCTGGCCACTGTCCGAAAATGAATATGAGGAGTATCTGGGCATGCCCTATATCGACATACCCTCACCTGATTCCCAGCATGATAATTTCGTGGACTTCTTTGTGTCACCCTTTCTCGAAGCTCTGGGAGATTTCGGGGTAGAACCCGAGATTTATTCTTCGGCCGAAGTCTATCGAGGGGGACTTTTGGAGGAGCAAATCCGAACTGCACTGAAGAATTCCGATAAGATAAGGGATATTTTGAATAGATATCGTTCCGATTCGCTTCCCGAGGGATGGCTACCTTATGATTCGATTTGCGATGAGTGCGGCAGAATAGCAACCACGACGGCCTATGACTGGGAGGACGATCACGTCCTTTATTCTTGTGAAGGGGCGGATTACGTGGAAGGGTGTGGCAATGAGGGAAAAGCAAATTTCGTTAAGGGGGAAGGGAAGCTCACCTGGCGGGTCGAGTGGCCCGCCCGCTGGGACATGCTGGGAGTAGACTGTGAGCCGTTTGGGAAAGATCACGCTGCGGCCGGTGGGAGCTACGATACAGGTCAGGAGATCGCCGAGGAGATTTTCGATTACGAACCGCCCGAGCCCATTCCTTACGAGTGGATTAGCTTTAAAGGAGAACCGATGTCCTCCTCTAAAGGCCACGTTTTCACGCTGGAGGAGTGGCTGGAGGTTGCGGAGCCGGAACTTTTGAGGTACTTCATATTTCGGAGCAAGGCCCTGAAGGCCAAAGATTTCGATCCCGGATTCCCCTTGGTGGAGCTATATAAGGAGTATAGGCAGCTTGAGGACGTTTACTTTGGGAGAGAAGAGGCCAGCGAATCCAGAAAGGAGCAGCAGGAAAGGATTTACGAGCTATCTCAGGTCGAAGACGTCCCTGAAAAATATCCTCAGAGGATCCCTTTCGCCCTGGCCACAGTTATGATTCAGGTCGCCCGGGATGCCGAACACGTGATAGATATATTGAAGAGAAAAGGCGTCCTGGAAAACCCGGAGGATTGGGAAGTCGAGTGGGCTAAAGAAAGATTACAAAGGGCCAAGAATTGGGTTGAGAAATATGCACCCGACCAGGCCAAAGTCGAAATTTTGGACGAACTCCCTGCAGAAGAAAAAGAGGAATTATCGGCGGGACAGAAGGAGTGCCTTTCCGCTCTGGCTAATTTACTGGCCGAGAGGACCTTTGGCCCTGTCGAGATTCACAATAAGGTGTATGAAATTGCGAGAGAGAACGATATCGAACCTGTGAAGCTTTTCCACGCTATTTACCAGGTTCTCTTAGGACAGAAGTCCGGCCCCCGTGTGGGTAATTTTCTCACTGCGTTGGAGGATGAATTTGTGATCAAGCGATTTAGGGAATCTGCCGATTGAAGTTTACTGGTATTAAGTCTGTTATTTCGATCTTTTGGAAATCTGTTCTATGGCCTCTATAAGGGGTCCAAAGAATAGGGAGATTAAGATAACAAGTATCTTCACTGGTTTCGGGATGTACCCCTTTTTGAACATATCATAGAACCTATCAAACTCATCTTCTCTTTTTGCCATATTTTTCCCGATTTCTCTATTGATTTTTATATTCATTATCCCGTATTTAGTTAATCCGTCCTGTATTTGAGTGGACCCCTATCCATCAGGATAGTTTTTCGATTACTATCCCTATCATCCCTCCTAGACCGACGTGAAGAAGAAAATACGCCAAGGATTGGACATAATTTCTCAAAAATTGGGGATTCGTGATATGCAAAGGGGGTTTAACAAATGGTAGAACAAATGAGAGCAAAATGACCATTATGAGCGAATCTCTGGACTTAGCGTTGGAAATTCTCTGGAATGCGAAGAAAAGTATTGCAAAAAGTGCCAATACGAATATGTCGATCAAATATATCACCCTGATAGAGTACCGATGCTAATTCATTGAATCTGATATTTAAATGCCTCTAAAATATTTTTACTATCGGTGGATTCGGATGAATAATCCTTCGGAAATCAAATCAATATTGTTTGATTTGGACGGCGTTATAGTTGACTCTATATCTGCTTGGCATTCGGCTTTTAATCGGACATTGAAACATTTTGGGGAAGAATCTGTGGAGAGGGAGGAATTTATAGACAGATACTGGGGACGTGAAATTGAAGAAAATATGGACAGATTGGGATTAGGTAAGGAGGGTGCCGAATATTGTAGGTCTCAGTATGAGGAAAACATCGGTGATATCCGGATTTATCCTGGAGTTAAGGAATTGCTAGGTTCACTGGATAAAAGATTGGGTCTTGTAACGAGCACCCCGTCCACCGCAACGCGTAAGATTTTGAGACATTTCGATCTAGAAGATTATTTCGATACAGTAGTTTCCGGAGACGATGTCGATAAACCTAAACCTTCATCACAGCCAGTTCTGAAAGCGTGTGATATTCTGGATGTAGAACCTGAAAATACCATATTTATAGGAGATAATTGGAGCGACGTTAGGTCGGGCAGGAAAGCGGGATGCAGAGTGATCGGTGTGGGAAGGGAGGCCGACTTTAGGGCCGAGTCTCCTGAAAAGTTGGAGGACAAGCTTTCGGAATTGAATTTATTATCCTGAATATTCCTGAATTCACTTCTTGGAAAACATGTTTTTAAGTCTACAAAAAAGGTAAACCAAAAATGGAGTAAACTGGTTCAAGAGTTAATAAGAAATAGAAATGAGATAGTGTGTGAGAGATAAGTTCCCCCTATATCGTGCGGGGGTGCCCGAGTGGTCTAAGGGGCCGGACTTAAGATCTCCAAAAAGATAGGCCATCCGGTGGCCGTAGGGCCTTCGTGGGTTCGAAACCCACCCCCCGCACTCCATTCCACTGTTCATAACCCTTCGTTCGAAGCAAAAGATTCTAAATTCAAATTCACCCTCGGCTCCAAATCCAACCGTTTAATTCCCATCTCCTCCCACTTAACCCTAATTTGTTGTTATTTTCCCGAAAAAATACCTTGCTTAAAAGGAAAGAAAAAATTATTCGAAACTTTAATCTCAAATAAAAAAATAATGGATTTCGAGAAAATCAGGAATCGTTCTCTTAGAAATTTTTGGTCAAAAGATGATGATTTTATCCCGTGGTCAGAAGACAACATATTTTACTTGAACCAAATTAGGCAAAAATTTTCCCGTTGAAGAAACGGAACGAAAAACTCCAACAGGATTCTCTGCTGATTTATGGGTCGAAGGCGAAGACGAGAGGCAAGAGGGGGCCCAGAAGGAATGGTTTTGGAAGAAGAGAAGGAGAAAATTCGAAAGGAAAACGAAGAAGGAGAGGACGGGGGACCTTACGAGAGACGGGAGCGGGAAAGAAAAAAGATCGTGAAACGGTTGCAAAAATTTCCGGAAATGGTGGAAAAAGCTGTTTCCCAGCTAGAGGTTGACAGACCG
>CAYNPN010000053.1:0-13617 GCA_964399085.1 Hadarchaeota archaeon (SeqCode) | reverse complement strand
AATTTTTTGAATTTTTACGGATAAGACTTAATTATAATCTCGTTATATTTCGGAAAAAGAGGGAAAGGGATTAAAAATAATCAATACCCTTAACCAGTAAGCTGGGGTTGTAGAGAGAATGTCTGAAAGTGAAGACCACAAAATCGGAGTTTTTGTATGTGAATGCGGCCTCAACATCGCGGGGGTGCTGGACTGTGACGAACTCGCCGATTATGCCAGTGAACTACCCGGTGTAACGGTTAGTAAGGTTAACACCTATGTCTGTTCCGATGCCGGAACGAAAATGATTAAGGAAGAAATTGAAGAGCACAATCTGAATCGCGTAGTCGTAGCTTCCTGTACGCCCCGAACTCACGAACCTGTTTTCAAAGAAACAATAAAGGAAGCAGGAATCAACCCTTATCTTTTCTCCCTGGCCAATATTAGGGATCAAAACTCCTGGGTCCATGCTCACCAGCCGAAGGAGGAGGCGATGGACAAAGCCCGGGACACTATCAAAATGCATGTGGAGAGGGTGAAGAAACTTGAGCCTCTCTCGGAAATCGAAGTTGATGTGGGAAATACGGCGCTGGTTATCGGAGGTGGAGTGGCAGGGATAGATGCGGCACAAAGGCTCGGTGACAAGGGCTTCGATGTTTATTTGGTCGAAAAAGAACCCAGTATTGGTGGAAGAATGGCAGCTCTCGATAAGACTTTCCCTACTATGGACTGCTCAATTTGTATCCTTGGACCGAAAATGGTCGAGACCGGACGCCACCCGAACGTGGAAATTATTTCTTACGCAGAAGTGAAGAATGTGGAAGGCTGGATTGGGAACTTTACTGCTACTATCGAGAAGAAACCTCGGTATGTTACTGAGGATTGTACTGGATGTGGGGAGTGTGAAGATGTCTGCCCAGTCAGGGTCCCGGACGAATTTGAGGAAGGTCTCGACTTCAGAAAAGCTATTTACGAACCATTCCCACAAGCAGTCCCTGATCTTTATACAATTGACATGGACCACTGTATCGAGTGTGGTCTGTGTATAGAGAAATGTGAGAGTGAAGGCCCGGATGCAGTTGATTTCGATCAGGAAGCTGAGGAAATAACTTTGGATGTCGACACAATTGTTGCGGCCACGGGTGCCGATCCTTATGACCCTTCGGAAAACAATGACTATGGATATGGAATATATGATAATGTAGTGACGACTATGGAACTCGAAAGATTAGGATGTGCTGGGGGTCCCACTGGCGGAGAAGTAGTCCGGAAAAACGATGGTGAACATCCTGATAGAATTGCATTTATTCAATGTGTAGGATCCCGGAATGAGAGTGAAGATTCTGAAAGGTCTTATTGTTGTAGAATCGGATGCGATAACACGTTGAAACTCTGTTTCATTCTGAAAGAACACGATCCCGATATAGAAATTGACGTATTTCACAAGGGAATGAGAAACGCGGATGAGGAGCTTTACAGAAGGGTTAGAGAAATGGGGGTTAACTTCATAAATGGTACTCCTTCGGAAGTCGAAGAGGATCCAGAGACCAAAAACCTGAGGATGGAATTTGAACACATCTCCCTCGGGAGGAAGGTGGAAAAGGAATATGATATGTTAGTTCTGACTACTGGTCTGGAGCCATCGAAAGGAACCGCTCTTGCCGACGCTGCATTGCCTCTCTCCACGGGGGAAGAAGGCTTCTTCACGCCAGCTCATCCTAAGTTAAAACCGGTCGAAACCTCCCAAGATGGAATAGCTATTGCGGGAACGGCTGTAGAACCTCAAAGCATTCATCAAAGCGTTTCACAAGCTAGAGGTGCAGTAGGCACCGTCACGTCATCCATGGTCACTGGAAAATTCACTAAGGAAAACATAACCTCCGAAATTGATGAGGAGGCATGTGTCGGTTGTGGTCTTTGTGAGAAGTACTGTCCCTACGGAGCAATAACGGTTGAGGAAAAGGGTGAACCAGCAGAAGTGATTAAAGCAAAGTGTAACGGATGTGGAGTTTGCGCCGCAGATTGCCCACAGGATGCGATTGAGATGAAAAACTTTACCGATGAACAAATTAAGGCGCAAATTCATGCAGCTCTCGAGGAAAACCCGGAAGAAAAAATAATTTGCTTTATTTGCAATTGGTGTGCATACGCTGGCGCGGACTTCGCGGGAGTTAGTAGACTGGATTATCCTCCCTCGAGCAGACACATTCGGCTAATGTGTTCGGGTAGAGCAGATACAGAATATATTATGGAGGCCTTTAGACAGGGCGCTAATCAGGTTCTAGTCGGCGGATGTCATTTACCCTCAGACTGCCATTACATGCAAGCAGGGAACTTCAGAGCCAAAGAGCGAATAGAGAAATTCAAGAAAAAGATGGACAAAATCGACACTGATAGACTTAGACTGGAATGGGTATCAGCCACGGAAGGACAGAAGTATGCAAGGATAATCAAGGAAATGGATGAGAAAATTCCGGAATTCAAAGAAGAAGCAAAGAAAACCCCAAATCTCCTGAAAGAGGAAGACGACTGAAGAATTAACATAGGTGAGAAATTGAAATCGAAAAAACAACAGAAAGAAGAAAATGCCCAATCGAGAATGAAAATCGGTATATTTGGGCTCACCGGATGCAAGGGATGCCGACTGGTAGTGTCAAACAATAAAAATGAAATGGAAAATTTATTTCATTTTGTTGAAACTCCATTTTCTTCTACCAATTCAGATGTAAGGGAAATGGATATTGCTTTAGTAGAGGGTCAGGTTTCCTCCGAAGAAGACTTGGATCTCCTCACCAAAATTCGAGAAAGGGCTAAATACCTTATAGCGCTTGGAACTTGTGCATGCGAGGGAGAAATTCAAGCCGCAATCGATGAATACGGTGCCGCAAGAAGTGAAGAAAGGGAGGATATAGAAGGAAAATCTAATTACACTCCAATAGATGAACCCGGAGAATTGGAAAATTTTGTCGAAGTAGACTACTTTATCAGGGGGTGTCCTGTAAGGAAGGAAGAGGTTCTCTATAATCTAAACAAATTCGTGGCTAAGGGAGTCAACAAAAACGAAGAACTAAAGTTACCCTTTTTAAAGTCCGACAGAGAAATGGATTTAGAATCAATAATCTCCCTTGACTCTGATAAATGTATTCTCTGCAGAAGATGCGACACAATTTGTAATGATGTATTAGGTATTCATGCGATTTCGGTTTCGGAAAGGGGGCCTGAAGCCATGATTTCCACTCCCTTCGGAAGAACTCTGGACAATAGTGGATGTATCTATTGTGGACAATGTGTTTCAAGCTGCCCTGTAGGTGCTCTCCAGATTAAATCCTCAATCGAGGAGTCCCTCGAAATACTGAATTCAGATTCAAACTTCACCATTGTAATAGTAGATCCCCTCACCATTACCTCCGTCTTGGATAGGCTGCCCACAAATGAGAATGATATGGACGAAACCCTGGAAAAAATAGTTTCCGCTTTAAAATACATGGGCGCAGACAAGGTAATCGATTTCTTACCTTATGCTGCCATTTCCGCTGCGGCGCAAGCTGAAGAAGTCGATGGAGAAGAACCAACCTTCGCTTCTTGGTGTCCAAGTGTAAGATCCTACATTGAAAAATCAAAGGCTGGATACGAAAAATATATTGAGGAAGATACATCCCCCGAAAATATTCTTCTTAAGGATATTAACAATACCTACGATGAAGATAATATTGAAACAATTCTCATCACTCCATGCGTGGCGCACAAAAGAGAAGATCAATTCGACGCAGTGCTAATGTCCAAGGAACTCCCAAAACTTCTAGACAGTGAAAATATCTGGTTGGACATTTATGGGAAAAATGGTTCTTTCGACAATCCCCACAATTCTAATCTAGGTGTATCTTTAAAGAACGAAGTAAGATTCAGTTATACTCCTTTAATACTTGAAATCGCTTTTCGGAGGATTTACGAAAATCCCGAAATGAAATTAAAGAGTAATCAGATAGACAATGGTATTTCCGAATATATCATGGAGGATGGTGAAGACGAACTAAGTGGACTTGTTATTGAAAAACTTTCCAAACTCGATGAACTTCCCGATAATAAAATCGCGGAGTACGATTCGGTAGAAATCATTCCTTGCTTTAAAGGATGTATTACCGGTGGAGGGCAATATCCAACGACATCCAAAGAAGAAGTGAAAAAGAGGCTGGAGAAATTCCAGAATTATAAGAAAAATAAAACGCCTTCATCAAATTTAATTTCCAAAACAATTGAAAGCTATGAAAATATAGAAAGGAGGCCTTAAAATGGAGGAAGTTGAGGAGAAAAAATACAAACAGATAATCGATGACATAGTAGAAAAACATGAATCAAATCTAGAAGAAGCCAAAATTCCTATCCTCCAGAAAATACAAGAAGAACTCGGATATGTCGGCGAAGAGTATCTAGAATATACATCAAAGAAAACAGAAGTTTCGCTTTCAGAACTATATGGTATAGCCACATTCTATACTCAATTCAAAATTCGGCCAGCTGGCAGACACGATATCCAAGTCTGCGAAGGTACCACATGTTATGTCAAAGGAAATCAGGAAAACATGGAAGAGCTCCAAGATCTACTGGACGTCGATGTAGGCGAGACTACGGAGGATCTCAAATTCACCCTAAAGTCAGTTCGTTGTTTAGGGTGTTGTTCGCTTGCTCCTGTGCTTAGGATAGATGAAGATACCTATGGGAGAGTAAGACCATCCGAGATAGAGGATATTTTAGAAGATTATGATTAGCTAAGTGAGAGGAAGGAAAATGGAAATTAAAAACCCAGATAACTTGGACAATCTCGCTCAAAGAGGCTGGGACAGGCTCTGGGAACCAGAACGAAAGATAATAATCGGTTACGGCACTTGTGGAATTTCGGCTGGGGCCGATCAAGTTTATAAGAAAGTGAAGGAAACAATACAAAATCAAAATATCGACGTGGACTTGTCCAGAGTAGGTTGCATAGGTCTCTGTTATCAGGAGCCCCTAATGGACATTCAAATTCAAGGAAAACCTCGAGTAATATACAATAAGGTTACAGAAGAAAAAATCCCCCAGATTATTGATAAACATCTCATTGACGGTGATCCGGTTAAAGATCTGGCTTTAGCCCAAATCGATGAAGAGCCTTCCGCTCTGGATTTGGATTTCCCCGAAGTTTCAAGCTATGAAAGTATCCCTTCTTTCGGTGAACTCGACTTTATCAAGGAACAGAAAAAGGTGGCAATGCGAAATTGTGGTATCATTGATCCAAGTTCCTTGGAGGAATATGTTAGTCGAGGGGGCTATTACTCCGCCTTTTCTGTCCTTAATGATATGGACGAAGAGGAGGTAATCAGCACCGTTTCTAAATCCAATTTGAGGGGTAGAGGTGGGGCCGGGTTCCCGACCGGGAAAAAATGGAGTTTTGCGAGAAACGCCGAAGGGAATCAAAAGTACGTAATTTGCAATGCAGATGAAGGAGATCCTGGAGCATATATGGACAGATCCATTTTAGAGGGAGACCCACATTCCGTGCTAGAAGGAATGTTGATAGGGGCTTACGCAATGGGTGCCACTGAGGCCTTTATCTACGTTCGAGCGGAATATCCTCTAGCCGTCGAAAGATTAGAAGAAGCAATAGAAACCGCCTACGAACATGGAATACTCGGCGAAAATATCTTTAACTCTGGCTTCTCCCTGGATATAGAAATCAAGCAAGGAGCTGGAGCGTTTGTTTGCGGAGAAGAAACAGCTCTAATACATTCCATTGAGGGTGAAAGAGGGGAACCTAGGTCTCGACCTCCTTATCCAGCAAATGATGGTCTTTGGCACAAGCCGACCAATATTAACAACGTTGAAACTTGGGCAAATGTACCCGCAATAATGAAGGAGGGAGAGGATTGGTTTAGTTCAATAGGAACTGAAAACAGCGGGGGTACAAAAGTCTTTTCTCTCGTAGGCAAGATAAACAGAGCAGGTCTAATTGAAGCTCCATTTGGCATGAAGTTGGAGGAAGTAATTTACGACATAGGCGGTGGAATTCCGAAAAGGAAGGAATTCAAAGCAGTTCAAACAGGGGGTCCTTCTGGAGGGGTGATCCCTTCCGAACATCTGGATGTAGAAATAGACTATGAAAATCTGGACGAACTGGGTTCTATAATGGGTTCTGGTGGAATCGTGGTTATGGACGAAGAAGATTGCATGGTGGACGTAGCTAAATACTTCCTAGGATTTACATCCTCTGAATCGTGTGGCAAGTGCACGCCCTGTCGAGCAGGACTCAAACAGATGTTGAACATTTTGAGTAAAATAACGGAGGGAAAAGCAGATGAAGAGGACATCTCGGCTTTGGAAGATTTATCATTATATGTGGAGGATTCGGCTCTCTGCGGCCTAGGTAATACCGCTGTAAACCCGATACTGACCACTTTGGAATACTTTAGGGATGAATATATCGAGCATATCGATGAAAAGGAATGTCCAGCGGGTGTATGCTCTGAGCTGGTAGAATCTCCCTGTCAAAACAGGTGCCCGGCAGACACAGATGTCCCCGGATACGTTCAACTCATAAAGGAGGGAAGGTATATCGATGCTTACAATCTCTCTAGAGAGGTTAACCCATTTACTGCTGTACTTTCCCGAATATGTCCCCATCCATGTGAAATAAGGTGTGAAAGAGGAAAGATAGACGAACCAATATCTATCCGTGACTTAAAGCGATTTATCTCGGAATACAGATTTGAAAATCCCGAAGAATACGAAGACAGCTCACAAATTTCGTGTCTTCCCGAAAGAGAAGAGGAAATAGCAATCGTTGGAGGAGGTCCGAACGGCCTATCAATATCATATTTCCTAAGCCGTTTAGGATACGACGTGACGATTTTCGAGCCTTCGGAGGAATTAGGTGGAATTCTAAATAGATACAGTAAAATCAGCGATTTAGTTGAAAGTGAAATAGAAGACATTCTCGAACTTGGAGTTGAAGCTAATCTTAATAGCAAGATCGGTGGGGATATCCCAATCAAAAAATTGATGAAAGATTTCGACGCGATTTTCATTGAGGCCGGCACAACTATAGATAGAGAATTAGGGACTACATCAGAGATTCCGAACCAAGTTTTTAAGAAAGAAAAGCACCCCCGACAGACCTCTATAGAAAAAATATTCGTCAGTGGTGAAATAGAGGAAGATGCAGAATTCGTTGTGAAAGCCGTTGGGGATGGGAAAGAGGCCTCTAGGAAAATTGACAAATATCTCTCAGGTAAAGACCGATTTGACGAGCTAAGAAATCTTGTCAACTATGATTACAAGGATAAAGCCCCTGAAATGGAAGAAGAGACTGGAAAGGTGAAAATAGAGGGGCTCGACAAAGAAGCAGCTCGAAAAGAAGCCAAACGATGTCTACGATGTGATGCAGTATAGGAGGTCGGAAAAATGGGGAAAATAAAGATGAAAATAGATGGAGAAACTGTGGAAATTGAAGAAAACAAAACAATTCTGGACGCAGCAAATAAAGCGAAAATAGATATTCCTACGATTTGCCTAAACGAACTCTGGGACGAAAGACCTGAAACATGTAGGATGTGCGTTGTAGAAATAACTGGAGGTGGTCCTCCCGAACTTGTCCCAAGCTGCTCTCAGCCTGTAGAGGAAGGACTTGAAGTGAAAACAGACAGCAATAGAGTCTATTCATCCAGAAGAAATACTTTAGAACTCTTCCTATCTCGTCACTATCTCGAATGTAGTAATTGTCCGAAAAGTGGTGAATGCGAACTAGTGGAACTATCTAAAGAATATGATGTCTCCTATTTACCGGTTTGCGCAGATTGTAGATTACAGGGCGAATCCTGTCTGCTTACCAATGGTGAAGTATGCCTAGGTCCCATATCCTACGCAGGATGTAACGCCGTATGTACGGAAAACGATTATAGATGCGTAGCTTGCCGCGGTATAAACTTCAATAAGGATATAGTTCGATTTGCCAAAGAGACATACGAAGAAAAGGGAATTCCTTTTGAAGAGGTGCTCAAAGAAGTTAAAGATTTCTCAAGGAAAAAATATGAGAAACTAAAGCAGTTGTATGATGAGTTGGAGAAAAAATAAATCCGGAAGATATATGGTGAAAAAATGACTTTGAAAGAAGATATTAAAAAATTGGTTTCCGAGCATGGAGTAAGCAAATGCATCGAATGCGGAGAATGTACCTCGGCCTGTCCAGTCTCCTCGATCAAGAAAAGATTCTCCCCCCGCAGGATGGCCAATATGGCCTTATTAATGACTGACGAAGAGAGGAGAGAGTTGGTGGAAGGTCGCGATATCTGGACATGCACCACCTGTGGAAAATGTAATTCCGTATGCCCCTACAGCGTCGACTTCGTGGGCTTTATTCAGGGTCTCAGAGAAATGGCATCAATTGAGGATCAATCTCCCAATATCTCGCCTTGTCTTGGGGTTTTCCTCACACGTAGGATAAAGAACGGTTCCACTGGCGATAGAGAAAGAATGAAGTGGGTCACCGATGACCTTGAGGTAGACAAAGAGGGAGACGTCTACTACTTCTCGGGTTGCACTCCATTTTTTGATCTGGCCTACAGGGATAGAGAAAATTTAGAATTAAATGACATTCCCAGAAACGCCGTTAGAATACTTAACTCAGTGGGGGTGGTCCCCGTGATAAGCGAAGACGAGAAATGTTGCGGTCACGATCTTCTTTGGATGGGTGAAAAGGAGAAAGCAAGAGAATTGGCTAAAGCCAACATAGAGACCATTAGGAGAAGCGGGGCGGAAACGGTGGTATTTACATGTCCTGAGGGTCTTCGGACCTTCAGGGAAGACTATGAGGACCTCCTTAACGAGGAACTCGATCTCAATTTGCTCCATATATCCGAATTCCTTCAAGATAAAGAAATCCCTCTGCGAGAAGAATGGGACGAAGAAAATATTACGTACCACGATGCATGCAGGCTCAAGCATCTCGACATATATGAAGAGCCAAGAAATATCCTAGAAAAAATTCCAAATGTGGTTTTTCACGAGATGGAGAGATCGAAGGAAAAATCGAGCTGTTGTGGGGTTAACGCGATGGCCACATGCGGACCGATAGCTGAGGAAATGGAGAAAGAAAAATTAAATGAAGCCTTAGAAACTGGAGCCGACAAATTGATAGTACCATGTTCTAAATGTTACATACATCTAAATTGTAGAGCCGACTCCGATCCTTCTCTAGAAAATTCGATAAACATTGAAGAATTCACGAACTTTGTTGCCAGTCATCTTGTTTCAAAGTGAAGGTACTACCTTATTCTGAAAGTAGTGCTTCTCCGATTTCTTCCACGATTTCCTCTACAGATTTTATCTCTTTGATTCTGCCTACTGACCTTCCAGCAATCACGAGGCCTTCCTCAGCGTCCCCTTCAGACAACCCTTTATCCTGCCTTTCTAATCTCTCCATCATTTCGAAGTCTTCGCCGGATTCTAGTCTCTCGAGAAGTTCATTCACATATTTATTCTTAATCGCATTCACGCCCATACTGTCGTGACTCAAACTGACAACATCTTCTTCCCCAGAATCAACAAGCAGTTCTTTTACCTCATCGGAAATCTTCCAAGTAGGAGATGCCAAAAATCTAGTGCCCATCTGGACTCCTTCAGCACCGAGCGCCTTGGCCGCCAAGGCAGTCTCCTTATCAGCTATTCCTCCAGCTGCTATGACTGGTATGTCTACTTTATCCGAGACACTGGGTACCAGTGAGAGGGTAGAAACTCCTGGGAGGGAAATATCTCCGCCGGATTCGTTTCCCTCTGCGATAATTATATCGAAGCCTAGGTCCTCTATCCTGCTAGCTAATCCTGCAGTGGGAATGACCTGCATCTTTACCCTTGCATCTTCCAGCTGATCTACATAACCTCTAGGGTCTCCAGCAGAAAGAGTAAATATCTCTACCCCTTTATCCAGCGCAACGTTCAAAAGTTCCTCGGTATCATCTCCACCAGCCAACGGGAAGTTAACGGAAAACGGTTTCGAAGTTCTTTCCTGAATCTTCTCAATTTCCTCTTCTAATTGCTCCTTGTCCAAAAATGCCGTCTGTAGGGTTCCCAATCCGCCAGCCTCGGAAACGGCGGCTACGAAGTTGGCATTGGAAACTCCTGCCATAGCTCCTTGAATCACAGGGTATTCTACTTCCAATATTTGCTTGACTCTATTTTCATTTGACATATTTATTACCAAAAATCAAATCTTCTACCCTCTATTAATATGTGTTGATTATCTAAAGCTAAAACAAGTTCAGCAATCTACCTTAGGGGAAATTTATTATGAGGGAAATCTTGGACGAGATGGAAAATGTGGAAAAGGTCACCAACGAGATTTATGTCCTCAAATCTATGGATGTCTCCTCTGCAAACTCGATAATTATTTTGGACGAAGTCAAAACGCTGATAGGCACCGGTATAGAGAGAAATACACTGAGTAAATTTGCGGAGGAAGTAGATTTGGTCCTCAATAGTCACTTTCATTATGATCATATCAGCAATGCCGGAGTATTTGAGGAAGTTCAAATCAGTGGGGTCGAAGCCCCGGCCCTTGAGGGGCCCGAAAACTACATGAGCATGTGTGGTATCTCGGATTCTGAACTTATAGAGAAAATGAAAAATGACATTTTGAATGATGTAATGTGGCCCAAAAAGGTAAAACCCTATTCGACGGAAGGTTCGTTTGACCTCGGAGAGACAGAGTGGGAGGTAATTCACACGCCGGGTCATTCGCCGGGGCACTGCTGCTTCCATGAGAAACAACGCGATATCCTTTTCGTCGGCGATTATGGACCGGAAAAGTTTGGTCCTTGGTATGGGTGGCCTTCATGCGACCTTCCCTATATTGTCAAATCGATTGAAAGGATTATCGATATGGATCCCGAGCTTATTCTATCCAGCCACACGGATCCGATTAGAGAGGATATCGTCCCGCAAATGAAGGAATATCTCGGAATTCTCAAAGAGAGAGATGAAAAGATTTCAGAGTTACATGAAGAAGGAGCCGGAATAGAAGAAATACTCGACGAAAATATAATCTATGACGAAGAGACCAAATCAATAGAACTATTACGATTCTTCGCGGAAACTATGATATCAAAACATTTAGAAACGGATATTTTTGATTAAATATCAATCTGCTCTCAATTTCTAGATTGGAAATAACTTTGGGTGGCAGAGAGGCCGGCTCGGCAGATTTTAAGCCATCTTCGATATTTCCAACAGGAGTGTTAACAGAAAGAATTACGGTAAAACATCCGAGCAGATTAACTCAAGCTTAACAAAAGTCGAAAATTAAATAGCCCAAAGATTCCTCTATTCTTACCATAGAAAAATTTTCGAGGATCGACTTTAAGTTGCTTCTTCTAGGCAATTCAAGAAAATCCGACTATATTTGATTTTCTGCTATATCTCCCGCTATCGGTAGCTTAAAACGTTCTCCCTGATAGGCCTTCACGGCCAAAACCACTATCAGGACGAATATTAAGATTGTCACCAACATGCTGAGAGTGCTCATCATGGGGATGATGCCGATTCCCAATATCCACGGCGAAAGTAAAAAATTGAGCACAAACAGGGGGAGGAAAGTTACGATAGATTGCATCGCGTGGAACCTTACGAAGTCACTCTCTTCTTCCAATACGAAGAATATTATTCCTGTCAACCAAGTAAGTACATAACAGAGAGCTCCTTCCAGATTTTCTTCCATATCCAGAGAGGTCCTACCACTTCTTCTTCCGCTGCGGCCCCCTTGCGTTCCGCTGCTCTCTCCTTCTAGGGAGGCACCACAATTAGCACAAAACTCCATATCCTCGTCCACTTCTTCTCCACAATCCGGACAATATGGCATTTTACCTCTTTTTCTTTCCAATACAGACTAATAAATAATTCGAATATTCCCTCTCATATACTTGATTTTTTAATGCCAGGTGGGAGAATCAAATTTTCACATGGGGCTAAGCTGTAAATAATTGTTGAAGAACATAGGGCTTCTAACAAAGATGCTAAAAGCTTCCAGTTAGATTATGTATTGAAAGGGTGATTTTGAATGTTTACAGCCGTTAGATGCGAAATCTGCGGGGAGACATACTTGGGATATTCCAAGCCGGAAAATTGTCCTTATTGTGGGGCTCATCAGGAATATCTGAAAAGATTGAGGGACTACGAACGTATAATGCCGGAGGAAATCTCGGAAAATTCACGCAAGAACGTGGAAGAGGCGATTGATCTAGAAATCGACAACGCAAAGTTCTATGCTTGTGCTGCCAGAAAAACAAGCGACAACCTGGAATCCGCCGTATTTAAGAGATTGGGAAAGATAGAGGCGGAACACGCTGAAGCACTTGCCGAAGTAATAGACATTCCCGAAGAGGAAGTGCCCACCTATGAAGAATGCTCGAAAGACGCGGGGGAGAATTATCGAGAAGCACACGAACGTGAGGAGAGGGCCATAAACGCTTATTCCAAATTTGCTTCGGAGGCCGAGGAACCGGAAATCAAGGAATTATTCCAAGCCATAGTAAAAATAGAACAGGACCATCTGGACCTCTCCGAAAGAAAAGTTTCTGAATAAACGAATTCGAGAAATTCGGGACAGACCCTCAGTTGCTTCTATTAAGAAAAGGAAAAGAGGCGAGTCAGTTAGATCTCACAACTACATTCGTCAGGGTTTCCCTAACTCCCTCTAATGCTCTTATCCTGTCCACCAGAGGGCCTGTAATTTCATCCATATCATCTGCTTCAATCCATGCTATGAGATCGTAAGGTCCCGTGACTTCCGCTGCTTTCTTTACTTCTTTCATATTTGCTATCTCCTCGAAAATATCTCCCAGTTCGACTTCCCGAAAAGAATTCTCGTCTACCTTAACACTAGTCCCGGTCTTAATTAATACAATAGCTTCAGCCAAATTATCACCTTTTAACAATTTGAAGTTTTCATTGAATAAGGTTTGTCTAGCTTTTACCGGGTGTAATTAAGCCCTCTCACAGTATCTAAAAGCAAAATAGGTAGGGAAGGCTTTTTTCCATACATTCCAAATCTCATAAGGGGAAATGTACTTGGCTAGATTTCTAAATACCGAAGGACACCAGGGTGACAAATCTATATTCTACGACGTTGTCGTATTAGAAGTAGAGGATGACAAACAAGCGGAATCGAAATACTTGAAAAAATGTTCCCTCGACTTCAGCAAAAGTGATCTAGATATAATCGATTTGGACACGCTGGACGAGAATTTCTTTCACTACTACGAGATCGGCTTGAAAAAAAGTAGCCTACTAGATAAGTTGGGGAACGCATTTCGCAAGATACGGAGGGATTAAGAGCGAGTAATCTCCTCCGGAGGGTATAAAAAATGAATTTAGACAAAAGGGGTGTAGTCATAGGCTTTATAGCCGGAGCGGCAGGGGGTGGTGTCGCCGGCATCCTCGATCTCTCCCTGCTAAAAGGGATACCCGTAGTAATAGGCACCAGCATTATCGTGGCGTTATTCATTAATTTAATCTGGGACTGAAACGGTCGAAAATCCGAAATTTATGGAATATTGCCCGATGTGACATCCTCACCTACCAAATCTGGCGATTTGGAAGGTGCTTCCGACCGTTTTA
>CAYNPN010000052.1:0-13753 GCA_964399085.1 Hadarchaeota archaeon (SeqCode) | reverse complement strand
AACGGTCGGGAGCACCTTCCAAATCGCCAGATTTGGTAGGTGAGGATGTCACTAGCGGAACTCTTCTTTTCCTAATCCTTGAAAAAGGTATTTTTAACTGAAATGTAAAATTATCCTTGAAGCCCCGTGATGTAGTGGTCAAGCATGGCAGGTTCTGGTCCTGCTGACGGCGGTTCGAATCCGCCCGGGGCTACCATTATAGGAATATTCAAGCATACTAGCAGTATCCTCCCTAACTGGAGATTCGTAAGGGCCAAGGGAGGAGGAAATCTTAAGCTATTCCACGACAATGGCTGTATTCGTATCCTCGACCCCTTCTATATCTCTAATTTTTTCTAGAACTGTATTTGTAAGGGTTGAGAGATCATCTGCTTCAGCCAATATAATTATATCAAAGGGCCCGGTCACTACGTTGACGTTTGTCACCTCTTCCAAACCTTCGAGCTTGTTATAGGCATTCCTAACTTTCCCGATGGCAGAGGTCAATAATATATATGCTTCTACCATATTTTTCCCAATCAGTTTTTCGGGGCATAGATTCATAAATATTGGCAATTGTGTGAGACATACTCCCCTCGTTGGAAAATTATAAGTGGGGAGACCGAGGAGGGAAGCCTCTTCCTAACGAGCGAGGCGAGTTAGGTGGAGGTAGTTCACGACAGAAATAGGTTCAATCTCTAAATTCCAGATAATATCCAGTAAGAAACTCGATTAGGATTAATAGAACTAAGGGAAATCGCCGAGTTTCCTCTCCTAGTTACGCCGGAATCCGGTCCTTATGGAGAGACTTCCTTTATTTCCAATTCTCTATCCAGTGACATTTCAACCGACCGCACTACGGCTCCGCCGGATCCTATAGCTTTGGCGGCTTGTCCTTCGGGGACATAGACGGTCAATTTATCCCCGTCCTCTTCAACGCGGTCGATCTTCACGTCCAACATTTGCTTGAGCTTCTTCCGCTCTTCTTCATCCATATTTTTCATCTCCAAATACTTGCATCTTTCACATTTGGGCTTACCCCTTAAAAATAGTATAGATGTGACATCCCCTCCGACCTGAAGGACGGAGCTTCCCCCCATTCGCAGGACCGACATCCGGGATTAGTGCCCCGCTACGCGGTGGTCTTTCAGCCGAACACGGTTCGGCACTCGTTGCAGGTTCCCGGGACTTGTACTGGGGTCGGCACATCGAGTCGCTATACGCCCGGGTTATGGGTTCGGTCACGTGAACCCCGCTTCGAACCCTCCCACATATCCATCGCGGGAGAGCCTAACGCCCGAACACCCGGCTGTCCGAACTCGGCATATAGGCTCGAAACCTCTAACCATAATAAGTTTTGCTTCCCCTCGAATAAAGACACAAAAACATGCCGGTTCATCGCCCACCTAATCGAAGATTGGGAAGGAGACTTTTCGTTAAAGAAGTTAAAATCCTCTCAAATATTCCGAATTCAGGCTCTATTCCGATTTTAGCTGGAAAAATTCTTTGTTACATTGGGACCTCAGAATATCTTCGAGACCTGAAATATGTCCGGCCCCGACGACGCAAACTGCTTTCTCATTTCCGGCACTGAGCATATGGATTATTTGACGCGCCATAAATTCATTCCGCTCCTCAATCAATACCCGATAGGCGCCCTCCGAGAATTCTCTTAATGTTGAAATCAACTCCTCAATCACTTCCTCGTCATTTAAATCCTCATATCTGATCTCCTCCGAACTCAGGATTGGGAATAATAGGACTTCCAAAACGATCCTGCACTTTTCCCAGAAACTCAGGCTGTCCAAAAGCCTTTGGAGCGTGATATTTATATCCCGATCTATCAGTCTCACTTCAGCTCCAATCTCTTGACCAAGCTCTATGGCGGTCAACATCTCCTCGCCGGGGAGCATGCCGGTCTGCTGACCTATTTTCTCCTGAAATGAGCGGATGATTTTTGCGAATATCGCTTCCATAGAAAGATTGCTCAAAGAAATTCCCTTTTCCGGGGTATCGGACGTGAGCTCCAGATACCTACCTCTACAGAGCTCAACTCCCACAATATCGGGTCCCTCATTTATGATAACGTCCTGAACCTCCCTCATGCTCTCGGGGAATACGTGGGCAACTCCGACGAGGACCAACCTGTCTCCAATCTTTCTAAGCACTCGTAGAATCCTCCACTTCGTAGATGAGTAATAAATCCCTTCCTACCTTTTCAGTTTTCACCAGATTCAAACCCACGCCATGGGAAATTCTTTGCACTCCCTCTCCTCCCACGAGCGTTTTTGCCCCCTCTCCACCAACAATTACGGGCGATACCGCAATTCTCACTTCGTCGACCAGGCGGCGGCTCAACATGCTCCAGTTCAGCTCGGAGCCCCCTTCGAGGAGTAGCTTTTCAATGCCCCGTTCCCTTAACTTTTTAAGCAGCCTCTCGGGGTCGACCTCTTCCTCTCCGGATACGATAACCTGGGCATCGGAGTTCCGAAGCCGGTCTATTTCATTACTACCGGCCATTTCGGAAACGGCCACGATGGTCTCGGCCGAATCATCCAAAACGTCGGCCTCGGGTGAAATTTCGGCCTCGCTATCCAAGACAATCCTAGTTGGGTTTCCTCCCTCGGCCCTTCTGACGGTCAATCTTGGGTCGTCTGCCAAGACGGTCCCTTTACCCACCATGATAGCGTCCACCTCGGCTCTGAGTCTGTGAACTCTGTCCAAGTCTTCCTCACAGGAAATCTTAGAGTCCCCTCTCACGGTCGATATCTTCCCGTCGAGCGTCATGGCAGCGTTTAGGATAACATAAGGTCGGTCCATCGCTTTTCCCTTTCCCCGTAAGTCAATAAAATATTTGTATATTCCCTATAAGAACCAAAATTCTAAAAGGTCTTAATCCCAAGTCCTAACACGATTAGGGGGTGGAATCATGAGAGTTTCGGAATATTACGACCGTCCCATATACAGCGACAAGGGAAGATACGTAGGAGAGGTAAAAGACGTAGTCCTAAATCTGGACGATGGAGAAGTTCTAGGTTTGGGATTCGGACAGAAGGAGGGAAAGGTCAGAACGGTTCCCTATGATAGCATCATGGCAATCGGAGACATTGTCATTGTAAAGTCAGGTAGAACGAGAACTCCTGCTCAACCCGAAGAAGAATCGGAGAGCTAAAGATGATTTACGATTTCGGGGGTGAAAGCCCCCGGATACATGATTCGGCTTTCGTCCACCCTGAAGCTACTATTATTGGTGATGTCCAAATTGGAGCTGACTCCAGCGTCTGGCCCGGCGCAGTAATCAGAGGAGATATCGAGAGCATAAAAATTGGTGAGGGTAATTGCATCAAGGATAATGCTGTAATCCATCCCGCTGATGTCTTTCATGAAAACGAAATTGATTACGTGCCTGTGGAAATAGGAGACTACAACCTCATCGGTCATCAGGCCCTAGTCAACGGGGGGAAGGTCAACGACGAATGTCTCATCGGCGCGGGTTCCATAGTTTTCAATGAAGCTGAAGTGAAAGAAAATTCAATTGTCGGCATGGGAGGGGTAATCCTTGAAGGGGAGGAAGTCCCTTCCGGAAAGATTATGGTCGGGATCCCGGCCAGGGAACTTCGGGATTTAAAAAAGAAGGAGAAGGATCAGATTCGGAAGAGGGCCGAAAACTACGTGGAATTGGCACGGAGATACAAGGAAAAACTCGAATAGTCAGAGAATAGAACCCAAATTTTTCGAATCCTTCAAATATTTCTACTGAAACCACACTTTTAAGTACCCTCTTTTAAATAGTTATATAAAGAATTGTTTTAAGGAGGATGCAGAATGGTTGATGTAAAATACGAAATTCAAAATATAGTCCTCTCGGTCACCTATAGAGACACGGAATTCGACCTGGAGAAATTGGCCGGAATCTTGGAAGGAGCCAGGTACGACCCAGAAGTTTTTCCCGGGATAGCCTACTCGTCCGTTGAACCGACGGCATCCTTCCTGATCTTCGCGTCGGGAAAGATGAACTGCGTCGGCGCAAAGAGCATGGAGGATGCAAAAAACGCCATCGAGAAGCTTACCCAGAGACTAAGAGACTCGGAAGCGGAAATTGCCTCGGAGCCGGAAGTCGAAGTCCAAAACATGGTCGCTTCATTCGATTTCGGGAGAGACTTTGATCTAGAAAGGATAGCTAGGAACTTCCGGAACACCGAATATGAGCCCGAAGTATTCCCCGGATTGGTGTTTAGATTAGATGATCCAAAGGCGGTAATTCTCCTCTTTGTCTCAGGAAAGGGAGTTTGCGCAGGAGCCAAGAGTGAAGAGGACATCAAGAAAGCAGCGGAACGAATAACCGAAGTTATAGAATAAGATTATCTCTAAAGGGGTAGTTTGGCTACGTCTCGGAGGCTCCCCTTTAGGATTCTTCTTCTTTTTTAAAATGATAATACGGTTCTAACTTTGAGATAAATAGATTTGATAGATATGGAAAATTTTGTCCTAGTCCGATACGGAGAAATAACATTAAAGAGCGAACCCGTGCGCAGAGAATTCGAAAGAATTCTAGTCAATAATATGAAAAAGAAATTGGAAAATTATCGAAAAATTCGGCAGGAGAGGGGACGGATTTTTATTGAAACGAATAGATCAGGGGAAGTTGCATCCTCGGTAGCCGAACTACCCGGAGTCGTCTCGACCAGTCCAGTACTGAGGACCGATGCAGACATTGGACAGATAACCAAACTGGCTAAGAAAGTGGCCGAAAAATCGATCGAACTTGGACAATCCTTCGCGGTTCGAGCCAGAAGGGTGGGAGAACATGATTTCAGCAGTAAGGACCTGGAAGAAGAGGTGGGGAGGCTAATTCTCGAAAATTTGAAAAATACGAGCGTTGATTTGGATTCACCCGACCAGGAAGTCCACATAGAGGTCCGAAATGAGGACGCCTATATCTTCAGTGAAATCTTTCCGGGAGTTGGTGGCTTACCAGTCGGTTCTCAGGGGAAAGCGGTCTCTCTTTTCCAAGGTGATATAAACAGCCTTCTGAGTTCCTTCTTACTTTTAAAGAGAGGATCTCCCGTCTCTCTTCTGTTCCCGGTTACTGATGAAGTTCACAGTAAGGACCAAGTCATCGAAATGGCCGAACAATTACTAAAATATCACCCAAATTTAAAACTGCACTTCCTTTCACTTCGAGAATTAATTGGAGAAATCTCCGAAAATATCCCTCGGGACCTAAGGTGGGTGATATTCAGGCGGAGCCTACTCAGGATATCGGAGGAAGTCGCGAGAGAGGAGGAAGCAAAGGCCATAGCAATAAGTGAAGATCTAGATGAAACGGCACAAAACACGCTTAAGACTGCGAGGCTAATTGAAGAGGGAATTGAACTACCCGTCCTACGTCCCCTTTTCGGATTCAGCAGCGATGAGGTTCTCGATATGGGAGGGGAGATGAATATAGAGGTTCCAAATGGAAAACTGTCGCAAACTCCTTGGACTCCAGAGAAATCGAAAAAGGTAGATTCGGAGAAAATTAAAAGAATGGAGGAAAGCATTCCCGTAAATTCCTTTATTGAATCTGCATTAGAATCGATGGAAACACTTGAACTTGGGGAATAAAAGATGGATTTAATCGTGGAACCCAGCCAGGAGGTTTCCGGGGAAGTTTCGCCTTCACCCTCGAAATTCTACACGCAATACAGCTCAGTAATCGGTCTCCTCGCGGAAGGGGAGAGCGTCATCAAATCCCCCCTCTTGGTGGACGACACCCGGGACCTTATGAAAGCAATTGACGGTCTGGGAGCCACAACGAAGAGGAGTAAGAAAAAATGGACTATTTGGGGAAACGAGGGGACTATTAGTCCTGAGGGTCAGGTGATAGATGCAAAAAAATCTATAATGAGTCTCAGTTTATTGGCCTCACTTTCCGCTCTCACTTCCCGGATAATGGTGACAACTGGGAACAAGGTAGTGAGACGGGCTCCGCTACCTTCTCTAATAAAATCGTTACAAAAGATGGGCGTGGACATGCACTCTACGAACGATAATGAGAGCGCACCACTGGTTACCTTTCAGAGCAATATAAAGGGTGGAAAAATATCTCTAGAAGGAGACGGTATTGACAGTTCAATCTACTATTTTATGCCGGCTATCTTGCTTCTAGCCTCGCTCGCGGAGGAAACATGGGTGCTCGAAATAGATCAAAGGGCAGAGAGCCGTTTTTTGGACGGTTCCCTCGAGCTGCTGGACAGAAGCGGCATTGTGGTATCGAGAGAGGAGCAGTCCCTGAAGGTAGATCCGGGTGAATTCGAACCCATCGAAATTGAGCCTCCTAGGGATCTATTTTCGACGCTGCCCTACGTGACTGGCGCCCTGTTGACCAGCTCCGAGCTTGAAATTTCCGAAATCGAAGGATGTTTGGGCAGGAGAGACTTTGAAAATTTACTGGGCGAATTTGGGGTAGATCTGGAAGAAAACGGGGGGAGCTTAAAAATCCCAAGCGGGCAGAATCTAGAGGGGGCAAAGATAGATCTCGGAGAATACTCGGACCTCCTGCCCTTCTTCGCCGTTCTAGGCTGTAAGGCGGAGGGTAAAACGCAACTTTTGAATACGGACTGCGCGAGGAGAATGAAGTCGGACCGGATAGAGAAGACCGTGGAAGGATTGGAGAAGATGGGTGCCGATATAACCGAAGACGATGACGGTGTGACAGTCGAGGGGCCTTCTAACCTGAGTGGAGAAGTGGTAGACGGATATAACGATGTAGCAATCGTAAGCGCTCTGGGGGTGGCGGGTCTGGTGGCAGAGGGAAGAACTGTTATAAAAAATAGGGCTGAGGCTCTAAGACAATCCTATCCTCAATTCGTGACGATTTTTAAGAACCTCGGGGCGGGCATGAGTTATGAATCCTAATTTTTCCAAAATCCCCTTTTAAATAGGGTGGAAAATTATTAGTCATTAGTGCCATTAAATAACTTTTAACGAAGGAGATTTTTTGAAAAAGGGTCAATTCGGTATCGAGTTCATAGTGGTCTTGGGAGCTTTACTTATTATTATATCATCAGTTACTATCCCACTCTACGCTAATTCTAGAGAGAGCGTTGGAGAGATGACCGACATGTCATTGGTCAGGGGCGCTGCAAACAAACTCGCCTTTTCTATTGATATGGCATATGTCGAAGGACCTGGAGCCCAAAAAAACGTAGATTACACCCTCCCGGATGGCATAGATAATATAAAAATTGAAGATTCGGGAGATTCCGATAATGTCGCCGAGCTTATGATACTTTCCAGCGTGTGGGAGGACGATAATACTGTTTCGGTTGATACTCTCTTACATCCCAATAACCATCCTCCTGTAATCTTGGGTGAAAATATAATGACTAAGGGGGAACACAATGTGGTAATAACATGTGAGCTTGATCCCAACACTAAAATCAAAATTGAGGAGGTTTAGAATGAAAGGACAGGGTTCAATAGAATACATGTCGATCCTTGCTGCGGTATTTGTGGTATTTGCGGCTGTTACCTATTCTCAAATGATTGATCCTGCAAGAACCGCCGCTAGAAATTCGGAAGAGTTATCACAGGCCAAGATTGCATGCGACAAAATTGCAGGTGCAATAGACACAGTTTATACTAATACGGATAATTCAAGGACTACAGAATTCGTGGAATTTCCTCGAATCCAGGATCTGGAAATAACTGAGGATAACGTGCAAATGAGTATTTTATTTGACGAAAATAAGGTATGGGTCGGATCCAGCATTAAATATGGCTTTGAGAATTCGATTCCCGACCCTCCAAATGGGAGCTACACGGTGATCGTCGAATGGAACTCGAGTAAATCGGAGAATATGAGTCAGGTCGAGGATGAGGATAGAATCTATATCAACATAAATCCTGGAGGAGGATAATATCTTATCGGATAGGCGTGGTTTCTTCTCGATAGACGCGTTCTTTGCTCTCTTGTTGGTAATGACTGTGGCGACTTCACTTATGACTGTCTCTCAAAGAAATAGAGAAGTTGCACAAGAAACCTCCGAGGTGGTTATGAAAGATATGGCCGCTGAAAAGTTAGCTGGTGTAATAAATTCGGTCTACGCGAACGGCTCGGGTCTCAGGGTGGACGAGAATGATTATCTCGAAATAAGTTTAAACCTTCCCGACAATATTCTCGGCGAAAATTATACTTTATCCCTTAATAGCGAAAACCGGATGATTATAGCCGAAAATTCCGATGCCGGGCTCCAGGAGCCGATTGGCACGGCTTCTATTATCCCAAGCAACGTCCGTAGTTTTGTTTTAAAACCCGAAAACCTATCCAATAAAATTCGGATATTTTGGGAGAATGATTCCATCAGGGTGAAAAGTTGCTGACGAAAAAGGGTCAGGCAAGCATAGAGACAATGTTAATATTGGCGGCCGTTCTGGCAACGGCTGCATCTCTACAGATAATGGGGCAAAATTCATTTGAAGGCACCAATGCGATAGCTTCGGCCAGACAGGGTGTTGAAACGGGTATTACCAGAATATCTGTGGAAAAGGAAATCAATATGATTATTTCCGATTGGGATCTGAATGGCGATGATATAACTTTCTATCTTACGGTTAAGGGGAATCCACCACCTGATAACAACTATATAACAAATAACGTCGAAAATGTCGCTCGAAGCCTCGTCAGCACCGAATATAATATAAATGTAGAAATTGGGGAGAGGGTGGAAATATGAAAAATAAGGGACAGGTTTTTACGACCGACATGATTTTCGCGCTGATACTCGTCGCGACACTTGTTTCAGTCTCGACTCAGGCCTACGGTATTGCGAGTGGGGAGATTAGGAGTTACTCCACCCGCCATTCGCTTGAAAGGAGAGCGAACGACATTGCGGACGTGCTGGTCAAAACGGCGGGTGACCCGTTCGATTGGGAGGATAATCTGGACAATTTAGAAACCGTTGGTTTTGCGAAGACAAGTGGAGAGGATAATACCCCCGTTTCAAATTATATAGACATTGCAAAGGTTCAAAGGTTGTCGGCGGCTATTTACGGCGATAATTGGTGTCCGGAAAAAGAGCCAGGTGACGAATCAATTAAGGAGTTTTTTGGAGACAACAACTTTGAAATCAAAATTAAAAGGGAAAATCACTCCTGGAGTTTTTGGCCTGGCTGGGAGCCCGGCGAAAGCTCTCCTAGAACTAAATCTCTGGAAGTTGCTTCTGTCAAACGTCTGGTTTACGGAAAACTTGCAGATGTAAGGGCCGATACAGGGCCGGTGAGGTTTGATCCAAATGCCCAGAATGTCGTTCCCCCTTTCTGGGGCGATAATCATTTTTGGGTCGGTCCCGGGGAGATAGAAGCCTATGATTGGTATATATATTGTGAAAATCTTGGACCGGATATTTTTTCATCCCAAATTAATATAGCGATAAACAAATCTTCTCCGAAAAAGGATGTCATTTTCAAACCAGATGATGTTCCAGGAAGCAAGCCAATGGTCGAAGCTGAGTTGATAGAAAACACCACGAATTATATTGATATTCATGGTGGAGACTCAAGCATGGAAGATAATTTAAACTTCTATATCGTGCCTCTCCTGTCGAACCAAGATTCGGAGAGCATTCCCGAAATGGTGAAGGAAAAACCCTTTACCTTGCAGGTGATGGTTTGGAGATGATATTTTGCCTTTAAAAAACGATTTGAAAAACACCGAGGATGGCTTCATTTTCAGCCTCGACGCCACCCTCGCCGTGCTTGTAGCCCTGATAGCTCTGGCGGGCGTTGCCAGCGTGGGGAATTCACTAACCACGTCCGAGCATTTTGGTCGCCTGCGCCTGCAACGAATCGGTGAAGATGCAGTCACAGTCCTCAATATGGAAGGAGCCTTTGAAAATGCAACGCTGGCAATGGAAAATGCGAATAAAGATAAGGCAAAGAGAATACTCAGAGAGAATCTCAAAAGAGCACTTCCGGAGCATGTGCAATTTAAGTTATATCTCAGAGATCAATTGTCAGTATATCCAACCGATGATAATGATGAATGGGAGAATTTATATGAAGACATCGAAGATAAAACCGTTACAAACTTTGTTTCCGCGGTCCCTGCTGAAGAAAATTACTTCCGCGTGCTCGCTTGGACCCCCAAAGCTCGGGAGGAGAATTTTGTGGATAAGATTGGTGAGATGAGACCCCTTTGGTACATAAAAAATGTTGAGGATGAGGAGAACTTTAGAGAGAATGTTGAGAAAGAAGACGCGAACAATGATCCCTACGAATTCTATGACGCAGTTTTTATTCCCGATGCAGACATCCATTTCAATTTCGAAACCATCGAAGCGCTAAGGAACTTCGCCGAAAAAGGGAGATTAGTCGTCGCAGGGGATACCTTATATAATCATCAACCCTCGATTCATAGTAATAGCCTCACCGGAACTTTCGGAATAATTAACGACAATCCGGATTATGATCCAAATAATGGTCCGAGCGATTACGGTATAAAAAAATGGGATAGAGGAACCCTTGCATCCGAGATAGAAAAGTATTCCGCTTCGGATTGGTTCCGGGAGTTTAAAATGTACGCTCAGCCAGTCCACGCAGAGGTTAACCTTGACCACCCAATACTCTACGGTTTCACCCCTATCGATAATTTAGAATACAGTGGAGATCATGTATATACCTACGACGATTTTATGGATTATCATCCTAGTGTAGATAACCCAATGCATTCCGAGGAATATCACGACACTGACTATATCGCTGACTATGACAAGAACACAGCAAAGGTCCTTACTAATTGGGGTCATTACCCGGAGGATCAACTTCTAGATTTAAGCGGTTTAATAGTTAACCAACCGGACGACTGGGCCGGGGCTGCAGTTTTCATAAATGCAAATGTGGTTCAGACCGTGAATGAGAATGCATCTCCATATAAATGGCTTAGACTGACAGCAAACTCTATAAGCGGCGAGGGTGGATATAACCTCTTTCATGAACCCATAACTCTTTCCCTCTGGAAGGGGGAGGGGATCTGATAAAATGCAAAATTTGGACCAAAGAGGAATGGTATTGAGCGGCACTGCACTGTTGCTAGTGCTACCTGCATTGCTTTTATCTGCTACCTTCCTAGCCACAGTTGAAACGGGGGGAGAAATAGCCTCGACTCAAGGATTATCGGACAAAATTGCTTTCAAGGCGCACGACATAAAACAGACTCTTAGACATCGGAAAGAACACGGGGGTAGATTAGATAATAAGGCATTTCAGGAGATAGCAGAAACCTTCGAAGAGAGTTCTATGCTGGGAGATGTAAATATTAAATACAAGTATTTTGATATAAGGGTGGAATACAACTATGTAGATATAGATGATAATCCTGAAGATACGTGGCATGCCACCGACAACAATTGTAGAGTCAGTAATTTAAAGGGAGGGAATTGGTCCTATAACTTTGAGGTAATGGCATCTGGAGATTATGACTTTAACGAACCCTTACTGAGACTAGAAAGTCTCGAAAATGGGAACTGGAAGATAACCGTTGCGCCAACATTCACTCACGGTGATGCCACCGCCGATGTCTTCTGGGGCAATAAATTGATTTTTGAGGACGTGAACGATGGTGATTATTATGAAAGATCGCATGCCGGAAAGGGGAAATGGGAGGGAGAATCCAAGATAGTTTCTGGAGTCCCTTCCTCAGCCCTCGTTCACATTTCTCTAGAAGACCCAAGGGGAATAGTACACTATGAAGAAACCTTCCCATTAAGAAAAACGGAGGAAGAGTAATAGGATTGAATGCTCTACAATCAATATTATTTTTGAACCAGCGTTAGTCTAAGTTTGTCACTGAACTACTTTTATTGGTTAAACAAAAAAGGATATTTATACCCATGTCAAACTCAAATTCCAGAATTATTGAATTCTTTCGGAAGATTGGCAATGCGATTATAAGCCTTAAAGATCTGCCATCCAAATTGAGAAAGGTCAAACCTAGCACTAAAACGAAAGAAGAAAAGCGTGAAATCCCTTCTTTCCTCCAAGATTTTATGCAGAATAGACACGCTGGCTGGCCGGAATATGTGATGCTGAAAGTTCAAATCGCCATAATAGTCCTCTTTGCTTCAGTCGTTACATTTGTAGCCCTACCCTCGCCACCGACGGTAGTCTTAGCTATTCCCATCCTAGCGGCGATTGGATATCTAATCTACCTCACACAAACCCAGGTAAAAGAAGCATTCGACCGGGATTACACAGCCTATCGCGCCTTTGTAGGTCTTTCTATAGGAGTAAGCATCTTGCTAGTTTTCATGGAGATAATTGTGAAAGGATTTCTCCTTATGTCTCTCCAAAACCTAATAATATCTATTGTTTTGATAGTGGGAGTTATATTCGGTTCCTTCATAATTTACAGAGTAAGGTACGGAAGGGACTTTACGTACGGAACTGTAGAAGAAACGAAAAAATCCAAGGTCGCGGTAAAGCTCAACTACGATATAAAAAGCAATGTAACACCAGGTCTCTACTTCCTCGAATCGCTCGTCGACGTGGGGGCGGGAGATGAGGTCAAGGTAAAGGTCGACCGGTCACTCCTTGGTCTTAGGGGTGCGGAACCCACCATGGTAGAGGAGGAAATTTAGATAGTGGATTTTAATTGGTCTTCATCTTCTGCGAACTGAAGACTAAATCAAAATTTCGATAAATGTCCAATACAGGCTACCGTAGAAAATACCTATGAAAACACCCGCGGCGAGTGCGGGCGCAAACGGCATACCTTTCTTTATCTTGATTTCGTCCTCAATCTTACCTTCTTGAACTAATCCTTTCAGCCTCTCCAAGTTTTCCTCCGTAATGCCCGCCGCCCTATCCGGATTTGTAATCTTCTCGTCCCAGTCGGGTGTACCAATATTCCTCGACAAAAAGCCGAGCGGACCGGAATGATACCGGCTCACTTCGCCGTCCTTCTCGTAAATTATCTCGGCAGGGATCGCCCCTTCCTCAAGCTCCGATATCTTCACGGTCTCGTAGAAGGCTCCCTTGCCCATCGCCCTGGAAATCGCGACGTAAACGAGTATAAAAGGCACGACGGCTATCACGCTGTTAATAAGGAGGGTCAAAGGGAAAAGCGGCAGGTCGATGGCATACGGAGCATACGTCGTTGGATAGGGGAGGGAGAAGGGGGCTTCGAAAGCCGGCAGGAGGGCTCCAAGCCCCGTGAACAATTTCACGTCCCCTCCAGCCCATCCGCCGGTGAGATACATAACATAGCCAATCACGAACGCCAGTGAAGCGCCGAAGAGTCCGTAAAAAGCCCTGAGAAATTCCCCTCGGTAAATTCCAAAGGCGAGGTAATAAACTATCCCGATTACTATCAGCGGATATGTCAAGTTATTAGGAATGGTTCGATCTTTAAGATCAGTATAATTTGCCACGAGCACCGCTACAATAGCTATAGCAGGTGGAATGAGAGGAATGAGTTCCAACCACATACAACTCAACAGACAGCTTCAAGTTATAAAACTTTTTAGGGAGCCTTGGTGCGTCTGTTTGGGATGAAGAATTCTCAGATAATCACGCTTAACCATTTTCGTCTCCCAACCAATATGGAGGCTTTAGAGTCCACAAACCTTCCCGGACTCCGAAGGAGCTCGCCTTCCCACCTCGGATAACATAACCCTAACCTATTCTATGGGAGGGAATAATTTTTGGATAATTATGCTCTGGATCGGAAGTTTTGCCAACACCCCTGTTCACTTTGGCGTAAAACCGTTTTTAAAGGGGAAATATCCGTAAA
>CAYNPN010000051.1:0-13779 GCA_964399085.1 Hadarchaeota archaeon (SeqCode) | reverse complement strand
AGTTGATAGGATGAAGAGAATAAAATTTACTGTTTGTTTAAACCTCTCCAATGACTAAATCTAGGTGCGGGTATCGCTCCCATATGGAATATCCGGAAAATTAGGGGCTAGCTATTTGTTTTTGAGGTACTCGATAATTCCTCCAGCCCCGACGATGTCTTCCAGAAGCTTGGGAAGTGGTTCCGTCTCGAAAAGTTCATCTCTACTCAGATTCTCGATTTTACCTTCCTTCCAGTCGACTTCTATCTCATCCCCGGTCTCAAATTCATCCCATATACCCTCACAGCTCAGGACCGGGATTCCCTGATTGATTGCGTTCCTGTAAAAAATTCTGGCAAATGATTCTGCGATTATTCCACCGATTCCGGCCGCTTTCAAGGCGATAGGAGCGTGTTCTCTACTTGATCCGCAACCGAAATTTTTACCTGCCACAATAATGTCACCTTGCTCCACTTCATCGGCGAAGTTCGGATCTGCACCTTCCATCGCGTGCTCGCCTAGCGCCGCCGGGTCCGTCTCTACCATATATCGGCCCGGAATTATGAGGTCGGTCGAGATGTCTTCGCCGAAGACCCACGCCTTTGTCAACCTAAATCCCTCGCGTCGGTAATTTTTCCGGCCGCCGCGGATGCGGCCACTGTGGCCGGGGATCCCAGATAGATTTCGGCTTCCGGACTCCCCATCCTTCCTTTGAAGTTCCGGTTTGAAGACGATATGCAAGTTTCACCCGGCGCAAGGATTCCCAGATGCCCGCCCCAACAGGTCGTGCATCCGGGGGGCTCGATGGTCGCTCCGGCATCTACCAGAGTTTCGATAATGCCCCTGTCCAGGGCCTCCCGATAGATACTCCGCGAAGCCGGGGCAACCAACATCCGGACATCTCCCGAGACATCTCTGCCCTTCAGGATGTCGGCCGCGATGGCGAGGTCTTCAAGCCTTCCGTTTGTGCAACTTCCCAGGAAAGCCTGCTGTATCTCGATATCTT
The DNA here is from genome assembly GCA_964399085.1 of Hadarchaeota archaeon (SeqCode). GTDB lineage: Archaea > Hadarchaeota > Hadarchaeia > Hadarchaeales > JAGGTB01 > CAYLJV01. Next base: position 12,794 of record CAYNPN010000051.1, on the reverse strand, counting down.
CGAGACTCGATATGGGACTGACGTTATCGACGTTGTGAGGACATGCGACAACGGGTTCGATTTCCGAGGCATCGTAGTTGAGCTCCTCAACGTAGCCGGCGCCTGCATCGGGCTCGACAAAATCATATTCTCCTCCATCCCTCTTTTCCACGTAATCTCTAGTCTCCTCGTCGGGAGGTACCAAGGCCGCTTTGGCGCCCATCTCGACACCCATGTTGCACATCGATAGCCGCCCGGATGTTTTTATTTCCTCCAATCCTTCACCTGCAAATTCTATACTCCTATAGGTTGCGCCATCGGCACCCACATCACCGGCGATTTGAAGGATGAGATCCTTGGCCATAATCTTGTCTCCAAGCTCGTTTCGAACGTTTATCTTCATCGATTCGGGAACTTTGAACCACAGCTCCCCTTCCGTGAAGACCGCGGCCATATCGGTGGACCCGATACCTGTGGAAAATGCTCCAAGGGCACCGTAGGTGCAGGTGTGCGAATCGGCCCCGACAACAAGTTGACCGGGCTTCACTATACCTTCCTCCACCATTATTTGGTGACAGACGCCCTCCATGTTCCCGTACAGATTGGAAATATTTTGCTCGTCAGCAAAATCCCTCAGTTCGTCCTGGTTTTCGGCGGCGTCTATCGTGGTAGGTGGTGCCTGATGATCAAATATTATCGTGATTTTATCCGGATTCCAAACCTTTTCCACCCCGATCTTTTTCAAGGCGTCGACGGTCAGAGGAGCAGTTATGTCATTTACCATAGCTCGGTCGATTTCGGCCCTCACGACTTCTCCCGGGGAAACTTCATCCTCTCCCGTGTGCTCGGCGAGTATCCTTTCAGCCATCGTCATTTCCATTCAGAACAGCCCCTCTGGTTGCGGATCCTACCATTTCTGAATAAACTTTGAGATATCCCTTATCGACCCTTGGTTTCGGAGGCTCCCAATCCTCCCTTCTCTTCTCGAGTTCCGAATCTTCGACCAACAATTCGATCTTCCTCACCTCTATATCTATCGATATTCTGTCTCCCTCCTCAACTAGGGCTATGGGTCCTCCGACGCTTGCCTCGGGAGCCACGTGTCCAATTGCTAGACCCCGAGTCCCTCCGGAGAATCTACCATCGGTGATCAGGGCGACGGACTCTACCATGCCCATTCCCGCTATGGCGGAAGTCGGCCCAAGCATTTCCTGCATTCCGGGTCCGCCTTTCGGACCCTCGTATCTTATCACTACTACGTCTCCCTCCTCCACTCCTCCATCCAGAATGGTATTAACTGCCTCCTTTTCGGACTCGAATATTCTGGCGGGGCCCTCAAACTGATATATCTTCGGGCTGACCGCTCCATACTTCACAACTGCGCCGTCGGGAGCGAGATTTCCCTTGAGGATGGCTATCCCACCGGTCTTTCGGAAAGGATCGGATTTGGATCTTATGACTTCCTCATCCTTAACCTCGACGCCTTCGAGGTTTTCTCTCAGGGTCTTCCCGGAAACGGTTTTCATGTCGAGGTTCAAATTCTCTTCCAGCCGCTTTAGGACTGCAGGCACACCTCCAGCTTTTTCCAAGTCCAGCATCATATGTTCTCCCCCCGGCCTGAGGTTCGTCAGCTGGGGAATTTTCCTTCCTATTTCATCAAACCTCTCAAGATCGAGTTCTATACCTGCCTCGGATGCAATTGCGGGTAGGTGGAGGACGGTGTTGGTAGACCCTCCCAGGGTCATGTCGACCATTATGGCGTTGTCGAATGATTTGGGTTTTAAGATGTCAGAGGGCCTGAGATCCTCTTCCAATAGTTCGATGATTTTCTTCCCCGCCCGCCCGGCGATATCCGCTTTCCTTTCGGATACCGCGTGTGCGGTTGCGGTCCCGGGAAGTGACATTCCCAGTGTCTCCGTCAGACAGGCCATCGTATTTGCAGTAAATAATCCGGCACAAGAACCGGGTCCAGGACATGCTTTGTTTTCTATTTCCTTTGCGTCTTCCTCCGAGATTTGGCCGGACTTGACGGCGCCCACCGCTTCGGAGGCATCGATAAAATCAAGTTTTTCGCCATCCCTCTCTCCTGGCATCATTGGACCCCCGGTGACCATTATAGAAGGGATGTCGACTCTAGCGAGGGCCATTATCATCCCCGGCACGATCTTATCACAGGAAGCCAATGCGACGACCGCGTCGAACCTGTGCCCCTCAAGCATTATTTCCATGCTGTTGGCTATGGCTTCCCGGGAGGGAAGGGAGAATCTCATTCCAAATGTCCCCATCCCGATCCCGTCACACATCCCTATCGTCTGGAATTGGAAAGGTGTACCTCCGGCTTCTTTCACTCCTTTGGCCACTTTTTCACCGAGCTCTTTGAGATGAAGATGTCCCGGTACGATCTGATTCCAGGAGTTTGCAACTGCAATCAGGGGCCTTTCCAGGTCTTCATCTTCGAGGTCACCAGCCTTGAAAAGACTCCTTTTTGGGGTAGCCTCCAGACCTTCGGTTACTTCTTTACTTCTGGATTTGTCCATTGGAACGCCTCTTGCTCAGGTAAGCGAAATTTCGAATAAATAAAGTTTACTCTCCGATATCTGCCCAATCCCTGATCTTCTCACCGACTTTCTCTATCTTATGTTCCGCTCCTTCCTCTCTCATCTTTTTGAGCTTTGGAGCCCCTCTGTCATTTTCCGCTGTCCATTCGTTCGCAAAGGATCCGTCCTGTATATCGTCGAGCAGGTTTTCCATTTCCTCTCTAACGTCTTCGTCGATTATCCTCGGCCCGCGAGTCCTTCCGCCGTATTCGGCGGTATTGCTCACCGCGCGCATCATACCTTCGATTCCTTCGTCGTGGATTAAATCGACGATTAGCTTCAGCTCGTTTAAACATTCGAAATATGCGACTTCGGGCTGATAACCAGCGTCGACCAGGGTTTCGAATCCGGCCTTGATTAGTTCGGAGACCCCTCCAACTAGGACGGACTGTTCGCCGAACAGGTCGGTCTCGACTTCCTCCCGAAAGCTGGTTTCTATGAGTCCGGCTCTGGTCAGGCCTATTGCCTTTGCCATCGCCAAAGCAGTGTCCGTTGCCTCACCACTGGCATCCTGTGATACGGCAATTAGCCCCGGCACTCCGGAGCCTTTCTTATAGGTCTTTCTCACGGTCGGGCCGGGAGCTTTGGGAGCAACCATTACGACGTCATCATCCCGCGGGGGGACTATTTCGTTGAAATGGACGTTGAAGCCGTGACTGAAGCCCAGAGTTTTTCCTTTCCCCATGGTTGGGGCTATCTTTTTATTGTAAACCTCGGCCTGGGCCTCGTCGGGTATCAGCATGTGGATTATATCGCCTCGCTTGGCGGCTGTGGGAATTTCGAAAACCTCAAAATCGTCTCCCCTCGCTTTTTCCCAAGAAGAACCACCGCTGCGGGCTCCGATAATGACCTCACATCCTGAATCTCGCATGTTTTTGGCTTGAGCTTCCCCCTGACTTCCGTATCCGATTACTGCAATAGTTTTATCTTCTAAATAATCAAGATCGGCGTCTTCATTACAATACGTTCTAACCATATTAAACCTCAGAATAAACTAACGCAGACAATTATTTAAATACTAATAGTAGAAGTCTCTTATTCCGGGAGAAATCAGTTATCGAATGTCCGCGAAATATATACCTGTCCGGAACGCGCCACTTCCTCGAAAGTCTCCGGCCCGAGATCCCGGATAATATTTTCTATCCTCTCGTGGTCGCCGTGAATTTCCGCGATTACGGCGTCCCCCTGAACCTCCAATATTCTCCCACCGATTTCCTCGATTCGGTAGAGAGTCTCCTCCTTCTTGTCGCCTTCCAGCGGCTTGGTCTTCAGGAGAGCAATCTCCCTGACAATGCTCGTCTCCTCCCTGAGCGGTTCTACCTCCACAACCTGAGTCAACCTCTCGAGCACTTTCCGGAGGAAATTCGCCATACGCTCGTCGGATTCGAACAGAATGATGATCCTTGCGTCGCCCGAGGGTTCGATGCCTACGGTGACCGATTCCATGTTAACCTGCCGACGAGTAAACGCTCTGGAGATCCGCATGAGAACGCCGGGTTCGTTTTTACAGAGGATGGAAAACACGCGATATGCCATTTTGACCACCTATGTCAGCATGTCGTCGAGCTTGCCACCTGCAGGAACCATCGGGAGGACGTGCTCGTCGGGGTCTATAATTATATCCAGAACGGCCGGCTTACCGGATTCTAAGGCCTCCTCAAGCTTCGGTGCTATCTCGCTCGGTTCCTTCACCCTGGCTCCGAAGGCGCCGTAGGATTCGGCAAGCTTCACGAAGTCGGGTGATTCTCCCAGATATGTTTCGGCTCTCCTTTCATCGTAGAAGATATCCTGCCACTGTTTCACCATGCCGAGATATTCGTTGTTGAAAATGGCCGCTACGACCGGAATATCGTTTTCCACGGCCGTAGCCAGCTCCTGAGAGTTCATCAGGAAACTTCCATCGCCGGCGATATCCACAACCTGACAGTCGGGCTTGCCGACCTTTGCTCCAATGGCGGCGGGGAATCCGAAGCCCATCGTTCCGAGGCCGCCAGAGTTGATGAACCTTCGAGGCTCCTTGAGATCGTAATAGTGAGCGGCCCACATCTGACATTGCCCCACTTCAGCCGTAAGAATGGCATCTTCGTCCAAAACGTCCATGAAGTCCTTTATCACCCTCTGGGGTTTTATTGGAGTGTCGTCAAAGTCGAGATCGGGTTCGAACTTCTCCCTCATTTCTTCGATTCTCTCGTTCCATTCGTCCGCGCTTCTGCTGACGGGGCCGGATTCCGTGTAATCAATCATCTCCTCCAGGGCGTTCTTGGCGTCGGCGTTGATCGGAACTTCCACCCGGACATTTTTTCCGATTTCGACCGGATCTATATCCACGTGGATTATTTCGGCATTGGGCGCGAAATGTTTGATGTCTCCCGTTTGTCGATCGTCAAATCTGACTCCGATACCGAGGAGCACATCACATTCCGTTATGGCGAGGTTGGCCGTCATGCGGCCGTGCATCCCCATGATTCCGAGGGCGAGTTCGTGGTCCTCGGGGATTACTCCCTTTGCCATGGTCGAGGTGATCACGGGGACATCCAAGGCCTCCGCGAATTCGCGGAGTTCGGGCCAAGCCTTGGCCGAAACCACGCCTCCGCCGGCGAAGATCAGGGGTCTTTCCGCCTCCGCGAGGAGTTCCACGGCCTCCTCGATTTGCTCCCGGTCGGGTTTTCTCTGAAATTTCTCCTCGTATTCTGCTTCGGTCGATATCTCCACGTCCACCTCATCGTTTTGCACGTCCTTCGGGAAATCTAGGTGCACGGGCCCGGGCCTGCCCGTAGTTGCAATCTTGAAGGCGTAATTTACCCTCTCGGGAATTCTTGATGCGTCTCTGAGCATGAGATTATGTTTCGTATTCGGGAGCATGGTGCTTAGGATGTCGGCTTCCTGAAAGGCGTCCACTCCCAGCAGGTTCTTGGGGACCTGTCCGGTAACGGCCACGACGGGTGAGCTGTCCATGAGAGCGTTGGTTATGCCAGTCGTCAGGTTAGTGGCTCCGGGTCCGGAGGTCGCAAAGCACACGCCGGCCTTACCCGTCACGCGGGCATAGGCATCGGCAGCGTGTGCGGCCGCCTGTTCGTGTCTCGTGAGTATGTGTTCTATTGCGTCCTCTTCGTAGAGGACATCATAAACATCAATCATGGCTCCGCCAGGAATTCCGAATATATGTTCGACTCCCTCCTCTTTCAGAGATTCTATAAGCGCTTCAGCTCCAGTCATTTCAGTCATGTTCCATCCCTTTCCCCATCGATTTTTCATACCCTTTATTTATAATTTTGTTCTAAAAACCGTTTTATGATGAATCTCCTTTTTTTGTTACACCCATAACAAAAAAATATCAGTCCGAAGAAGTTTGAACTCTAGATGAGAAATTCCTCCTGAGAAAGATCCCGCCGGTTATTGGGGGGCCTAAAACTCTCTATTTGTTGTATATACAACAAAATTGTAATAATTGGAAAATGTCTAATCGTGCAGAGATGATTTTACCAAACAAATTTAGATGACTCCGATTTCACTTTTTGAGAAGTTTGGGCGGCCTATTGTTCTCCCGATCACGGTAGTATCTCTTATACTCTCTCATTAAGGCCTCTTTGTACTCATCCTCTCTATCCTCGGGAATATGATTAATTCCTCCGAGAACCTCTAATAGCTCCTCCCCGTCAATTTCCTCGGGATCCTTGCCTTTGTCGTAGTATTCCTTGTAAATCTCGAGAATACCAGCTATCCCGGTCTTTTCCCCGCCCACTTCGATTTGGCGGATTTTTTTCATACCGGCTCCACAGCCACATCCTTTATTTTCGACCATTTTTCCTTCTCCGAATTCTAATTTTTTATTTTATTTTTCCACTAGAAAAATCTCACGGACAGTTGGAATAAACCATATTAATAAATTTCTAGCCCTACCAACAAGGTCGAATTTTGTTACACCCATAACAAAAAATCTAAAGAGGAAGCCTTGCCACGTAAGTTACGCGATACTTATCCCTACCGTCGTCCGTCTGACCTATCAGTTCGGCGGATTGATCGGTTTCGGCCCCGTACTCCTTCTTTAGGAACCTGGCCAGGTCCTCCCCCAATTTTGAGGAGCTCAAATATAGGTTCATCCCTCCATGTTTCCTCTTCACCTGAGAGACGAATTCCTCGCGGTCCTTGTCGTACATCTTCATGAACTCTTCCTGGAGTGCCCGGTAAATTTCCGTCAATTTATCCTCCGGAATTTCATCCTCTCCTCGGACCTGTAGGACTGCCTCGTAATATCCGGTTTCTATCCTCCTGCATATCTCACAGGTGGTTTCCACGAGTTCGACTTCAACCGACGTTTTATCAGTGAACGGGGAATCCGACTCGAACGATTTTATTTGTACCCCTACCTCCACCAAAATTTTTTCGGGAGAAGTATATCTGGCCTCAAATCCGACGTCCACCTCCTCCGCCTCGTCAAGGCTCACGTATCGGGTCCCCGTCGGTCCTTTCTGGAGAACCTCGGCATGAGAGGAGATTTCTTCCTTGGCGGCCTCCAGGTACTCGTTCGCAGGGTCTCTCTCGACATCGTAGGCCTTGTCGCCTACGAAGTAAGCGCCGCATTCCCGACATATCTCCAACTTTATTTTCTCGGGAGCCTTGATCAGCGGATTTTCTTCCTTGAAGCAGTCCTGGCAGAGACCCTCGATTAGAGGGCCTTTGTCCTCTTCGAGAGCACCACATTTATAGCAAAATTTAGAAGGCATTCGGGGTTTCCTCCGGAGCCTATTCCTAAGGTATGGCCATCTGAGCGTGCCGGACTCCATCAATTTCGAGAACGTGCTCCGACTCTATATAGCCTTCCTCGACGGCGTGTTTTACGATGGAACCGACCATGTTCGCGATCGTGGCCTCCCGCAGAGCCTCCAGACACTCCTCCACGCTTACCTCATCCCCCTCGTAGAAGGATCTGTCGACCTCCAGCTTGAGATCTCCCTCTTCTAACTTTTCGCCGAAAAGTTCGGAGTCGCAAATCGTCACGACCACTTCGCCACTCTTTCTCTTTATGGAGAGCTGTGGCATTTTTAGCTTCCCTTAATTGAGGATCGGGCGCCGCATGCCTCACACTTCAGCATAAAGACCCGACCTTCTTTGATGAGCTCGGTATCCGGTCTGCCGCACTCGTTGCACAGGACGTATTCATCGGTGTATCTGTCTATTCTCTCCTGAACTTCGTGCTCGTCGAACTTTCCCTGAAATACACCTTTGTCTTCCTCCCGATTTCCGGCCGTTCCCAATTCGTTGAGCAGGTATTTCATTAGATGATCCGGATCTCTGCCCAAATCGTTTGCTAGGGATCTAAGGTTTTTGAGCGTCGTCTGGTTTCCGGAAACGTCTACGTCTGCCTCGGGGACCTTGAAGCGGCTTTCCTCCTTCGTCGTTTCTGGAATTTCTTCCTCGGCCCTATCCAAAAGATCCTCATAATTCTCCTCAGTCATTTTTATCACAACCTCTTGAACTTACCAGCTATTGGTTCGTATACCTTATCCTCATTTAATAGTACGCCCAGGATTTCCTCCGTTTTCGAGACTGGTTCGTCCACTTCGGCCGCCAGATCGGATATGTCTGCTCCGTCCTCCCCCTCCAGCTTGTCCAGGGCCAAAAGAACCTTATCCTTCATCTCGTCCGAGAATTGGGGCTCCTCGTCCTCCGCCTCCATCGGCTCGCCGAGTGTCTCAATTTCACCGACCTTTTGAGACTCCTCGGTTCCCTCGGACGATACTTCGAATACCTCCGTCTCTATTTCGGACTCCCCTTCTTCTTCGATGTCCGGCTTTATGCCCTCCTCCAGCAAATCTCTTCGATTTTCCAGGATTTCGAGCTCCCTAACGAGCTCCCAATTCGGGTCATCGAGTTCTCGAATAATTTCCGGGACGACGTGAATTTCCTCGTCGTATTCTCGGACCTTGCCCACGACGTTCACGATATCCCCTTCCCCGTAATTATCCAGGTCCTCGACATCGTCACCCCAGGCTTTTGCTCGGATGATACCGGTTCCATCGTCGAGATGCAGGGTTGCGTAGCCTCCATCATCGCGGACAAATTTGTCGACCACGGTCGCTATGAGGTTGACCCTCAGCACCTCCTGCTCCCAGGGAGTCGTCAGAGAATTGGGCTCCCCTTCCGGAGTGCGATTATACTCCCCGTTTATCAGGTCCTCGACCTTCACCTTTTTAGCCGTGGCTCTCATGGTTCTCCCAAAATAATCAAGTCAAGAGAGACTTATAATAGATACCACTCAAAAGGGAAAGAAAGATTTATCGAAAAGCTATATTTTTGGAAAACTGGATGCTGACTAAAAATGAAAATGGATATTACCAAAATAAGGGGGAACTTCGGCGAGAGATGGGTGGCCATCTCCGGTGGCAACCTAAGGATAGAAGATATCGAGGAAATCATCGGGAAAGTGAATGAAATCGACGAGTCCTTTGGAACAATCAGCCAACTCTTCGACGCGCCCCGGATTGCCGGGAGAGAACATATCCTGCATGCCTCGAAGTTGGCCCTTGAGGCCCTCGAAAACGATAGAGCATTTGCCGACTCCCCCTCAATCGAACTTACCTGCTGGGTCGCCGGCCTTAGGCAGATAAATAAATCCCTGGATCGGGTGGGAATAAACAGCAGTTCGGAGGGAGTGGTCTTGGTTTCTATAGGGAAAAATAAATCGGACGTCCGAAATTCTCTGGAGAAAATTGGCGAATATATGGGGTTGGAGGAGAATATGAATGTTCTCGAAATTACAGATGAAAAGATGGAATCCCTGAAGGAGGTCTTTTCTATATCGGGGAACCGACTCGATGTTTCATCCCTACGAGAAATTATTTTGGAAAAGGTAGCCCTCCTCAGCCTCGAACAGTGAAACTCAGAAAGATCTTAGCGGGGAGTCATTCGAGATGCTTCCACTTCCTTTCCCCTTCGGCGACCTCTATAAGCTCATTTACCCCCTTGACAGAACCTCGTAGGATCATTCTATCTCCACTACTCACTGTTGTCTCTCTACTTGGATTGAGAATATAGCGATCTCCCTTTCTCAGCACCAAGACGTAAACTCCTTTCCTCTTCCACAGCTCCAACTCGCCAAGTTTATGCCCCGTGAAGGAGGAGTCCTCTGCAACCCCTACCCGAGCAATTCTTTCGTCGGCGTCTTCGAGCGCCTGCACGAATACGGGATGCAGATCCACCCCCCTCAGAATGACGTCCGCAATTGAATCGGCGGCATCGGAGATACTTTCGAGAGATTTTACCGCCTGAAGGGCGCTGTTGAGATACATTACGTCCTCTTCAAGCTTGGCAGCTTCTAGAACCTCCCGCCAGGCCTCATAATTAAACTCGTCGAACTTGGTTTCGAGTTCTCTAACTTCCTCCGCCACTTCCTCGGATCTGAATAGGAGCGAGGAAAAGGCCATGTCGACCATGGAGCAGACGCTATCTCTCATCCTCGACAGCAATTCCTTAAGCCTCTTGTATTTGTGCCCGACCTCCCAATCTCTCTCGGGAGCGTGGGCCATGAGGCAGAACTTGTCTATACCGTCCTGAGGCCCCCTGACGATTATGATATCATCTTCTTCAATTATCTCGTCCTGTTCAGGGGAAATTATCCACTCGTCGTCCCTCTTTATGGCTAGTATCCAGATTGCAAATTGGGAGGGAAGTTTTAGAACCTCAAGCTTTTCCCCGATGATATCCGAATCATCCCTGATTTCTATCTTCGAAATCCTCTCGTTGGAAATCTTCAGCGATTCCTTCACGACAGGGTGGATGTCGATGTCCCTCAGAACTAGGTTCGCCAGGTCCCCGGCCGAATTGGAGATCGATTCCGCGGCGCTTGCGACCTGCAGGATCCCCGTTGCCCTCTCCGCCTGCTCGTAGCTCCTCACTGAGACCGCCACCAGCGCCCTGATCTGGTACATGAGCTCGTCCATCCGGTTCTCCAACTTCCTCACCTGCTCCGCCAGCTCCTCGTCCTCATAGAGAATGGAGGCGTAGGCCAGATCTATTATAGTATCCGAGACGTCCTTGGTCTCGGTCAAGAGTTCCCGCACGTTATGCGGTTCTTTTCTTTCTTCACTCATAGGCTCACAATCCAATTATTGATACCATTATTAGTAAACTTACCACCCCAGCCACGTCGACCACGGTCGTAACCACCGGAATCACCACGTTGTCGGGGTCTATCTCCCTCCTATAAGATATGAAGGCAGCAGTGATACTCGTGAGAGCAATGATTCCGGTCAGGAGCATCCCCGCCCCGAAGAATATCACGGCAGTCCTGATCGATTTCATGAGGGTTCCCCCCGAAAGCCGGGTTATCAGGAAGAATAAGGTTCCGGTGAACGAATAAACTATCAAGGCGAGAGATGCCGAGGCGGCCAAATTAATTCCCAGAGCGCTCTGACCCCTAAACTCGGGAGTTATGGTACCGAGATGGAGGGCGGACGAGAGCCTGGCCCCCAGAATGCTCCCGATGTTCCCCCCGATCCCGTTGAGTGGAGGGACCATCGCCAATATTATGGCCGTGGCCTGCCCCGTGTAGGAATCCAGAAGATAGCCTGCCCCGAGGCCTATCATCACGGATACCAGCAGGACCCGATAGCTGTCCCCAACGATTTTCTTGAACTGATAAACGGCCATCTAGAGCACCACCATAACCGCGATGTAAATTGAAAAGACGGTGAAGAGGTCGCCGGTCGAGGCCATCAGAGGACTAGTGATGTTGTCGGGGTCCCATCCCCGTCTGTAGGAGAACAACGCCACCAGGACGGTCAAACCTACCAGCCCGAAACCCGATACAACTCCTGCAATGACCGCGATGGAAACCAGTGACAAGAGGAGATGGAATGAGAATGGGTGCAACCCCGTTAAGACCGTGACGACGAATGATAAAACCCCGGTGACGGAAGAAATAAAGAATGTGAGAAAGAGCGAGGCCCCGACGTTTGTCCTGACCTCGGGACCGGTGAGCGATTCAGGATCGATGACACCCTGGTGGAGGCCGGTTCCGAGCCGGGAGGCGAGTGCCCCGCCGATGTTTCCCCGGAGGGCCAAGAGAGGGGGGACCATTACGAGAATCCCGGGAAGCGCGAAGTTCTTCTCCGCAACTCCCAAAAATGATCCGGCTCCTATCTGAAATAGCGTGCATACCAACAGAATTGGAAGTGCCTGCCTGAGAATCTTCTTGACCTCGTCAACGTCCAAGTTCCGACCCCTATAATCTTTACGCTTCTTTGTTTTATTTTGTATTATTCCAATGAAATTGGTGTTCTTTCGGGACAAGCTGTCAATTTCAGAAATTTAATTATCTTACAATCAGGGTATGGGACCCAATAGTGCCTCCATGAGAATAGGCCAATATAGGAACACGGAGCCGAGGAGCAGCCACGCCGCAGCCTGGGGTTTTCGTATGAAAGCCAGGCTCTATCCTCGGCCAGATTGCTATCGTTAGGACTAAACCAAGCGGAAAGAATATTTGGTCAATCAGTGCTGACTTCTCCCACGGATGGAGCACTTGGATTTTCCGGCACAAATTTTGTAATTTCCCTACCGGATAAGCTCAAGATGTTGGATGGAGAAGAATTGAATAGGAGAAGTAAAATTAAAGAATGGAGGAAGTATATTGGAAGACGAATCTAAGTTCCAGATTGGCGTGATCGGCTCCTCGGCCCGGGATTCGGAAGGTAAGGAAAAGGCCGAGCGGGTCGGGCGGAAAATTGCCCGGATGGACTGCAGACTTTTGACAGGTGGGTGCACTGGATTACCCTACGCCGCAGTGAGAGGGGCCAAAAAGGAGGGTGGCTCGACTGCGGGCATCTCCCCGGCGTCTAACAGGCAGGAACACGTGGAAGAGTACGGGTACCCCGTGGAGAATCATGACTTCATGATTTACACCGGGTTCGGCTACAAGGGCAGAAACGTCGTCTTGGTCAGGAGCAGCGATGCCGTGATAGCCACGGGCGGGCGGATGGGCACCCTCAACGAACTCACAATCGCCTACGGGCAGAGGGAGGTCATCGGCCTTTTGGGAGGAATTTCGGGAGCAGCAGGCGAATTCTCTAGATTGGCCGACAAGTTCGGTAGGCCCGGAAGAGAGATCGTTTCGAATGAGAATCCAGAGAAACTGGTCGAGGAAGTGGTCCGGGAATTGGAAAGGTGACATCCTCACCTACCAAATCTGGCGATTTGGAAGGTGCTTCCGACCGTTTT
>CAYNPN010000050.1:0-14132 GCA_964399085.1 Hadarchaeota archaeon (SeqCode) | reverse complement strand
CCCCTCCAATTGGCTTTCGAAAGAGCCAGAGGGTTTTCCGAGTGCGACAGCTGTGTATTCTCCTTCGACGCCGACCTGAACACGTCCCGAAATATCGCCCAGTACTACAAGGAGATCATCGGGCGAGCGGGTGTCCGTAGGTGCGCCCACGGTTCGAGAGTCGGTGAGGTCGAAACGTCTTCTTCGGGGGGGATTGAAGCCTAGGCTACTCGAAAGTCGAGTGCTTCCTCATGAAGAGAAGCATGTGGTTACATATGGTGATTGATTTGGTTAGGGAATATTACGTTAATCGTATAATTCAAATATCGGAACAAGAATTAGAAAAAGTTCTTGAGGTAATAGAACCACCAGCTGCTTTGATTGGAGGATGGGCTGTACACATGCACGTAAATGACGGATTCAAAGCAGAGACGGAACGTAATTATATCGGTTCCAGAGATATTGATCTCGGAGTTAGAGTTGACCCTTCCTGGAAACCGAGCGAATTAAAAGAAAAAGCTATCGGGAGGTCTTTAGGGGGAATAGAGGGTCTCGATTACATAAAGAGCAGATTTGGTTTTGAGATTAATTTCAACCGTGAAACAATGACTCGTTTGACGGAGGGCGAAGTGAAAGAACTGCCGATGCATCAGATTTTTACCGTTTCGATTGATATTCTCCCCGATAATCAGAACTTGAAAAATTTTGAGAGAGCTTTCGGTTTTCACCCGCCTGCCGAACCTCTTCTTAATCATGTGTTCGAAAAGAAAAGAGCTAAATCTCTCGGAGATTATGTGGATTGGGAACTCCCGGACTCGATTTTCATCCCCTATCCCGAAGTTCTGGCTGCGATGAAAGTTAGTTCCCTCCCTGATAGAGAAAAAGGCCATAAACGAGTGAAGGATCTCGCCGACCTACACTCTTTACTATGGTATACTAAACCTTACGAGAAAATACGAAAGAATATTCGGAATCTGATATCGGAGGAGAAGTTCAACGACCTCGAAAAAAATTTGGATAATGCAATATTCGAATCTGCGGCTAACCTTTTACAAGTAGAAATAAATCTCATTCGAAGCGCTGTAAACCAATTGTTTACTAGTTGAAGCTACTCATGTTTTGAGTGTACAGAGAAATATCTCCAATTGTAACCTCTTTTTAAGCAGGAATTAGAGAAGAGTGAGTAAGAGTAGGATTTGAGATGTTTATCGCATGACTGAGAAGATATCGGTGGACCCTGAAGTGATCGGAGGCAAGCCGAGGGTTGAGGGCACCCGCGTCTCCGTGGATCAAATCTACGAAATGCATAAGATTCAGGATATGAGCCCAGGAGAAATAGCGGATGTGTTATCGACCGTCGATGGGAAAGAAGTGAGGAAAGCAATCAAATACGCCGAAGAACACGGAATATCCGCCGAAAAAATCCCCTAAAGGAACCTCTTCAAAGAGCCGATGCTTGTAAATGCCGGAAGAAGTCGCCTAAAGTTATGATTTTTCACTTAGACGAGAGCTGCTTCGTAGGTCGACCCCTTCTGTGTAACCTTAATTTTATTATCCCGGATTTTTTCTTTCGCTTCATCTATCTTTCTGGAAGTTTCGGGAGTTAGATATTCCTCCCCACATCTGCTACAGACTTCCATTGGGACCTCTTTTAACCTATATACGTCTTTGCCCATACGGAGGTCGTAGGATCTTTTTTCCTCCCGAATTTCCCCTCCGCAGAGCACGCATTTCTCCATTTTTATTCTCCTTATTTTTCATATGAAGTTATTAGAACTAATATGTTTTCAGGAGAAAGAGAACAGACCACGGAGAGGTTTCTACCTTTTTCAGTTATACCCTCAATCAAACAGCTCGGGAAAGGTTCGCCTCCGGGTATCTCTCCGTAATTTCTCCCTCCCTAAGGATACGGAAAAGTTCGTCGGTGGTGATGTCACGCTCATCCATCCTTTTCCTAATGTGAAGAGTGAGCCTGACTTGATCCGTTTCAATACATTTCTCTATATCGGATTTTTCAATCACTTTTACCGTCTAATATTCAAACCCGTTCGGTTTTAGGCTTTTTCAAACCGTTTCGTGGATTAGAGGAATCTCCCAAAAGAAGACCAAGCGTTTCTATTTTCACTCGTAAGCAATGAAAGACCCCGCATTCTTATCCCGTTTGTTAATCGCATTTGTATGAGTAGCCTATCGAGAAGGAGATTGGTAGCCTTAAATGTCAAATTTCCTTTCAGTATTAGTGAAGTTCTTCAGACCACTTCCCACGGCGATAACCGAGAACCCGAGCTTGGTCGCCGGGATGAAGAGGTATTTCGACTTCATCAGGGGGCACGACTCCGAGGAAATCGGGGATTGAACTTCAGTTTACTTTCTAAACCGATATCCCCAAGCGTAGTTGGGAGTAAAAATCTGCTCGAAGAGAAAAAATCTAAGATTATGAACTGCTGATGGATGGTCAAATCTTCCTATGATGCTATGGAGCAGGCCATTTCTGCAATGCTGGCGAACAGGGGCGTAGATATTCCGAAATCTCATCCAAGGAAGGTGGAGAAGTTCGTGAATGAATTCGGAGAATCGGATGTCGATAAGAACCACTTCGAGCAAAAGAAAACGTCAAATTAATACCCCCGCTCCAAAATTATAAAATGGGAAGTAAATCTGGAGGGGTTAAAAGATTGAAGGGCAGAAAACTCTTGGATAAATATAAAAATCATAAGGGAGACCTCGAGGCAATTTTTCAAGAAAAGGAAGTTTTGTTGGCATATGTCTTCGGTTCCGTTGCCCGAGAGGAAGTCGGTCCGCTCTCGGATATAGATTTCGCAGTTTATTTTGAAGAGACCCTTCCCAAGGACCGACGGAAGGAGGTTTACCTCGATATTCTCAATGAGCTAATCGATATCTTGGGCGATGATATCGATTTGGCGTCCATGAACGACGCCGACCTCCTGTTCAATTTCAACGTCGTTAAGTCCGGGGAAAACGTATTCAAGAACTCGGAGGACGACCGGATCAGAATAGAATCGGAGATAGTGAGAAGGAACCTCGACATGAAGTACTATCGGGAAAGGCACGCGGATGCGAAAGTCAAAAGGATTGCGAAGGGTGGTCTGGAGTGAAAGAGGAAATCGAAAGCAAGCTGGAACGGTTGGAGGGGCACGTCGATGAGCTGAGGAAAATCAGCAAATCGAGTCTTTCCGAGTTCAGGAAGGACAGGGTTGAGCGTGCTGCCGCGGAGAGATTTTTTCAGATGTCGATAGAGGTAGTTATCGATATCTCCTCGATGATAATTTCGCACGAGGACTTCGAAAAGCCCGACAGCTATAGGGAAATGATACTAGAGTTGGGCGAATCCGAAATCCTTGATGAAGATTTCGCGAGTAATTTCGCCGACATTGCGGGATTTAGAAATATTCTCGTGCATCAATACGCCGAAATTGATGAGGAGATAGTACATCAAAAACTCAGGGAGAACCTCGAGGATTTCGATGAGTTTGCTAAGCAGATAGCTACGTATATAGGTGAAAAATAGACATCATAAGTCCTTGGATTTCTCAGCGCCTGCGGGAATATTACGTTGTTTCTATTGTTAGGGGAGAGGACGTAGACGAGATATCTGAAGGAGATGAGCCAACTTTAAAACTCCCAAGGCTACTTAATCCACAATTGAATAAATTGTTGGGAGATATCCGATAGGAAGCGAGCTAAGGAAGTTAGGATTATACTCGACGGTGGGTCAAAGGTAATCTTCGAACATCCTCTTGAGCTGCTTGTCTCCCATGGTGCCCATCTTACCCCCCCACGATTTCTCCGTCCCCGAACAGGATGTGCGTGGGTGCCTTCTCGATTTCGTGCTTCCTCAAGAACTGCCTGAGAAGGAGAACGTCCCGATACAGGAGGAGAGCATCGAGACCTTCCGCGAGGAGATGCCCCACGCCGAGATAAAGTACAGCAAGTCGATACCCCCGCCCAGAGGTTCGATCGTGGACCCGAGCTACAAGTACAAGTCGGGAGAGGCAATATTCCTGGTGGAGGAGAAGGACGTGCCGCTGAAGCTCCGGGACGCCGCCATAACTGAGAATCCGAGCCTCATCGCCGGGATGAAGAGATATTCCTACCTCTAAAAAATTATCGAGAACCTCCGGAGAACCTTGGAATTTATATCCGGGGAGGAGAAATGAATCGCCGGGAGAGAAGATGTTAGGACCCACACATTCCTTCTACTGGCTCATCACGGCCTGGGTTGCGAGAGTGGCCCTCTTGACCCTGATCAGCACTTTCCTGAGCTGGCTCGGGATAAGATTTCTGGACGCGTTGACGCCCCAGATCCACGAGAGGGAGGAGATCGGGAAAAGCGCGGTTTCGACCGGGCTTTTCATCGGAGGGTTCCTCATATTCCTCGGCCTTGTAATCCACGGAGCCCTGACCTCGAACCTAGCCGTGGGTCAGACCTTCCTGGGGAGCATCGTGAGCCTGAGGAGGTTGAGCCTCATCGCCGCCAGCTTCTTCGCCAGCGTCCTCCTTGCGGTCGGTCTCTTCAACCTATTCGACAGACTCACCCCCAAGATTGATTTCCGCTCCATTCAGGACAATCCCGAGGCGACGGGTGTCTACGTGTTCGGATATATGGTCTTCTTCGGCCTGATCGTCCACAGCGCCCTCGCCATGTCCATCTGAAGACCCGGGGAGAATGGGGTAGAAAGAATGAAGACGGCAATAGTAACTGTAATCGGCATTCTGATTCTGCTCGCCTCCGCGGGCATCTGTGCCGCCGACCACTCCGAAAACATGTACGAGAAGGGAGCCGAGGTTTACGACAGCTGGGGAGTCTGCAGAACCCGTGCTACCAGAGAAGATGGATTCTTTCAGGTCGAGGTGAGAAATGGACAAGCGGAATCCTTCCGCCCGGTGATAGCCCGCGAGAGCCTTGGAGACTACTCGGACGTGGCCGTTTCCTGGGGAGAGAACCTTGCATCGGAATACGGAGACAGGCAGAGGCTCGCGGAGGAAATATTCAGGAAGGTCAGGGATATGGTCGAATACACGTCCGACGAGGCGCTCTTCGGGAAGGAGGATTTCGCCCGGAACGCCGACGAGCTTGCCCTCGACATCCTCAAGGACGGGAAGGCGGGCGGAGACTGTGAGGACTACGCCGTCCTCCTCTCCGTGATGTACAAGGCCGCGGGCTTCAGGAGTGCCGTCGTTCTAGCACCGGGGCACGCCGCATGCTTGGTGCACCTGCCCGGCTACGAGGGAGCCAACACTACCTGGGAGTTCGAGGGAGAATCCGGCTGGATCTGGGCGGAGGCCACGGGCAAGAACAATCCGTTGGGGTGGACCCCTTCGGAGTACATTGGGGAGAGGTTGCTGGCTCACGAAGTTGAAAATGTGGGTCTGGAACCCGGCGACCTCCCGGAGGGAGCGGATTCGGAAGAAATGCAGACCGGGAGCGGAGGAGTGCAGACCGGGATTCCTTTCTTCAACGTAGTCTTTTTCCTCTGGCTGATTCCCGTGATCGCCAGGGCGCTTTAGTTTACTTCTTCAATAGTTATTGGGAAAGAAGTCCCCGATACTTTCTAGTCATATTTTCCAAAATAGAGGTTGTGGGAAGTTTTGGCTTCAACCGTTGATGGATTTATAGGTTTTCGATTAAATCTTTGATGAGCTTTTTAACTAGAGCTATGTTCTCTTCGGCCAGACGCTTTTCAGAAAACACTCCCTTAAAGGAGTCCTCGAATCTTTCGCTTTCTATTGTATCTACCGATTTTTCCAAAACCTCCGAAAATTTTTCTCTGTTTCCTCTATCGGCATGTTTTTTTAATTTTTCAAATTCAACCTTCGGACCTATAGCCACCACATCTCTGACATCGGTCAATCGCCCGCTGTGAAGCTTTATAGCTATTAGGAGCTCCTTCTCAGGAATCACAACCTCCACGGATCTCTCCGAACCCTCTACTTCGCTGGGAGAAGAGTTTTCCCTCAGGTATTCATAACTCCACGATGCTCTTGTCTGTCTGCATTCAAGGGAGTTTACTAGTAGATCCACAGTTACGGGGAAGTCCTTTCCTTTTTCGTACGCCAAGAACTTCCCACCATATATAGTTCCGAGATCTTCGCTTTGAATCTCCTTAAAGCCATCGTCTTCTAGAAATTCTGTGAAGCTTTCCAGCTTTTTCTCCTCTATCACAAGGTCTGCGTCTACTGAAAAACGGTGACTGAAAGCCGATATTGCATATCCACCAACGAGTACGAATTCCAAATCCCTATTCATAAACTTCTCTAAAATATCGAAGATCTGATTTTCTCTCCCAAGCATGTCTTTCATTTTATCATTTTTCTCTCGCTATATTCCACGTCTAGATCGATTCCGTACATTTTTCCTAGTATTTCCAAGGCAGGGAGGAAGTTGGCTTCGTATTTCCTTGCCCAATCGACCGCTTCTTGCAAGGGCTCTACGGAAGCGTTTTCTACCCATTCCGTTTCAAAGCTGTCCTCTGGAAACAAAACGAAGTAAATATTATCTCCATCTCTTTTTCCGATGCTGTAATCGATTGAGAAACTCCGAAGGAATTTTTTCCACTCTTCCAAATCTTCCTTTAATACCTTGATAAAGATGGGATAGTTTCTTCGACTTCTCCCGATTTGGTAGCCACCCTTTGTCCATATATATACTGCATCCGTTTTTGTGTATGCGTAATTCATTCCCGAAAAGTTTGGCAAGAGGTATGCATCTTTTAACTCTAGTTTTCGGCTTATTACAGATTTTGCTATATCTCTGAATTTTTTAAGAAGGGTTTCATCATTTATTTCTATTCCGTCTCCCCGTTTGACTGCTCCAATCTCTTCCAACTTTTCTATCCACTTATGAACCCATCCGTAGGATGAGCCCGTCTTTTTTGCGACCTGCAAAACGGAGTCTCCCTCATGTAGAGCTAGAGCGATTTTAACCACGTGTTGATTGATAATCTCCAACATTTTATCTTTTTATCATTATAATGATAATAACTATTAACATTATGGATTAACAGGATCTTGCCAGAAAGTCCACTTGCCTAAGCCGAGAAAGAAGTCAGCTCCCTTAGTCATTCAGAGGTGTCTAAAACCACATCTTTTGATAAGTACTCGAACTATCTCAAAGGGCCGGAAGATATGTTTTGTCTAAATTGAGAGCGCTATCTCCTTATCTGGCTTATTCAAACCCCTAAAGAACGTATCTTTCGATTACAGTCCTCAAGAACCCTCTTGCCCTCTCCAACCTTTTTCCTAGCTCCTCAGGTGTAGATTCGAAGTCCTTATTCCTCTTTTCGAGCGCCCATTCGAGCAGGGTACTCTCGGAGAAATCCTTAACCACTCCAACGATTTTCTCGTAACTCGACGAAATGCACTCGGCTTCTTTCCATACCACTACTCTTGAACCCTGTAGAATACTCCGTGAGAGAGCATAGCAGGCCTTCCGACATTTTTTCTCTTTCAACAACTCTTCCGCCCGGCGAAGATGATAGTTAGGTGCGAATGACGCCCATTCATCGATCAGAACCGGGGAGAAATGAACGGGTATTTCATCCCTAAGGTCCTCCCCGTAAACTATTGAGGTGTTGTGCTTGAGGTTGAACATAGTAAAGTCGGTGGGTAGGCCGTTGACGTGCCGCGAAAAAATCTCTTTCCTGTAGATGGCCTCCTTCGGAAGGACGAAAAGGGACCAGTGAGGTTCGTAGAATCCCCCTTCCGTGGTTTTGCCGTACTTTTCCTCGGCCAATCTCTCGAAATTTTCCTTCAGCCTGCTCAGTTTATCCTCGTCCCTCGTGTCGACGAACGCATTTCCGTCCACATCCGAAAGCTCCGTCATCTCTCCATTGGCCGTACTCCCGCAAATCAGTAGCATCGATGGATCTCCGAAAACGTCCAAAGCGCAGGAAACGAATTTTTGAACCTCTTGATTTTGTTGGTTCATCAAAAGGAGTTTCTGGTATTTCGGTAAAAAATTCTCAGGTGTTTGAAATCGCATTCGTAAGAAAATTTCACTCTTCACTCAAAAGAAACTGCTTGAAGGAATCCAATCAAATATAGTTCAAAGAAAGTTGTGTTATTTCAACCTACCGACTTCCCTCTTGTACAGCTCCAAAGCCCTCTCGCTCGTCTTCCATCTACCGTTTGACTTTAGGGCCGGGAGTTCACCCTGCTTGCATCTAAGGGCCAGGTAACGCGCTCCATAAGAGCTTTCCTCCGAGGCCTCCTGAAGAGATATGAGTTCGTCTCTTTCAGTACCCAGCTGGTCTAGCAAATCCACGAGGCTGGAGCCCATCCTCGCTTTGAGGAAATCCTCGAGGGCCCCGAAATCGCCCTCTGCGGCATCGTTGAGGGAGTTCAGGTAGTCTTCTCTGTGCTCCGGCAGGACGTGAATTGGAGGCCAGTTCCTTCTTAGAAAGTGGAGATTTAACAGCAGTCTCCCGACTCGTCCGTTTCCGTCCGAGAATGGGTGAATCCTTTCGAACTCGTAGTGCATCCAAGCTCCCAGTTCGAAGACCTCCTCACCCTCGATATCCCTTTGCCGATACTCGGTTTCCCAATTTTCCATTTCCCGAGTGACCTTTTCCATTCTCGGGGGAGAGAAACTGGCACCCCGGATCCTTACGTTGTTCCGACGCCATCGTCCGGCTCCCTTGAGAATCCCGCGGAAAACCTCTTCGTGAAGCTCGAGAACGGTCTCGAGCGTGATCTCCTCATCTCTGTAATCTAAGAGATTCCTAAAAGCCCGCTCGTGCTGGACCGTTTCCATAACATCCCGAGTGGGTTTATCCCCTACACTCCGATTTTTAATGAGAATCTTCTCCGCATCCTCACGATTAATCGTGCTACCCTCGATTGCGTTGGTCCCCCACGTGTTCAGGGCTGCACTCCTCTTCCAAACTGGTTCGGGAAGCCGGTCCAAGCTGGCCCTTTCGAGCAGCTCGGACCTCAGTTCGCTTAATATTGTTTTTTTCATCTTAACTCACTATTTCATATTTTTATTTATAAGTAATATTACTTTTATACTTATTCGACATAATTTCATATTAATGATAGTGGCTTGAGTTCCTAAAACTGTCCACCAGTTGGGACACCGTAATGGGAAAAATCTGCCTTCCCAGTAAATTAAACCCTGATTTCCACCAAAGAGGGGGAATGTGACCTCCTCACCCACCAAATTTCATTTGGAAGGTGCTTCCACCCATTCACGAGACCGACATCCGAGATTAGTGCCCCGCTACACGGCGGTCTCTCAGGCGAACACGGTTCGCCACTCCTTGCAGGTTCCCGGGACTTGCACTGCTTTTCGGGACATCCACTACTATCTGTCCGTAACTATCTTCCGCCCGAGTTATGGGTTCGGTCACTGGAACCCCGTTCCGAACCCTCCCACGTATCTATTGCGGAAGAGCCTGACGCTCGAACACTCGGCTGTTCGAACTCGGCATATAGACTCGGAACCTCTCTACTTTCCAAAATATCCATTATCAATAAAAAAAGGATCGATTCATCACCTACCCGATCAAAATTGGGAAGGAGACTTCTCGATAAAAAAGTTAAAATTTCGGAAACCAAACACCAAACTGATAATATGGAATCCGAGAAAAAGTTCATCGAAAACTCAGAGGGGGAGGAGATAGCCGCCGTCATCCATCGCCCTTCCGAATCTCCAAAAGGATCCATCCTCCTGCAGCACGGCTTTTTCTCCGATAAGGGCGGAAGCTATGAATGGAGGGCCAACTACCTCGCGAAGGAGGGGTTCAGGGCCGTACGCTTCGACCGGAGGGGCTATGGTGAGTCTGACCTGGATTTCCACGAGTTCAACCTGACCACCGGAATCGAGGACTCGGTCACTATAATGGACTACCTGGAGAGGGAGATGAACGAGGAGAGATTCGGGCTCTTCGGCTCCAGTTTCGGTGGCCTAATCGCGATACATCTGGCTCCCCGGGATGAGAGAGTAAAGGCGCTAACCCTTAGATCACCGGTCACATATGCCGAAAATCTTTTTGCGGAGTACAGGGGGGTGGTGGCCCGCGAGGGAAGGGTAGATCTTGAGGGCGAACCGGGCGAGTTTGATTACATAGACGAGAGCTTTTTCGAGGATCTACGGGGATACGATGCGGAAGAGGTTCTGGAATCTCTCGAGACGCCGACCCTACTGTTTCACGGGACCATGGATGAAGTCGTTCCCATAGAGGATACAAGGCGCTTCTGTGAGAAGCTTCGTGTCGAGAAGGAACTACACGAGTATGAGGGTGAAGGGCACGTTTTTAGCGTGGGGAAGGATCAAGCGGTTTTGAAGAAGTCAGCCCAATGGTTCTCAAAATTTTTGCCAGACTAGATGCGCTAAAATCAGTAATAACCCGGATAGTTTCTGTTGATCATCCTTTCCAGCTTCTTCGAGAGGTCCTTCCTTAGCTCCTCCTGTTTCTCCGAGATATACCCGAGCGGATTCTGAGATGAGTAGGGCCCTAAGGCCGCCAACTCCCCTTGCTCTTCGAGTGATTCAAACGGTCTCGGCTCCTTTTCTAGGGCCTTCTCGACGACATTCTGATGAGTTTCCTTAACTGCCTCCTTGAATTCATCCTCGGACTCGAACTCGTCGGGTTTGGGCATATTCTCGAGGAAGCTCTTGACCTCCTCACGGCTGAACTTCCTGAATCCGAACTCGGGAAGGTCTTCAACCAGTTGATCCCTCTCGATACCCAGTTTGGCTCCAACTCCCACGGGTTTGGGCGAGTAAATCGAATCGAGCTTCAGGAAATAGCCCTCGTCCTCGTGGAGGATGTAGGCCTCGTAGAAGTCCTCCTTTTCCGGAGGAGGTGAAACCCAGAAGCTCCAGCCGGTGGGATCGTCCTGGTAATCCTGATAGAAGTCTTCCATTATGTCTTCCACTTTCTTCTTTTTCATTATACCTCACGCGTGTCTCCATGTGTGCGGGATGTTTTTTCACTTTAATCCACTTATAACTAACTTCGGGATACAAAAATTCACTAGTCGGCAGTCTTAAAAATAGTACAGGTGGTTAAAGGAATGCCTCGCTCGGTAAAGGACGTCGGGATGGCGATCGGCGTCGGAGGCGCATTCGCCTTCACGGTCCTCGCAGCGGGTTTCATCGGCTATAGGCTCGGACAGCAGGCAGATCTAGAGATTTTGGGCCTCGTCGCCGGACTAATTATCGGTTTGATTGCGGCCCTCTATAATATACTCAGGGCTTTCCCATATTCGGGGGAAGAATAGAATCTATAGAATCGATCGTCGATGGATGATTCGGGAAAATGATTTGGTAAGGAGCTATTCTTCCAGCTCCCATCTTTCGATTATACCTGCCATGTTCTCTTCCAGCTTTGCCATGTTCTCCCTGACTAAACCGGCTTGTCGGTATTCACCTTGGCCGATAAGCTGGTTGTATTCGTTTCTCAGAGCTAGATATCTTTGAACTGTTTGATAGAGCGGCTTCACCATATTTTCTATTGGAGCAATGTTCTCCCTAGGTATAGTCGGGACCCTCCGCCTACGGAGGACAGATCTGACGGCATTCGTTAGGTTCTCTTCCATCCTTACCTCCTCGCCATAGCCTGCTATGACCCTCTTCATCATTGGGAGGGCGTCGGCTTCCGCGCTAAGGTAGATGGGCTCGATATAGAGTAAGTCGTTTTCGACCGGGAGAACCAGAAGGTTGCCACGCAGTACCCTACTTCCCGCCCTGTCCCAAAGGGTGAGCTGTTCGGATATATTTTCCTCCTGGTCTATAAACGACTCCACCTGAAGGGGACCCGGGACAAATTTGCCCTTCGGGAACGTGAGAGCGATAAATTTGCCGTAGTTTGCAGGGTCTTGGGCAACCCCGACCCAAGCACGCAGGTTCATCTTGGTTTTTCCTGGGGGTGTGAACGTTTTGACTAGGGTAAATTCCTCTTTCTTATTTTCGAAACCCTTTCTCCCAGAGACGTCGAATAATATGTTATAGGGCTCGATCCTCGTCTGCCCACTCTCGTATCTTTCCAGGGCTGGCGTCCAAAGGTCTTCCTGATAATAAAAGGTTTGGTAGTCCTTTATGTGATACCTCTCGAAAATCTTCATTTGAGTATCGAACAAGCTCTCGGGATATATGAGGTGCTTCTTGTAGACGTCGGGCATTTCATTCTCCACAAAGAGGTTCGGGTAAATTCGTGAGAAGGTCTGAGCGATGGGATCGTTTTTGTCTTGAATGTAGAATTGCACGTCCCCAGTATTCGACTTGACAAAGGCCTTGACGCTGTCCGACAGATAGCCGGGTGCCCTCCCGCTGGTATAGGAGTATGGGTAGCGTTCCGCATGGCTAACTCCGTTGAGGAGATAACGTAGACCCCCGTCCTGGTCGATGAATAGATGTGCGTTCGGATCGTAATTGAGGAAGGGAGCAATCTTCTTTACCCGTTTGTGTATGTTCCGATGTAGGAGTAGTCGGGAGTCCTCCCCTACGTATCTGGAGACAAGGACTTTGAAATCTCCCGTGTAAAACCAAGTTATGAGCTTCTTCCAAGGATTGCCAATTTTTATCCCGCGGTCCGGTTTGTATGTATTTCTGACATCGGGGTCGCTGGGGTAGTCGAATTCCTTGATGCCCGAGGCCTTCACTATGGCGTAATGATCGGTTATCTCCCCGAAGTAGATTCTGGGTTCCTTGATTCCCAGCCCCTTCCATTCATTCTCGGGTGGAACGGACTTGATCTTCATGATGGGAGCTCCACTTGGTTCGACTTTGTTAGCTGGCGATGCTGCAGCTCCGAAACCGTGAGTATATATTAGGTGCTGGTTCTGCCATTCTCCGCCCTCCTGGGGTAGCTCACCGGCACTGATCTCCCTGCCGCTGATTACGACGAGCTTCTTCTGATTTTCGATGTCGTACCGATCAACATCCACGTTATTAAAACTGTAGTATTGCCTCAGCTCCTGGTTTTGCTCGTAGTATTTTTTCGTAGGTTTGTAATCGACTATACGGGCGTTTCTGATGGTGGAACTGCTCAGGGCTTCGTTCTCGCTGAGGTTCTCCGACTTTACTGGATAGGAAACCTTCTTGATATCTTTGAGATCGTATGCCTTGTTCGTGTACTCAATTCCTGCTTCGATGTATTCCTCCTGGATGGTCGGCTCGTTGGGTTGTACGCTCACCGTGTTTATCACTCCGAATATTAATGGCCCGATTACGAATATAAGGAAGACCGCCACCAGAACACCACCCTCCCTCTTCAGGGCTCCCACATTCCCGAACTCCAACCTTTCCCGGATATCTCTGAGATTCATCAGGGAGTAAATCACCAGCCCGCCGAAGAGGAGTGCTCCGAAGGCCTTGACCCAGGTGTAGGGAATGAGGTAGTGAACGGCCATGTAGGATGCCTCTACCGGGACCGATGCTCCCGGATTGAAGCTCCAAAGAAAGGAAAACCGCCCGAGCCATATGAAGGCGGCCCCTACTACCGTCAGAACGCCGATCGATCCGATAATCGGCCATGACTTGAGGAACTGTGTGATATTTGAGAATGAGGCCTCGCTTGTGAAATCGACCTCGCCCTTCTGGGTTTCTATAGCTATTCTGCCGCCTACGTAGGTGAAAATTGAAAGTAAGAGAACTATACCCGAAATTACGGCAGCAAAAGATAGAACGGATCGAATGAAAGGCAAAGTGAAGACATAAAATGATACGTCGTTTTGGAAGATAGGGTCGATCACTCCCCAAGATACGTGGTTCATAAACTTCAAGACGGTGAGATATTCTCCCTTGAACCACCAACCTACTCCAAACCCTATGAAGACCGAGAATACTTTGAACAAAGTTCCACCGAGTTCCGGAATCTGTTCGCCGAGCGAATTGCTGATTGACCTCCAAGCCAAGATGAGGCACACAGTAGTGACAATCCAAGCCCCGAACAGAAGAGCCAGTTGAGTTTGTAGATTTACCATGAAGACCTGAAGGAATCCTACGGCCTTGAACCAGTAGTAATCCATTATGAAACCCGAGGCGACGGAAATTGCGCCCATAATCGCCGCAAAGATTATGATGGCGTATATGACCCACTTGAGAATATTCTGGCCTCTATCGGAAAGATCCAAATTAAGCTTCCTCCTGTTTCATACTGTAACTTTTTTCCTTATAATCATTGTTT
>CAYNPN010000049.1:0-14359 GCA_964399085.1 Hadarchaeota archaeon (SeqCode) | reverse complement strand
TTTCTATTAGAAAGGATCTGATAGACGTTCGAGAGTGCGAGTCCGATGTCTGCGACTATTTCGTGAAAATACCCGTGGCTGGGAGGCATGGCGGCGTGAAGGTCCCCGTCGACACCCACATCGAAATTGAAGGGGATTGGGAAATTTGCGAATCCAAACTCATACGAAAAAACGGAAGGTTTCACCTCGACATCACGGTCGAGATAGAAGTCGAAGAGTTAAAAGAGCACGAGGGCGCCCTCGGGATCGACCTCGGGTTGAGAAACCCAGTAGTGTCGGTGGCACTACCCAGCCGGGAGTCGGAATTCCGAGGACGTGAAATCAAACGAGTGCAGTCGAAGTACTTCTATCTCAGGCGACAATCAGAGACCGGCAAAGGATGGCATAGGAGAGAACACGACAAAGTTCGAGACAAGTTGCACAAATTGACTACAGAGATAGCGGAATTTGCCGAAGAAAATAGACTGGTAGTCGCTGTTGGAGATCTTTCCGGCATACGGGAGCAAGACAGAGGAAAAACTATGAACAGGAAACTGCATCGATTTCCGCACCATTCGTTCAGGCAAATGCTTGAATATAAGTGCAAGGAAAGGGGCATCAAATATATCGAAGTCGATGAAGCATACACGAGTCAGAGATGTTTTCGATGTGGAGAAATTGGTGATAGGAACGCTGGAGAGTTCAAGTGCTCAAACTGCGGTCTTGAGATAGATTCCGATGTGAACGGTGCCAGAAATATCGCCGGTCGGGCACTCGGCAAGTCCGAGATAAGACCTCTGGTGAGTGCAGGGGCTGCCGTGGCACAGCCCGGAACCCCGAGCCATGAAGCGACCTCTGGAGCCTCCTCGGAGGCGGTAAGTTGCTGAGCAATACGGGAACCCTCGCTTTGGCTGGAAGCCCCTTCCTGATCTCCGATTAGGTAGGGGAGGATGTCACGCCATTTCCCCATTCGAAGAATTCCTCCCCCTTTCTTCGATTTCTTCTTGGCACTGGCAGTTCTCGTCATAAACAAGCTTCATTTGTTCTGACCTTTAGGGTTAAGGTACCAAAAACTGGCAATTGGAAGGAAGGGTTTGTGAATCTTGATTTCTTCTGAACACAATCAAGATGAGTTTTCTCTCAATCGAACTTTCCTTCGTAGTCCACCTTATCCTCTACTCTTTCAACGAAGTCACAGTTCATGTTACGACATTGGGCCTCTTTCTTTGCGACATCGTAAACAAGGTAGTTTTTTCCGCATTTCGGGCATTTTTCATTTCCAGGCATCTTTTTCCTCTTTTCTTAATTGTCTATAGAGACACATAAATTCTTGCAATTCCTTTTGACCTCACTATCACAAAGAAACTAGATTTTACTCTATATGTGCTGAAAAAGTAAACTAATGGAGGACCCATATCCTCTCTACGAAAAGAGTATACCTCTCCGAAGAGGTTTAGGTCCTCCGACATTCATTTATTTCTTCATGTGTTTAGCTTTTCTTTCTGGATTTGGTCTCGATTGTTACCTAATTCGGTAAAAAATGGAATCGAGCAAAGATCAGGGGTTTGTTTCTAAGCGAAAATCTAATATTAGATTCGTCCTAGCTTGGTAGCTATTGGTAAGACCAAGCGGATAGCCCGATAGACTTGTAGGTATCGACTGGAAAAGCCGAATCGTCTTTGAATTTATAAAGCTGTTTTTTCCCCTACCGTCCAAGAACTAAGTTAGAAATACAACCAAGAGGTACCGAATACGAAAAAAGGGCTTCTTAGCGTCCCACGATTGGTGGAAGTTTAACCTCCCGCTAGGCTGACGCTGTAGTTCAGCGTGCCGGTCTCGCCCAGGTACACCTCCTTTATCTTTTTGAAAAGCTTTTCGTCCAGCCTGGAGACGAGCTGGCAAAGGCTCACGTTGTGCAGTCCATGTTCGGACCAACTGCCGCCGATCCTCTTCGTCCGATAAGCGTTCTCCCGAAATTCTCTCTCCTCCTTATTGTTGGTGTACGGAACGTACTCGTCCTCCAACGCTGCCCTTGCAAAAGTCAGGAGTTTCTCCTTGACTTTTCGCACGTAGTTCGCCGCCATCGTGAAGTCTCTACCTTCGGCTCTCTCCACCCACTGGTTCATCTCCTCACGGAACCACCCTATTCGGTCTTCCAACCTTTCGGTATCCTCGTCCCGCCAGAATTTTTCAACCGAGTTCTGAAGAGTGGAGAGTCGAGACTTCAAAATCCGACGCATCTTCTTCCGGAAGTTTTTCGGCGCGTCCTCCTTCCACAAACAATAATCCACGTACTTCACAGCGTGAAAATGACAAATCTGAATTCCTTTTGCATCTTCGAAAGCGTCGTTTATCTCCCGATCAGAATCACAAACGACGAACACGTTCGACAAATCCAGTGTTTTTTCAAGCTCTTTCCGGATTTTGGACCATTCCTCGTTCACACCGGCGGATAAGAGTGAATAATTGTCCTCTTCCGTGTTATAACCGAGAACCAGGTG
Source organism: Hadarchaeota archaeon (SeqCode) (assembly GCA_964399085.1). GTDB lineage: Archaea > Hadarchaeota > Hadarchaeia > Hadarchaeales > JAGGTB01 > CAYLJV01. The sequence goes on along the minus strand of CAYNPN010000049.1, from coordinate 11,879 downwards.
CAGGTAGTTGAAAGGTTCCTCACCCTGATTATGCACCTTCGTCTCATCGACCAGAATCACGTCCACGTCATCTTTCGGCTCGGCGTCGATCTCCAACTCTTGGACACGCCTCCAAAGTGTGGACTTGCTCAGGTTCGAGTGTGATAGTTCTTGAACTGCCTCTACAGCTTTCCAATAACTCAGATTCGAAATCTGCTCGATTGACTTCCAATGAAATGTCCTCAGGGATGATATTCCTCTCAGGAATGTCGAGAGCTTCCTCAGCCCGTGCTGATTACTTCTATCTGTCCTCTTATCGAGGAAATCAATCCCATCGCAAATATCGTCGCCAGCGTTCTTTTTCCTGTACAACGGTGTGCCTGAGGTAGATATAGACCTCAAAAAACCTATCTCTTATAGAATTGTCCATGTAAAGTAAAGTATTTCTATCTTTCGATGTGACTATCCCTATTTTTCCAAGCATCCCACGGGATATTATATCTATAAAAGAAACTAGATTCGGGCGGGGTTATTATCTATTCTATCGGAGTATGGCTCAATCTGACTTACCCGCCGAATTTACTAGTTTCGATAGAGCTTTGAGAAAAACTGTATCTCCCCCGTCCAATGAATCTCTAAAATCTTCTAAAAAGTTCTCCAATTCCTTCCAACTTCCTCTCTCTATTGCAAGAAAAAATATGTATAATCCCAAGTCCCTTCTCCTGAGTTTACCAACACTTTGATACCCCTGAGTGATTTTCTCTGAATTACTATTCTCCAAGATGGAATTCAGAGTCTCAATCAATTTTTTACAACTTTTGTTCTTACTTTCTCCCATTACTATCGTAATCCCACTTACCAAGTCCTTAACTTTATCAAAAATTTTTCGTCTCGCTAAACTTATCCTTCCAGCAAGGTTAAATTGTGCTATTTTCTAATTATATATACCCTTATTGTAAGCCGGGATTTTAAATTTTCCTTCTAACGGCATTTACTGACGTTTCAGCCGGTTTTCGGCGTTTCGTGTTGCAAAGCCCAAACTGACTTACTCCGGCAAAAATTTTTCCAACTCGAGGCTTGTCAGTAGGGGGAGCGTGTCCCTATCGACGTTGCCGAGTTTGAATTGAAGGGAATCGTCTTCCATCGCCACGATGACGTCGAGCTTGTCGAACGCTTTTTTCACGTCCTTTTCGGACATTTCGTCCGGAAGCTCCCTTCGAATATGCTGATAGCAGAGCAGCCCGACGAAGACCAGGAAGAGGTGCGCCCGCACCAGGTGATCCTCCTTGACGTACGGGGGTTCGACCGGAACGACCAGCGCTTTCTTGGTCAGGTGAAACATGTCCTCGAGATCTTTACGATTGAAATAAGTCCTGACGACCTTGCTCGGGGACCAATCCCCGTGATCGGTCACGACCGCATGGATCCCCGCCGTCTCGTACTTCCGGTCCCACTCCTCGCTCCAGCCCCACTCGAGCTCCCTCTCGCTCTCGTCGAAATCCCAATCCAGACACCCGTACCTTCTCCTAAGGACGTCCCTCAACCTACCCTCGATGCCGCCCGCGGTGAGCGGACGACCCCGCCCCCCGCTCTCGATCTTATCCCGCAAACTGTTGAGCAGGACCTCCGTCTTCTCCCTCGTTTCCCTCATGTCCTCTCGGATCTTCTCCCTGGTCGTGTCGTGGTAGGATAGCACGATCCGCCATTCGTTCTCCCCGATTTCGATGCGACCGGAATCCCTCACGTAACACTTGCCGTGGTCCGTCTCGTGAGACAGCTGGAACTCGTCCAGCTCGGCGTCATCGATCTTTCCCTTGACCGGTTTCCTGTTCCTCTTCGCCCCCGCCACGACGTGGGCGTCCGACGACCTGGACAGGTCGAAGTTGTCCTCGTCGTCGAAACCCCTGTCGAAAATCAGCGTGACATCTTCTAGATCGGAACCGACGGCTTCGACCCTCTCGCAAACTCCCTGGAAAAGTTCCGAAAACAGATTGATATCGTGCCTGTTCCCGGGGTAAACGCTCCCGAACACCGGCATCTCCCGATCGGTCAGAGCCAGTGCCAAGCCCACGAGCCGACGACCGACCACCTTATCCTTGCTCCTCCCGACCCTCAGTTATCCCGTGTCGTCCCGAACGTAGGTACAGTAATTTGTGGTGTCCAAGTGACACTCCTCGATCCGCTCTCCGTCGAGGACGCGGCGCGCCAGCTCTTCCTGAAGGGTCTCGATCGTTTCCCCGTCCAGCCCCTCTCCGAGAAACTGGTAAAGTCTCTGGACCGTCGTGACGTCCTCCCGCCACCAGAACGGGAAGATATGATCCGAGTAATCCTCTACGGCTTCCCTCATGCTCAAGTCCTTGAAGAACCTGCGCCACACGAGCAGGAACGTCTTCTTCCACGCGGGGAACTCGTGCCTTTCCTCCCCGTCGAAGACCTCCGTGAACAAGTCATCCAGCCCGAGATCCTCGAACGCCCACCTGAGCCCCGCCGCCGGACCGAAGGGGACTGATTTAAGTTCGGCGCTCTCGGCTACCGGGGTGTCGAACCTTTCGAATATCTTCTCGACGCTGCCGAGATAAAGTACGTTGCGAACTTTTGTCCTGCCGTTCTCGTCACGGAACGACTCCCTGATCTTGTAGTAGGTCCCGCTCTCCCGCTTGTCTGCATAGAGATGCATCAAATACTTTTGGGCTTTGCAATCCAGATGCTGAGATCGGGCAATAACATCTCTAGCTAAGAGCTACTGGAAGAACGCCGAAAAAGATAAACCGTCACTTACAATAGGAGTATATAAATCAACATTTGAAGAGTTAAATCGTTTTAATCGAAAAAATTACGGTTTTCATTTATTTAACTCAAAGTGCAGATGCTACGAGTTCAGATATATCCTTAACAGTTAACTTTTCTTCCACCCCCATTGTTTTCACCGAGTCCTCAAAATTGGTCAAACAGAAAGGACAAGCCACAGCCAGAATATCTGCCCCTGCATCCAGCGAGCTTTCAATTATTGGTTCTGGAGGTCTCTTCTCCACCTGAGGGTCATCGAACCACATCCTCCCCCCACCTCCCCCACAGCACATAGACGTGCTCTCTATATCAACATACTCAAACCCCGGTATTTTTTTAATTAAATCTCTAGGCTCTTTATGAACCTTATTGTGCCTGTCAAGATAGCAAGGATCATGATAAGTCACGGTCTTTTCATTCTCTTCGAATTCAGAAAAGTCGCCAGTATTTAGTCTCCTTACTAGAAACTGAGTATAGTGAAGCGGATCTAAGTCAGCTCCGCCATATTTATGATATTCATTTTTAATCACATCATAACAGTGGGGACTTATCGTAACGAAGTTATCAAACTCGATGGAGGAGATATGTTCAGAATTTTCTGTTACCATTTCCTCAAAAAGTCCTTCCTCACCTATGATCCGTTGAGAACTTCCGCAACAGTTCTCCTTTTTCCCTAATACCCCAACCTCTAAATCAAGATAATTTACCAAAATTTTTGCCAACGCTTTCGCCAGCTCTTGGTTCCTCTCCTCGTAGCTGGGCGAACATCCAACAAATAAAAGTAAATCAACTGATTCGCTTTCTTCTACTACGGAAATATCCGCATCAATTTCCGATATCCATTCCTCTCTTTTCCGCCTCGGCTCTTGGTAAGGATTCCCTTGCAGCAACGTGCTTTCCAAAGCGTCTTTTATTGTGTGAGGTATTTGTTGACCTCTCTCAATAATTCTCTTCTTTGCCTCAATGAAGCCCTCATACATTCTATCGATTTCCTCCGTACAATTTCTGTAGCAGTTGCCGCAAGCAGCACAAGAAAAGAGTATATCGGAAACTTTTTTCGATTGTTCTATTTCGCTTTCTTCATCGGAGGTTATTTCTCGAGATATTATAAGACGTCCTTTTGGAGACCAAGTTTCCACATCCCCATAAACGGTTTGCCCGATGGGGCAATATCCTTTACAGATGGTATGTTCCTTACATTTTTCTTCCAATGTTTTTGTTCCACCGGAACCTTCCAACCGTATATTTGAGAAGCTGGCAAAGCCGGTTTGGGAGTTGGGAGAGACTGGAGGATATATTGGTTCAGTATAATCGATTAATGCTATTTTGCCCGGGTTTTCCGGTTCCGAGCGGAGGTACTTATCCCGTGACACAGGAGTAAACCCTTCTTTAAGAAGTATTCTTCTCGTCTCCCGAACTTCGTCTTCTCCCCTAGGCTTTATGACGAGTTCAGGTATATTTTCCTCTTCATCACCTGCGAAAAATATTCTTTTTGTTGAATATACATATCTGTCTTCTATGTCGGTCATTACTCTGCTTTCTATACCTTTGCCTAACTTCTCCCTCAATTTTTTCTTTAAGTTAGAAACTTTTGTTTCCCCCATGAGTTTATCACCTTACGTAGTAGACATTTGGATCGGTTTCGTATTCGGGATGTAATTGAAATCCGTCTTTCTCCCTTATCTTTTTCCGCACTTCGCTGTTGGAGTCCTCAAGATTTCCGAATATCCTTGCTTCGGTTGGACAACTAACAACACATAGGGGAGTTGCTTTACGGTCTTCACCAGGTGTAAGACCCTCCTCAATCCCTTTCTCTATTCTTTCCTTGCAAAAATCACATTTTATAATCGTGTCTTCCTCGTTCTCCTCTAAGATTCTTTTCTCTAGGGGCGTAGGATCGTCACCGTAGTATTCCACCTCTCCATCGAAAAAGGACCTTGCTCCGTACGGACACGCAGCAATACAAGATTTACATCCTGTGCACTTATCATCATCTACGGTTACGATTCCGTTTTCATCTTTTTCAGTTGCGTCTGATGGACAGGCATCAACGCAGGCGGGATCTTCACATTGCATACAGTTCACTGGGAGGAAAGTTCTTCTAACATCAGGATATTCTTCAGTTTCGTAATCAACTGTTCTAATTTTGTCAATTGAGGGTGGAACATTATTCCCGGTTTTACAGGCGGCTAGGCAGGTTTGACACCCGACGCACCTCTCCAAATCAATTAACATACCCCATTTCATTATTACCACGGTATATCGTGCATGAAATTCCATATATATCCTTTAAGTATCATTTTTATCAACATAGGGAAATAGAGTTCGGAAAATATCAAATCTAAGCTTTTCTCCTCCTTTTTAGCTTCATTCAGAAGAATTTTCTTTACCTCACCAAACATTTCATTCAACTCCATATCCCTTTTCATCATATTTTTGACCATGTCTTGCCACGAATCGACTAACTCAATGCTTCTATTCAGATAATCAGATGGCTCTATAGGGACTTTTCCAAAGTGTGACAGGTAAATAGCGTTTAGAGGATCCAGCCCCATTAACTTCTCTAAAGAATTACGAGTTTCCTCGACTTTATAGCTGGGTAAGCTGGGAGGAGGAACAAGGACTGGGAGGTCAGGGTGGTGAAAAGCCGTAGCGTCGCCAGCAAATAGAATGCCGGGCCCACTCAAGAAATAGGACACGTGATCGGGTTCATGGCCTGGAGTTAGTATCGGTTCAATTTCGAGGTTTCCGAGATGGATTCCTTCATCGGGGATCTGTCTTAATTTTTCCTCAGGAACATCCTCAATTTCCCCAAACTTCCTGACCGCTGCTTCACCGAATTTTTTTCTCGTATCCTCTAATCCTCTGGAACCCATTCCTCTGAGAAAGTGGACGGCCCTTTCTCCAGCAAAAACGCGCATTTCCTCGTTTCTATCCAATAGCTTCTTCAAACATCCAGCGTGATCTGGGTGGGAATGCGTAACTAAAATTGAATCAATCTCGTCTATTTTAAGTCCCGTCTTTTCGACTTCTTTAATAACTGTCTCAAGCGAGGAAGGAAGCCCGGGATCGAGAAGTACACCCCTTTTCCCTCCATTTAAAAGATAGCTGGCCGAAACTCCTTTTTGCCCATAAGCTAGGGTGTCGATAAGATGAATAGAAATTCCTTCATCTTCATACAATATGCTTGGATGTCCATGTTCTTCCAATTCAAGATTCCTCCAATCTTTCGATCTTCACCAAAGCCAAGTCGCAACCAGAGCCCCCTGCATCCAGAGTATCGAGCTGTAGCCCGGTGAAATCGGAAACGTTAGGTATTTCGAACTTCCTATTCTCTGGAGCCGGCGTGCTCCAATCGGCGAAAATGGAACTCATGAGAACGCAGTCGGGTCTGATTCCCTCACGCACACTAGCCACTGCTTCCTCCTCCCCGAAAGGAGAACTCACGACGATTTTGTCCCCATCTTCGATTCCCTTTTCTTCCGCCAAGGAAGAATTCATAACGACTCCCCCCATATCCAGATCTGTCTTTGCTGCTTCGGCCATTATCGGGTCAGCGTTGTGTCGAGTGCCGGCGTACTGCATCTTCTTCTGAGATACGGCCCAAGCATCGTATTCTTCTGGGTCTTCGCCGATTTTTCTGTAGTAGTCTTCCCATACCTGAGTAAAGTCCTTCGCATCTGGCAGTGCCTGGTATTCCTCAAGCTGTTTATCCCACCAGTGCATATCCCTTTCGTGCATTCTGTTTTTCAGTTCCTTGCCTTTTCTTTGAGGTCTTTCCTGAAAGGGTAGCTCAAATCTTAGTCCCCAAGTCTTGATAACTGGATACAGATATCTCCTCTCCGCCGGATAATCGACCAGGTAATAGCCGTTCTGCTTGAACCATTCCAATCCGAATTCCTCCTCCCCCTTGCTTAGAATTGAGGTCGCAGCTCTACATTTTCTATCCCAGAGTTCCTCCGGAGAATATTTTTTATCCAAATCGAGGCTGAAATCATAGTTATCCCCAGAGAGAGCCACTTCACCACCCCCCACACCTCGATTAATCGCGTTGTTTAACCTTTCCAGAATCCCTATCCTGTCACTCAGCTCGTAAAAGAAGTCGGCAAGATCAATGGTGTTGTGCTTTGGTTCTACAACCGGCTGTTTAAGAGCGAAACCGTAATACTCCCAAAACTGGAGCCAATGCTTAGGAGCGATCATGCGCAACTGGAGTCCTTCCAAATCCGTGTGGTCCGGCAGGAGAAGATCGGCGTAATGACTTGTCTCATCCATAATGTAGGGGAAAGTGACCGTAAAGGGGAAATCCCTAACCGCCTCTTCTATCAAATCCATATTCCACATCGTCCGTACCGGATTAGCCCTATAACACATCCACACCTCAGGAGGGGACGGCTCGGGCCATTTCTCCGGCGAATTTTTTTGGAAAAGCCAAGCCAGGCTGAACGGTGCTATGCCGGATGCCCACCCACTATGTCCCTGAAGGGGATTTAGAGCTATGTAGGGACCTCTGTTTACGACCTCGGGGGGCCAGTTTTCCTTTTTAGTGGGATTAAGAGACTGATACATGAAACCATCTGGGCCGGGTACTACGGATTTCCATCTGTCATAATACGGCATATTCAATCTCATGACGGAGCCTATTATCCCCCCCGGCACCTCAAGCCCCCCGACAAGAGTCTGTAAAACGGCTCTGGCCCAGGTAAATTGATAGCCACCGGGTCCATTATTCACGCTCTTTCCAGCTTCTATGGCCACTGGTCTGTATGGAAGCTTTTTTCCATTCACCTCAATCGCATCGCCAACGTGGGCATTTTCAACGAATTCTTCGGTTATTTCTCTGATAGTCCCTTGTGGGACTCCGCAGATTTCTTCAGATTTACTGGGCTCATAATCCTCTATGTGCTCAATCAGTTTCTGAAAACTTGGCTTGCATTTGGCTTCTTCGTGGTCCCAAATTTCGTCATCTGGCCCCTTTTCAACTCCTTCAATTTTGTATTCACCCGTTAATGCCTGATCTTTGATGGACGGGTCATCGTAAGTCTTAGCTTCCTCAACCTCAGGGTCCCACACCAAAGGCTTATTCGTTAATCTGTCTCTCAAATAATACCCGTTCGGGCCGACCAGATACGGACTATTAGTCCTATTCTTTAAGAAAACAATATCGCATACTTCCTTCCAATCCATCTCGTGGAGAATTACATTTATCATAGAATACAGGAAAATTGCATCTGTTTGAGGTCGGATCGGGATCCATCTTTCTGCTTTCGCTGACGTTATTCCCAGATGGGGCTCAGCTGAAACTGTCTTCGTCCCTTTCTCCTTCGATTCAGCACGTCTCCAAACTCCCACCCCATCAGAATTGTTCGCATTGTGACCGAAAGACAACACTAACTTCGTTTTCGGTAGATCAGCAGAAGCCATGAAAGCTCTATGCCAATACTCGGCGTAGACATGTTCGGAATGGTAGCATTTAGTCCCTTGTCCCGTGCCCAGAGTAAGGTCGATAGGTCCCGGCCAAGCGGAGAGGAAGCTAGGTAGTATCGAATAATGGCCCTGAGGTACACCAGCCTGTCCTAAGGTTAAGGCCAGATTGGGATAACCGTTTTTATCGACCATTCCTTTCTCTTCTCTAATTCCGTTTAGCTTTTCAGCGAGGATATTTATAGCCTCATTCCAACTTATTTTTTTCCACTCGGGATCTACGTTTTGACCTTTCTCAGGGTTCTGCCTCAGGAGAGGAGTCTTTATCCTGTTTGGATTATTATGCTTATCGACCAGGCTGTACGCTTTTACGCAACATTTCCCCGCATTTGGATGAACATTTGCTGCCTCTAAATTAGGTTCTATTCCTACGACTTCACCATCCTCTACCTGAACTTTTATAAGATCAGGCCCTTGGTAGCATTGATAACAATAAGTGGGAACTTCTTCCATTATTACGTATTCATCTTATAAACTTTCATTTATATTTTCTGACTTTTCAAGTCGTTTCCAACTCTAATTGAATAAAAAAACTGCTGTATAGCTAGCTAGAAAAAATAAATAGGAAGAGGGGGGTGTTTCGTCTTTGGATATTGATTTTTCTCTTTTTCCTTTAATTCTTTATTGGGATAACCTAATCAATGCGTCTGCTACTGTACATCCTTTGGGGGTAGCTATGAGGGGGTTCAAATCCATTTCTTTTATCTCTGGATTATTTTCCACCAAATCAGAAAGTTTCAATGTAACTTCGACCAAAGTATCGATATCTACCGGTTTCATTCCTCTGAACTCTTCGAGTCTCTTCTTTCCCTTCAAATCATATATCATGCTTCGGACGTCTGATTCAGCTAACGGAACTACTCTGAATTCCACATCCTCATAAACCTCTACGTCGACACCGCCAAAACCCAGAGATATTACATGTCCAAACTGCTCATCATCTATCGCACCTAGGAAGATTTCCCGAGCCTCATCGGAAGATAAATCCTTACTAGCCAGTATACCCTGAATCTCAGCCTTCTCATCGTATTCTTTAGCGTTGGAAAGTATATCCTCTATAGCCTTTTCTGCTTCAGCATCGTTTTCTACTCTTTTCAATGTATTTGCATCAGTCGATGATTTAATATCACGAGAATCTACTTTTAGGAATACTGGATATTCGGGCAATCCTTTCTCCTTTAGTTCGTTCAGATAATTTTTACTGTCCTTTCCTTTATCGTAATCTGCCTTAACCTCTGTCGGGACAGGTATGTCATACTCATCGAGTACTTTCTTAGCTTCTGCTTCACTTAGAAACTCTGCACCACTTTCCGATAACTCTTTCAATATTTCTGATTTCATATTATTTTTCACCTTTACCTGACCTGTAAAGCATCTGAAAAGACTTCATAGAGTCTTCAATACTATCGGCGACGGTCACATTTTCGATTTTAGCAAGCTCCTTTCTTGTTTCCCCCTGTTCGGTGCCCACAGGATAAACTATCACAGGTTTATCGTACTGCGGGACAAGGTCTCTCAAGGCATCTACGTGTCCATATACACCTAAATCCCAAGTTGTAGGATCGGCGATGTGTAGGGAAAGTAAAATGCCATCGACGTTTTCATCTTCAAGCACTGCTTCTATAATCGCTCTATGTGTCTTTTCTGGACCGCCCATCAATGCCGGCCATATATCCAGTGGATTGCCGATACCCAACCAGTCGGGAGAAATTTCTGCCAGAGTTTCAATAGTCTCTTCGGATAGGTCCGATAGTTCCAAATCGTACTCTTCACACCAATCTATAGCCAAAGTTCCCGAGGCACCGTGATGAGTTATCATTCCGATTCTGTTTCCGCTCATTCCTGGCAGTTCCAGAAGAGCCTTGCTGGCTATTTCTCCATCCCTGCTACTCTTCACTCGCACAATACCGGATTGTTTGAAAGCACCATCGAAAATCTTAGATTCTCCAGCCAATGCTCCGACATGGGATGCAGCGTGCTCAGACCCCGCTTCTGACCACCCCGACTTAAGAATTATAACAGATTTTCCTTCTTCCTCAATAGTTTCCTTTGCGACGTTCAATAATTCCCGTCCTCTATTAGGATCTAAGCCTTCCATATGCATGAATATCTGTTCCACGTCGGGGTCCTGCTTATAATATCTGAGGGCATCGACATGATCTACATCGCATGCGTTGCCGATATCCAGTTCTTTTGCGTATGGAAGCCCAGGAACCGATGCAGACCATAGACCGGTTTGGGAAACCATTCCTATAGGCTTGTAGTCCCTCTCCTTAAACGGAATGAAGGACGTGGTAAAGTTGTCCACGAGGTTGTGAGTCCCCAATGTATTCGGCCCCACTATTCTCGTATTCGTGCCTTCCACGATTTCAACTAATTTTTCCTGTAGTTCTTTTCCTTCACCTCCAACTTCCGAAAATCCCTGTGTCGCTATCGTTACTGCAGGGATTTCCTTCTCAACACAGGCTTCGACAGTATTTGGAACGATCTTCCTAGGAATTATGATTAACGCATGCTCAACATTTTCTTCAATTTCTCTTATGTCATCGTAAGCCCTCCTGCCCAGTATTTCGTCCGCTTTAGGATTTACTGGGTAAATATCTCCATCGTATCCAAAATCTACCATATTCTCAACTGCGTTAAATGCAGCAGGACCGGTTTTTCTACTCGCACCGACTACAGCTACGGAATCAGCATCGAAAAAAGGATCCAATTCTTTTTTTATACTCAATGTTTTCACCAGAGATAAATTTTAGCTTAATTACTTATATTTTTTGCATAATCAGGCATTGGGACACTCAGATAAATTCTTCATGTAAAAGTTATATGCTCAGCTACTCTATCATGAAGCGCATGATTCTTGAATCTCGCTTCAGGTCGGAACTAAATTTGACATACACTTCTGTTGGTTGGTGGCACAATCTCACAAACCTCCGATTAACCGATTAATATTTTTTAACAATGAAAAGAAACAATAATTGGGTGTAAAATTAGCAGAAGGACTATTCCTTATAAATGCTGATCCAAAACGCGTTAAACTTATTCAAAACAGAATAAAAAATTTGAAAGTTATCCAAAAATTAGAATTGCTCAAAGGTCGTTATAATATTATGGCGATTGCTAAAACCGAAGATATGAGAGATATTAAGTATCCGATTAGATGGAAATTATTAGAAATTGAAGGAATCGATGAATTAGATGTCTGTCTACTTGTCGAGTATGGAAGTTGCGAGGCGACTCTACCCCCCACCGGATAAGTTCATAAAATTAATAAAAAGTCAGGACTGAGGTAAAACTCGCCGCGTTTGGCGAGTCCCTCGTTATACTTCTTCCAATTTCGGATTGTTTCGATCCCCTCCTATGGGTTTCTTCAGTCCAGCCGTCCGTCGGTCAGCTCCCGAGAACTAGATGTATCTTCTAGACAAGTCAGATATAGCTTTTACGCACCTATGAAGAATTCTCCCCATAAAAATATACTCCCGACTACTCTGGCGAAAGACTAAAACTCTCCAATCCTCTAAAGAACGATTGGGTTAGGGCACTCACCTATCCGGGGTTTGTTCCCCATTTTGGTTTTTTCGCCTCGGGTCCTCAATCAACAACAGCGCGGTTTAAATCCGCAGCGTAAC
>CAYNPN010000048.1:0-15128 GCA_964399085.1 Hadarchaeota archaeon (SeqCode) | reverse complement strand
AGAGACCATTTTTATAGCTACTGGAAATGTTTGAGGTCTTATATACTCGTTTAGAGTTTTTTCAATATTTTCTAAATTCAAACTAATCACCCCCTCGTCACCATTTTATTGATAAATCAAATTAAACTATCGTATTAGAGACATAACCAACAATTGCAATTCCTACACATGTCGATTAATTTTGAATTTCGAGTTGATATATGTGAGATAAAAATAAATTCGACGTACTGACGGTCCGCCACACTAGAGAAGTTCGCTATTAAACTTTAGATTATAACCTACTGGCGGATATACCAAATATGCCAGTTATAACTCCTCTAAAATTGCTTTATTTAGCAAATGAAAGAAATTATAATAGCCCTGCCCATAGTGCGGTCTCAATTCTCAGTACACCCCACCTAATTGATCTATGCATACAGCACAATGGGCATAGACAATACCATTACTAAATATTTCTACCCGAGCTCAATGACAAGTTACCAAAATAAAGAGTATTTTCATATACATCCAACAAAATCTTTGAGAAGATAAACTACTAGGGCATATCCACTGACTCCCCCTATTATAGGATATCGGCCAAAGTGGTCCACTTCTATAGTTATGACATTAGGAAGGGCAAACCCACATTACTGATATTCAAATCAACATTGCAGTTGCATCCCCTTCGATCTGACAGTGTATGCATCGATCTCTACCTTCTTCAATGGCCTCTTCGCTAAGGGGACTCCCACATTCTACGCATGTTTTCATTCTCAGACCTCCTTTTTTGGTCGGTCCCAATGGCAGAAGTTCTATAAATAGGTCACCTATTTTCTCTGCCCATTGTGCAGGTCACTTTCACTGATCACCCTCCTAATTGGCAACTAGATTTGACCATCTTCAAAGTCCCGTTAAATAGGATTATAGACACTTATGATTAAAGCTGAGAGGAGGAATGTAGTGAAAACTCCGTATATGCACCAGCCGGATTGAGTGAGTTATCACAGTCATTATTTTTGTCATCAAGGAGCTCATCCAAAGCGTTAAAATTCAGTAACCCACGCATTGAGAGACACTGAAGTAATGATGAAATGTGAAGGGTGTGTGTACATAGAAGAGTTAACGCTTATCCTTTCCACTATCCTTACTAGATTGAGGTATCTAATACTTGCGTGCATGTTACCAGAATTTAACGCTTTCATTTATTCAAGAAGACTTAAAGGGGATGGGAGAGAATAACATTCGAAATCAGATTTACTGGGCGCTACTAAGCGTCCACCTTAAACCCGAGCTGGACGGTCTCCCCAGATCGTCCAGCCCTCTCTCCTCTCTTACTAAGATGCTTTGGTACATCGGATGATTCTTCCTTCCGTTTCCATAGGGCCACCCTGAACTTCTTCTTACCATTGTAGAAGCTCACTCTACCTGTGAACTCCGGCTGTTTCTCATTATCCTTATCGTTCTCCCACAGGGCTATTGTGGACTTGATAGAGAACCTTGGAATAATTCTCCACTACTTTTTCCAAAGTTTATGGAGAGCAGTTTACGATTAGATTTGGTAGTGCAAAAGATCTAATCCGAATTTATTTGATCCAGAAAAAAGTTAACCGCTTTTTTCAGACTTTCTTCATTAAGACTTCTAAATGCGACTCTATTAGGTTTATCTATTTTGGGATAGGAACCAACGCCCACGTCGGTAAACTTTCTTGCCGTTCTCATAAGAGAATCCGCATAGAAACCTTCGGGCTTGTTTAATTCGATGTTTTCTCTAAAAATTTCAATTTGGGATAAACCAAGTTTGCCGAGGGCTACTTCAAGGGTGCCTTTGAATTCAGAGGGTACTCCTGGGAGTACTACAATCGATACCCCCTTGTCTAGAATGAAGCCTGGATTAATTCCAGAGGGGTTTTCCACAATTTCACTTTCCTCCGGAACCATACTCATCTCTTTAAGCATTTTTTCGATTTTTTCATGATTACCCTTTGATCCTTTCTTTATCGCTCCCTCTATCCCCCGAATTTGCTCAAGAACACTTTCATTTACTGCTAATGGTTGATTGGACCATCTTGAAATTGCAGACTTTGTTACATCGTCGTGAGTAGATCCTAGCCCTCCCGATACAACAACCAAATCAGCACCTAGACTAACACTTCTATCAATCGCCCCTATAATCTCATCCTTCTCGTCGGGTATTATAAAACCGCGTTTTAAGTCTATACCTCTACTCTCTAACTCGTTTGCGGCTATCTTATAGTTCGTGTCCTGAATCTCCCCATGAAGTATTTCATCGCCCACGATTATGATTGTCCCGACCATGTCTTCTTCGGAATTCAAGAAATCTCCCTTGTATGAAAAATAGGTTTGAATTATATATTTGTTAACTACAAATGCGCTCAACATTCTTTTCTGTATCTCCCTTGACAATAATTAGGCCAGATCCGGTCTATTTCAGGGATGGAGAATGGTTTTACGTTCTTAGAGGAGATTCGTCTGTACCACTTGGCTTGAAAGAAGCAAATTCCTACATTGACAAACATCGGGATTGAAATTACTAAAAAAATGATTGAGAATAGAAGATTTACTTAATTAGAAAATTCTTCCGGGGAAGCTCAGCAAGAAATTTCAGAATTTGAATAAAGAAAAATAGATAATCTACTTATGGCATTGAAACTCCAGAACCCCGATTAATTAATAATTAAACTAATCCTCCGCCCACTGCCGAGTCCTCGATCAAGCAGTTGGTACATTGTCCCCCATTGCTTTCGAATTCTTCCTTAGAGATCTCTTTGCTACAAGTATCGCAATAATACTTCTCCTCTTCATCAGAGTTATCTTTATCCTCTTCCTCATCCGGGCCAAATAATCCCATTTCTATACCTCTCCATTCGAACCCTAACTGCAAGTTCTATAAATAGCTCGGGCAGATACGGGTTTTATTTCATGTTGAGACCTTCATCCTCAGCTTTTCTGACAAGACTTTTAGGTAATTGGATTGATAGTGTATATTCTTTCATGCTTATCGGTGCAATTTAACCTCAAAATTCTATTTAAAGACCTATTTTTTGAGGATAAAATTTTGGGGAGAATAATATAAACGGAATGCTGTTTTCAAATGAGCTTATTTCTTGAACTTTATAAAGGGATTACTACCTTTAATTTTTAAGTATTACTCTCGATAAACGAATAGGGGAGTATTTATCTCTTTGGAAATAGCAGGTTTTGCGTTAGATGAAGCTTTACCGTATATCGGAGTCAGTATTTTGAACATTATTGTAGCATTAGTTGCATTAATTGTGGGAATAATCATCGTTAAGATAGTTACTGGTTCAATCGAGGATTGGATGGTAAAATCAGGTTTTTCTAAAATATTAGCCGAATTTACAAATCGTTTGATTGGTATTATCCTTTATATATTCGTCATACTCGTCGCTCTCACTTTTCTCGGTCTAAAAATGGGGGCAGCGTTGGTCGGTATAGTGGCTGTCTTAGGCTTTGTGATCGGTTTTGCACTTCAGGATACTCTCAGTAATATTGCTGCAGGATTCATGCTAGCTATCGTCAAACCATTCGGAATAGGGGATAAGGTTGTAGTTAACGGGAAGAAGGGGAGAGTAAAAGGGGTCGGCATAAGTGTAACTGCGATAGATACCCTGGACAATAAGCGGGTAGTAATTCCCAACGGTGAAGTATGGGGAGATAACATTATTAACTTTACAAAACACCCAACTCGTAGAGTAGACATGGAAACGGGAGTAAGTTATGACGATGATCTAGACAAAGTTATCAAGGTCACGATGGAAGCCTTGGAAGAGGATGAACGTGTCCTCTCCGAACCAAAACCAAAGGTCGCTGTAAGTGAGATGGGTGATTCAGCAATAACGTTAGTCGTGAGACCTTGGGTAAAAACAGAAGATTATAAGGAATTCTACTACGATTTCCAAAAAGCGGTTAAGCAAAAGTACGATGAAATGGGAATAGAAATGCCGTATCCACAAATGGACGTACACTTAGAAGAATAATCCAGCAAATAACCCATTCTTTACTTAATTGATTAACTTTGCCAGCTTTGAGGGCGCTGTCCCATAGGGGTTCGTGGGTTCAAATCCCACCCCCCGCACTATTTTAGTCCTTAATTTTTTCATATTTTCTTCGTAGGCTGAGCGGTTAATTACTTCTATTCTTGAATTTGACGATTAAAGCCGATTAGTTTTTAGTAAACAGTAACATGTTTAATTGAGACTGAAAGATGGCAGAAAAAACAGAAAATCTTAAAGAAAAGTATAGAGCACAGTTGGAAGGTTCTTCTAACGGAATTTATGTGTTTCAGGACGGAGAGTTCAAATTCGTGAATCAGGGACTCGTAGAACTTACGGGATATTCTCGTGGAGAATTAAAAAATATTGACTTTCTTAACCTTGTTCGTCCCGACTACAGAGAAGATATAAAGAAATGGACGAAACAGGCTTTGACTGGGGATGTATCAGGTCTTCCTAAGAAACACGAATTTAAAGCATTAAGAAAAGATGGTAGTTCTATCTGGGTCCAGCTGACACCTTCCCTCATAGAATATGATGGAAAGCCCGCTGTTGTTGGAAATGTTGCAGATATTTCCGAGCGGAAAGAAGCAGAGGAAAAACTTCGAAAGAGCAGAGAAAAGTATCGCACACTAACAGAAACTGCCGATGAAATAATATTAACGCACGGTATGGGTGAAATTGGTATTACTTTTGCGAACAAGGGTGCAGCAAAACAACTGGGTTACGAGGTCGAAGAGCTTCTCGAAATGAATCTCTACGACTTACTTCCGGAAGACGAACATGGCGAGATTAAAGAAATTGAGAGGGAGAGGGAAGCTGGGGATGCTTCGGTTTATCACGTTGAAACCAAAGGCAAGAGGAAGGATGGAACTGTTTTCCCCGTCGAAGCAAGCTCAAAACCGATTTCAGTCACAGATTCCGGAAAACCTGAAGAGATCTTGGTAATAGCTAGGAATATTACTGAAAGAAAAAAGGCAGAAGAAAGAGAAAAATTCCTCCACTCCCTCCTGAGGCACGATGTCAAGAACAAGATCCAAATCATTCGAGGTTGTCTCGAACTTGCGGAAGAGAAAACCCTGCCGGAGGAAGCCGAAGAATATCTAGAAAAAGCGGAGAAAGCCACCAAAGACAGCAGCGAATTGATTGAAAAGGTCAGAACGCTCAGAAAATTAAATCGAGAAAAACCACAAATCGTAGACTTGGAACCTATGGTTGAAAAAGCCGTTGAAAAGTGTAAGCGGAGAAAGAGCGAAATACAGTTCGGGAACAACCTGAAATGCCCGGTCGAAGGGTGTAGAGTGAAAGGAGGCCCCCTCCTTCACGAAATATTCTACAACATCCTAGAAAATTCCGTCAAACACTCCGGAGGAAACAAAGTCAAAATCACGAACAGGGAAACCGAGGAAGAAATGATTTTTACCATAGAGGACAACGGCAAAGGAATTCCCGACGAAGAAAAGCAAAAAATTTTCGAGAAAGGTTACACCAAAGACGAAAAAGCCGGAGCAGGGCTGGGATCATACCTAGCTAAAGAAATAGTTAAAACATATGGCGGGAATATCGAAGTCAAGGATTCAGATTTGGGTGGAGCCAGATTTGACATTCACTTACAAAAAGCCTAATTTTAGCCCAATCCTCCCCTTTTACTCTCTTGTAATCTCTCGTTGAGGGCGCTGTCCTATAGGGGTTCGTGGGTTCAAATCCCACCCCCCTCATCAAAATATTCTATATTTTACCCCCATTAATCCATAATTTGGTATTTAAATAGAAATTAGGCGTATATAAAGGTTTTATTATGGATTTAAGTTATTTAAGGATTTTAGTTTTTGGACTTCAATATTTGAATCAATTCTAAGAAAGATTATTCATTTTTTATTCGGATTTAGACTCTCTTTGCTCCCGTCCCAGCGCACCATGCCCTCAAAATTGTATTTAAAGGTCGATCTGAGAATAAAGGTAAGAATAATGAATCCAAGGAAATCCATGGGCAAAATGATATTTATTAACCTTCCTTCTTAATTGAAGAAGACTCTAAACTGTAAATTCAAAAAAAGAGGGCATTTTTAGAAAGTCTTATAAATTCAAGAGTCTCTCGTTTTTAGCGTTATAACTTCAACATTTGGTATTTTTTCATCATCTTACCTGAGAAATATTTAAAAATAATTTTCTAATATGATGATTTCCTCTTCTAAAAGAAGAAAAACAAGCAATTATTTATTTATATGTCATATTTGTGGTATAAGATGGTGTTTGTTTTTAGTTATACCATGAATATACAGAAGCAATTAAAATTGATAAGAAGTTAGTTAAACAATATTTATTGGATTTGAGCTTATGTTTGGAAAGTCCATTTATATGCAAGTAAGGGATATGGGATTTTGGAAAAAGAGTTTGGCGACTGTTTTAGTATTCTCGATTTTCAGCATTATAATCTATTATTTCCCGAGTCCTAGTGAACGTGCTTATTTCCTGTTTTTACTATTTTTACCTCTGATAGTGACGAGTGGATTTTATCTGAAAAAGTGGAATTTCTTTCCTTCAATTATTTGTACTTTGTCTTTGTTAATCCTCTCTATTTTGCATTACGGTCAACAGTTTTTCGATGTATTACATATATCTTTATTAAACCTATCAATCTTCTTCATTCTATATTCGATAATCAGCATCCTCATTGGGCATGTTAATGTCTCTTATGAAGAACTGAGAGAGGAAAGAAATAAAGAAATCATTGATAGGAAAGAAACTGAGGATATTTTAAAACATTATAAAGCGGGAGTGGAGGCATCAGGTGACTCGATCTATATGATGGATAGAAACTATCGTTATGTTTTTGCCAACGATGAACATCTCTCAAGACTGGTGGAGGACGGTAGGATTCCTGAAAAGGATGAGGATTTAGTTGTGGGGAGAAAATATCGAGATATACACTCTGAAGAGGATTCAAAAGCGTTCGAGAAAAACCTAGAAAAAGTAATAAAAACTGGAGAACAAATCACAGAAGAACAAAAGCTTTCCGAAGTTAAAAGATGGTCAAGCAAAACTTATAGTCCTATTAAAAATTCGGAGCCGGGAGAAGTAGAGAGGATTATTATTGTTTCAAAAGATATTACTGAGAAAAAAGAAGCAGAAAAACGTGAAGAGTTTCTTCACTCCCTTTTGAGGCACGATCTCCGGAATAAGACTCAAATTGTTCAAGGATATCTTGAGCTTTTGCAAGACTATGACCTGCCCGTAGAAGCAGAAGAATATGTGAGAAAAGCGGAAAAGGGGATTGGAGATAGCATGGATTTGATAGAAAAGGTGAGAACCCTTCGGAGTATTGATAGGGAAGAAGAAATCAAAGAAGTCGGTATTGGCTCAATGATTAAAAATGTGATCAATGAGAGGCAATTACAAGCCCAAGAAAAAGGAATGGAAATTGAATTTGAAGAAATTGACTCTAAGGTTCTAGGAGAATCCCTTTTGGAAGAGCTTTTTTCCAATCTTATAGAGAACTCTATAAAACACTCTGGAGGGGACAAAATTAGAGTCACGTCACGAGAAAAAGAAAACGAGTGCATAATAACGGTTGAAGACGATGGTCAGGGAATATCGGGTGAATACAAGGACAAAATTTTCGAAAGAGGTTTCAAAGGCGAGGATACCGGAGGTTTCGGACTTGGAATGTATCTTGTAAAGCAAATAATCGAAAGGTACAATGGTAGTATCGAAGTCAAGGATTCCGAACTGGGTGGAGCCAGATTTGACATTCACTTACAAAAAGCCTAATTTTAGCCCAATCCTCCCCTTTTACTCTCTTTTAATCTCTCGTTGAGGGCGCTGTCCCATAGGGGTTCGTGGGTTCAAATCCCACCCCCCGCATCATCTAATCATCTTTGGTAGTAAATTGGCTTCCGAATATTTTTGAAAAAGACTGATTGAGTACCTCTTGGATTTTTACTGCTTAGATATCCTATGGACATTTTTATATGTCTGATGACATATGTGAGAGACAAGAAGAGGACATTGTTTTGGAATTGAAACCATCTGTTTTTCAAATGTTTAAAAATATGAATTTCTGTTTTTCATCGGTTTTAAGGAGGTGAAACGATATGAAAGGAACGGTAAAGTTCTTCGACGATAGGAAGAACTACGGTTTTATCGAACCCGAAGGTAAAGAAGAAGATCATTTTGTCCACGCTAGTGATATTGAATCAGGCCCTCTAAACGAGGATGACGAAGTGGAGTTTGATTCGGAGCAAGGGGACAAAGGACCGAGAGCAGTTAATGTCAAAAAGGTTTGAATTGGACTCACTTTTTTAGATGTTCGGGTATATAATCAATTGGTAATCAGGTGTGCAGGAGGTGAAATAATGGCCGATGATAACGTGGTTTTTGTTGGAAGTAAAGAAGTGATGAACTACGTGCTGGCGGTGACCACCCAGTTCAACGAAGGTAGTGACGAAGTGATTCTGAAGGCCCGTGGGAGTGCGATCAGCAGAGCTGTCGACACTGCAGAAATTGTTAGAAATAGATTTCTCACAGATGTCGACATCTTGGACATAACGACCAAAACAGAAGAGCTTGAAGATGATGAAGGCGAAACATCAAACGTATCAGCGATGTCAATAACTCTCGGAGAAAAGTAAACAGGTCTTTATTTCCAATTGGTAAAAGGACCCCAAATCTGAATTTTTTCTTCCTTTTTTCGGAATTCTTTCTTTTCAAAATATGGTTTTGAAATGGAAAGAGTTTCTTAATGTGTACAGGTTACTTTCTCAGTTCAACTAGCCATATTCATATACTTTTCAGAGAAGATTTTAGAGCTGATTAATTCGGAGTTGGAGTGTTTTTAGAAAAATTATATTCAGGGGTTCACGGGTTCAAATCCCGTCCCCCGTACCATTTTTCACTAATTTTACCATGATCAATTGTAATATTTTCGGGGTCTGATGTTGAAAATGATGATGCATGCTCGGATATCCCGAAATAAAAGTATATGGTTCAATGTTTTTTGTCGGAGTGACTTGGGAAAACCAAGTCTAAAAACTTTTTTAACACCCGAGCTGTTGCACCCCAAATTCTGTAATCTTTGTATAAATAAGATTCTCCAATGAAATCTTCATCAGCTTCAAACCTTTCATTTTCCTTCTTCAGGAATTCTATCGGAACTTCAAAAATGTCTTTTACTTCAGACTCGTTAATTTGTATATTGGGATGTGGCCGGAGATATCCAACATAAGGGAAAATTATGTATCCAGAGGTCTGAGTTTTAACACTCGGCGATCTGCCCAATATTGTAATATCGTCCGATGGTATTCCAATCTCTTCCTCTGTTTCTCTTAAGACAGCTTCCTCTGGAGTCTCTCCCTCCTCTAGAATGCCACCTGGAAAGGAAACCTCCCCCTCATGCTGTTTTACATGTTTCGATCTCTTAGTGAACAAAATATGCGAATCATTTTCTCGATTAAGTAAAGGAATCAGTACAGAAGCGGACGCAAAACCATTTGGTTCAAGATTTTTCTCTACTTTTCTACTAAGTAATTCTTTTCCAATTTTTTTCTTATTCATGAAACACCATTTGAAATCTGTTCATTAATCCTCTTTAGACCTAAGGATACCTTTTAGTTTATCTTTCCTCAGTTCGAATTCCTCTATGAGTTTTATATACAAATAATATTCAGGTAAATTTTCTAGTTCACTTAGCACTTCTCAGAGAATGTTTTAGAGTTATTTTGTTTGAAGTGAAGGGAGTTTGGAATATATATACAGGTTCACGTGGGTTCAAATCCCCCGCACCATATATTTCTTAAAAATAGTTAAATCTGAATCTTAATCAAATGGTTAAATTTTAACTTTTTTTATGAAGTTACTAATTAGAACCCTGAAATATGTTCATCGAAGCAAGAATAGAGGATCTAATCGCCATTTTAGAGGGTTATACTTGTCTGGAACAAAAGGGAAATTAGAAGATCTTTGGTTAAGGCTGGAGTGTTATTTATTCTGTTTTGGCCAGATGATTTTTTTTATTATTGGTTAGAAAGGGTTTATTGGAGTTTTAGGGAGGATTTTTGAGATTGGAAAAAGATGTAGAGGAATTTCGTGTTTTGTTTGAGAATGCTCCTCTTCCGTATCAATCTTTGGACGAAAATGGAAATATTCTACTGGTCAACCAGATTTGGGCGGATGTCTTGGGGTATTCGAAAGAGGAAGTGGTTGGTAAGCATTTTTCGGATTTTCTGATTTCTGATGACGTTGATAAGTTCGAATCACGTTTTTCCCAATTTAAGGAAGTTGGCGAGGTTCACGGACGAGAATATCGGTTGCGGAAAAAGTCCAGTGAAGTGATGACCGTATTATTTGACGGTCGAATAGAGTATGATGACCAAGGAGAGTTCGTAAGGACGCATTGTATGTTTAAAGATATTACTGGCCGAAAGAAGATGGAGAAACAACCTGAGGAAACGCAGAAAAGCTATCAAGAACTTTTCGAGAAATCAGCAGACGCTCTGTTTGTCCATCATCCTGAAACAGGAGAAGTGCTGGACGTGAACCAAAAAGCCTGCGAAATGTACGGTGAATCAAAAGAAGGATTTAAAGGAGAAAAAATCTGGGAATTCAGCTCAGGGGAACACCCTTACACCCAGGAAGAAGCCGTTAAGAAGGTCAGAAACGCAAGAGATGGGGAAGTAGAACCCTTTGAATGGCGAGCTAGAAAGAAGAGTGGGGAACTATTCTGGGCAGAAGTGAATTTAAAATCCATAGATTTACTAGGAGAGGAAAGGATCATCGCCAGCGTCAGAGATATCACAGAGCGGAAGAAAGCTGAGGAAAAAGCAAATGAGGAAAGATTCTTCTTGGAGAGTATAATTAACACAGTTCCAGACCCTATTTTCGTTAAGGATGAGGATTATAGTTTTATCTTGGTTAATGATGCTTTATGCGAATTTTTAGGTCACCCTCGGGAAGAATTGATAGGGAAAACGGACTATGACTTTTTTCCAGAAGAAGAAGCAGATGTCTTTAGAGAAAAAGACGAGCAAGTCTTTGAGAAGGGAGAAACTGTAACAAATGTTGAAAGGATTACAGATTCTTCAGGTTTAGAACATATTATCTCGACGAAAAAATCACTATTTGAACTATCTACCCCTTCTCAAAAAATTCTTGTAGGAGTTATCGGAGACATCACCAAGCGGAAAAAAGCTGAGGAAGAGTTACGCAAATCCGAGCGAGAGAAGTCTTTAATACTTGAAAGTACGCCAAGCCTTATAGTCTATCAGAATTTGGACCACGAAGTCATTTGGGCTAACAAAAGAGCTGGAAAATCGGTGAATGAGAAACCTTCGGACTTGGTCGGTCGAAAGTGTTACGAAATTTGGCATAACCGAGAAAAAGTTTGTGAAAATTGCCCTGTAGAAAGAGCATGGGAAACTGGAAAAGTTGAAAGAGATGTATTAGAATCTCCAGACGGTAGATTTTGGTTAATCACCGGAGCTGCAACTAGAAACGAGGAAGGAGACATCACTGGAGCGGTAGAAATCACCTTAAATATCACCGAACGGAAAGAAGCTGAAGAGCGAATGGAATTTCTAAACACATTGCTCAGACAGGACTTGGGAAGCAAATACCAGACTGTCCAAGGATATTTACAACTGCTTGAAGAGGCAGACCTTTCGGTGGAATATGAGGAATACTTGAGAAAGGCTATAAAATCAGGTAGAGAGGCAGATGAAATATTGGGCTTAGCGAAGAAACTTGACGAGATAGAAGAAACCGAATGGGCGGCTGAAAAGGATATTGTTACAGTTCTGAAGCATGTTATTGAGGATATTTCCGATTTGGTTGAAAGGGAGGGAGTTGAAATAGAGGAAAACTATCCCGAAGAGATTTCAAAGGTCGAAGGAGATTACTCGCTAAACACCCTTTTCAAGCAAACCCTGATGACAAGGATCCAAGTCGGAGAATGTAAGAGAATGAGAATCAATGCTAGTGATAGAGAGGAGGATATCTTACTAAAAATTGAGGACGATGGAAAACAGTTGCCCGAAGATGTCAAAAATCTATTCTCGGGAGATGTTTACACGGGGGAAACTTCCGGTGTAGGTGGAGTAAGGTACCACATGCTCAGAGAAATCGCAAGACACAATAATGCAAAAATTGAAGTTAAAGACTCGGAACTTGGCGGGGCGAGGTTCGACGTTCACTTACAAAAAGCCTAATTTTAGCCCAATCCTCCCCTTTTACTCCCTTGTAAGCTCTCGTTGAGGGCGCTGTCCCATAGGGGTTCATGGGTTCAAATCCTGCTTCCTGCACCAATATATTCTATATTTCGCTCCTATTAATTTTATATTTGAGCTTTAAAAGGGAAATAGGAGATAATAAATATTTTATCATGGATTTAAGATATCTTAAGTATTTTAACTTGTATTACGTCTTTGTAATGTTTACCAAAAGAATTGAAGAAGTTATCGGCGGGTTAATTACTCTAAAATTTTCAAGTCTGCTTTCTCATTAATCTCCTCTCCAGTGAAAACCATATTTTAGGCACTAAATAAAGGATTAGACTATAATGAAGGTTTTTATAGGATGGTCTGGAGAGAGAACGTTGAGAGCAGAAGTTCAGTAAAAATAAATCGAGTAATTTTAAATTTTAGAAAACGGAAAAACTTCCAATATGAAGGTTCTTTTTGTTGATGATGACACAAGCTTATTAGAACAAGCTGAAATATTTCTGGAAAAAGAAAACAAAGAGATCGATGTTAAAACGGTTCCTTCGGCAAAAAAAGCCCTCGAAATGCTAAATGATTCCGAATATGATGTCATTGTTTCTGATTATCAAATGCCCGGAATGGACGGACTCGAATTTTTAGAAAGAGTTAGAGAGGAAAGAGACAGCGATATTCCCTTCATAATCTTCACCGGAAAAGGTCGGGAGGAAGTGGCAATGGAAGCCCTCAATCTGGGTGCGGATAGGTATCTCCAGAAGGGCGGGGACCCTCAATCTCAGTACGAGATTCTGGCTGAGGCAGTTGTACAAGAAGTGAAGCATAAGAAAGTTGAGATGGAGAAGAAAGAGGTAGAGGCAGAACTATCCTCTGTGGTCAAGGGATCTCAGGACCCTATCTACATTGTAGATGAGGATTGTAGAATCTTATTCGCAAATCATGCGGAATTAGAGGCTCATGGAAAGAAAAAGGGAGATTTGATTGGCTCAAGGTTCCACGATTTACATTCGAAGGCAGATTCTCAAAAATTTGAAGATAATGTTAAGAAGGCCCTTGAGACCGGCGAACCCCAGAGACAGGAGGGTAAATATGAGGATGAGGAAAAATTCGTTATCAGGACATTTACACCTATCGAAAATCCTAGAACAGGCAAAATAGAAAGAGTATCTGTTATATCGAAGGATATCACCGAACGGAAAAAAGCTGAAAGAAAACTGATTGAGAGCGAGGAAAGATATCGTAATTTTTTCAGAACTTCGAGGGATTGTGCGTTTATAACATCCAAGGACGGTCACTGGTTAGATATGAGTGATAGCGCACCCGAGTTTTTTGGGTACGATAGCAAGGAAGAGCTGAGGAAAGTCAGAGTATCCGAACTATATGAAAATCCGGAGGAACGAGATAAACTCTTAAAGACAGTCGAGGAAAAAGGATTTGTCGAGGATTATCAAGTCGATTTGAGGAAAAAAGAGGGAGACATAATCAAAACCTTGATTACATTTGTCCCCGTCAAAGACAAAGAAGGTCAAATAATAAGTTATCAGGGAACATTGCGAGACATCACTGAGCGTAAGAAGCGAGAGAAGGAACTTAAAAGAGAGAGAAAAAAATTCCGAGAAATATTCAACAACGCGAATGATGCAATTTATCTCCACGAGTTGACTGATGAGGGAAGACCAGGTGTGTTTGTAGAGGTTAACGACGTCGCCTGCGAGATGCTCGGGTATTCGAGAGAAGAATTTTTGGAAATGACTCCTCGGGATATAGATTCCTCGAAAAAAGATGATGAAGTCCCGGATGTGATGGGAGAGTTGCTCGAGGAAGGAGATGTCCGCTTTGAGATGGTACATCAGGCGAAGGACGGCACCGAAATACCGGTTGAGATCCATTCACACCTTTTTGAAATGGAAGGCGAGGAAAGAGTCCTTTCCATAGCCAGAAATATCTCCGGAAGGAAAAAAGCCGAAAGGCGCGAGGAGTTCCTCCACTCTCTCCTGAGGCACGATGTTCGAAACAAGGCACAGAATACTCAAGGGTATTTACAACTCTTGAGAAAGAATGAACTTTCCAGAAAGCAGGAGGAACTGATTGATAAAGCAGAGATGGAGATTCAGGGAGGTATTGAAATTATCGAGAAGGTGAGGACACTTAGGAATGTTGAAGAAGAAATGGAGATTGAGGAAATCAGTTTATATAACTTTGTTGAAGATATCGCAAAAGAAAACGAAGTTGAAGCTTCCGAGAAGGAAATGGAATTAGAGTTGGATCTTCCCGACTCCGAATCCAAAGTTCATGGGGGACCGCTCCTGGAGGAGCTCTTCTCCAATCTGATTGGAAACTCCGTCCAGCATTCGGAAGGAAGTAAGATCAGAATTTCGGGAAAGGAACTGGATGGTGAGTGCGTAGTTACATTAGAGGATAACGGTCAAGGGATCCCCGATGATATCGAAGAGGAGGTTTTTGAAAAGGGACTAGAAGGCGGCGAAACCGGAGGCACAGGTCTAGGGTTATATCTCGTGAAAGAAATTGCCGAAAACTATGGTGGAAGCGTAGAAGTCAAGGATTCAGATTTGGGTGGAGCCAGATTTGACATTCACTTACAAAAAGCCTAATTCTAGTCCAATCTCCCTTTTACTGTCTTTTAATCTCTCGTTGAGGGCGCTGTCCTATAGAGGTTCGTGGGTTCAAATCTCCCCACATGTCATCCCATTCTCGGAAATTTGGGATTTAAAAGGCGATTAGAAGGATATAAGATATCCCCGTTTTTCATATTCTTTAATCTATTTATTACAGATGAATTGCTTGTGAATTTTATCTCTTTTGTCGGAGAAGACACCTTCCCAATCGTGGATGGGGTGGGTGATGAATCCGACACATTTTTTTTAACTTCAAAGCCGAAAGGCAGTGT
>CAYNPN010000047.1:0-15239 GCA_964399085.1 Hadarchaeota archaeon (SeqCode) | reverse complement strand
CTACACGGTTAGAAACGTCAAAATACTGCTGCAGGAGGACGCCTTTCGCCAAATCTTCCGCCGGGTAGGAAGGTCTCCCGCGACCCTCGTAGTCGTTCTCCAAGCCAAGCCTCTCGACGGCTTCGTCCACGCTCTTTTTGACGAACGAGAGCATGTCCTTGAACTCGTTAACTTGAGCCTCGTCGTAGCTCGACCAGTCTATCCCCGAACTTTCCTCTTCTTTTTTGGGTTGATAATCAAGCTCGTCGTTCTTCAGCTGGTCGATGAATTTTTCGAGCGTTTTCTGTTTCCGTCTTTTCGGCATGGGGTTCGTTTTGCTAAAGAGGGGCAAACCTTATAAGTCTTACTGTTTCTAATAATAACAGTATGACAGTGATGGTTATCGCCTACAAACCCCTGAACAAGAGCAAATCCGTACAAATATCGAGAGCCCTGAACGGTTACAAAGACAGGTCCAACCATGGAGAATACACCTACGAACGCGAGGGTTTGCTGGAAAAAATACCTCATCGAAAAATCACGAAAAACGTAATTCTCCTGAAAGAAGAAGATCACGAAAAACTGATCGAAATACTCGAAAAATACGAAGCCGAATACTACGCCGGTTTCATGGAAAAAACATCCGAAACGGGCAAAATCCTTTCAAGCTGAGATGAGGAATATTTTTGTCCCAAAGCCGAAAAATTGAGTAATTTTAAAAAGTAATGAAAATTAAAAACCAGTCAATATGGAAATAGAGAAAATAAGCATTTTGGGAGCAGGCATAATGGGTTCGGGAATTGCACAGGTTTTTGCTCAGAACGGTTACGACGTTATTTTGAGAGATATTGAAGAAGAACTCTTGGAGAGTGGCTTCGATTCTATTGAGAAAAGTTTACAGAAATTTTCCGATTCTGGAAAAATAGAAGATAGTCCTGAAAAAATACTGGATAGAATTGAAGGTACAACCGAGCTAGAAAAAGTATCTGAAGCTGATTTGGTTATAGAAGCTGTGACCGAAGACATAGATATAAAGAAAGGCGTGTACAAAGAGTTGGAAGAAGTTTGTCCCGAAAGAGGTATCTTTGCCTCGAATACTTCTGCTCTAATGATTACAGATCTCGCGACGGCCACCGAAAGGCCGGAAAAATTTATAGGAATGCACTGGTTCAATCCGCCACAATTAATGAAACTTGTCGAGATAGTTCGAGGAGCAGAAACTTCGGATCAAACCTTTGAAACAATAAAAGAACTAGCTGAAGAAATGGGTAAGAAACCAATCGAAGCTAACGATGGGCCCGGTTTCTTTACTACCAGATACATTGCATCTTATGAAGCGGAAGCTATACGGCTTTTCGAACAGGGAGTAGCTGGGATAAAGGAAATAGACGAAATGTGTAAGTTAGCTTTTAACTGGCCAATGGGTCCATTTAAACTTATGGATCACATGGGAATAGACACTATATTACATATTTTAGAGTATTTGCATGCTGAGATCGGAGGAATTAAGTATAAACCACCTATAACACTGAAAAAGTTGGTTAAATCCGGATATTTGGGTAAAAAACCGAAAAGTAAAGGTGGATTCTACGAATACTTCGAAGTAGAATAATCCTCTTGAGCATGCTCTGAAAACCCAGATCCAAACCAAAGAGTGCAAAGAGGAGAACTCTCATCAAAATATAAGGTCTCAATAACTGTTGTTACGATTACAAAATTAACGCAAGCAAAATTGTAAATATTTTCCTCCTTAAAAAATATGCAGTAGAGATGGTAAATTGGATTCCTACTTTAACGAGGAACAAAAAGCACTTGCCAAAATGACTAATAAATTTGCAAGGGAAGAGCTTTTGGAAGGTTATAGAAAAAGGGATCGCGAAAAAGCATTTCCTCCGGATCTATGGAAGAAAATGGGATCCTTAGGGTTGATCGGGATGAGAGTATCCCCAGAACACGGAGGGCAGGGAGCTAATTGTGTAATGCAAGGGATTGCTGCTGAAGAACTTGGAACAGGAGATCCTAATATGAGCCTTGCGGCTACTGTCGTTGCCGAACTTTGCGGTGCAATGCTGGAACAAGGTTCGAAAGAGATCAAGAGAAAGTTCTTAGAACCTATGCTTAAGGGAGAACTAGTCCCTTCAATAGCAGTTACAGAACCAGAATGCGGGACGGACGCTGCGGCAATGAAGACGAAAGCTATCGAAAAAGATGATGTCTTTATCCTTAATGGAGAGAAATCTGGCGTGACAATGACGAATATCGCTGATTTTGTAGTCTTATTCGCTAAGACCGACCCTGAAGCTAGAGCTCGAGGGGTAAGCACGTTTGTATTGCCTTCCGATTTTGAGGGAGTATCTAGACAAACAATTGAAGATATGGGTGGTAAGAATTTACGGCGGGGTAATATTGCACTAAACAATGTTGAAGTTCCTAAAGAGTATTTGTTAGGGGAAAAAGGAGAAGGGTTTAAGATGATAATGAGTGCTTTTGACATAAGCCGGACCTTAATTGCTTTGATCTGCATAGGAGCCGCAAAAATAACCTTGGATGAAACTATTGAATATACGAAGGAAAGGAATGCTTTCGGGAATCCTCTGGCAAAGTTTGAAGATGTTTCTTTTACAGTAGCTGAGCATTATAGTGTTATCGAGGCGGCTCGATTATTATGCTATAAGGCCCTTGTACTTAGCGATGAAGATAAACCCCACACAAAGGAAGCTAATATGGCAAAATGGATGGCTCCAAAAAAATCTGCTGAAGCTATTCACGATTGTTTACTTTTACACGGACACTATGGTTACACTAAGGATTATCCCATAGAACAAAGGTTACGGGATATTATTGGGTTAGAGATAGGAGATGGGACGGCTCAAGCCTCCAAACTTGTTGTGACACGTGAACTTTTCGGAAAAGAATATCTACCATATAAATAACAATATACTCTAGCATAATTAGCCTAAGCTAGGATTAGCCCAATGAACCTGTTTTATTCTTCAGTGTCTTTTGGTGAAACACCCAGAAACTCCCGGGGCTCCTGTTTTTTCTTCTTTAGAAATGCTTCAACCCGTTCGGAAAATTCTTCGGAATCCCAGACTTTGGAAGTTATTTCTCTCGCTAGAGGCCAGCTTTCCATTGCCAAATTGTCCCATTCTTCCAGAACCGATTTTATGATGCGATATGCTTGTGGGCTCTTTTCATCGAGTATAGTTTGCGTTAGCTCTACTGCTTCGTCTTCTACTTCATCGTCTGGCACAACTTTATTTATAAGACCCCATTCCTCTGCTTGTTTAGCCGAAATCGTCTTCCCCGTGAGGAGTAGTTCTTTGGCTCTTTTCATTCCTATCATTAGAGGAAGTAGTTGAATGCCTCCTCCTGCAGCAGTTGATCCGACGCCCGCTTCGGGTTGACCGAATACGGAGGATTCTCCTGCCACTACAAGGTCACATCCCATAGTCAATTCGTTGCCACCAGCCACGCAGGCTCCTTTTACTGCACCTATTGTAGGTTTTCCCGTATCTTTCAGCATGACGACCATATTATAGTAACCTTCCAGCCAACGGCTTCCATCTTCAAAGCTCAGGTCCTTAATCTCAGAAACGTCTGCTCCGGCGCAGAAGATATCACCAGTAGTTCCAAGAATAATTCCTTGGATTGAATTTTCCTTATCCGCCCAACCTAGGGCATGGTTTATCTCCGAAATCATTGTGGAGTCTATAACGTTATTACTCTCAAGATTATCCAAATTTATATGTACTATTCTACTGTCTTCAGGATTTTCATAAACTGATATCTTTTCATAATCTTTTTCCATGGACTATTCACCTCCTCCTGGAAAAACTCTTTTGGATTAACTACTCTAATACATTTCGGTGGTCTATTTTGGCCTAGACCTTTTGTATGTATAATGTTTAATCAGGGAGCTTCAAGTCAGTTCTCTTTCATATCTTCTTCGACTCGTTTTTGTATCTCGTAGTGCTTTTTCTTCCCGGTTGCCGTCATTGGTAGTTCTTCTAAAAATTTGTAGTATCTGGGTCTCTTGTATCTGGCGAGAGTAGGGTGATTTTTACAGTGCTCTTCAAGTTCATTGATTTCGAGGCTGGGATCTTTTTTGACTACATAAGCCTTTACGGCCCTACCCCATTTATCATGAGGGGTGCCAACCACTATACTGTCTTCCACCTTCGGATGTTCGTTGATTACTTCTTCAACCTGTACAGGATGAATGTTTTCTCCCCCTGAAATGAAAATATTGTCTTTTCGCCCCATTATGATTATTATTCTGTCTTCATCCCATGTGGCTATGTCACCGGTGTACATCCATCCCTTGTAGAACGCTCTTTCGGCTTCCTCGGGTGAGCCGATATAGTCATAGGCACACTTATGGGGCGCTCTAACTATTACTTCCCCTTGTTCCTCGTTGTTTTGAGGAACTACCTCGTTTGGTTTTGCTCTCAGCCCTAATTCCGGTATTTTGACTACCCTTACTTCATCATCTTTACAGGAGTAACCTGCAGAACCCACTCCTTCGGGCAGATTGTAGGGTCTTAAGAAAGTGTTCCAAAATGCTTCGCTGATACCGTATCCGTTGAATATATTTGGTGTTAGAACTTCCATGCATCTTTCGCATACCTTTTTCTCTAATTGTGCACCCATCGTCACGATTGCCTTAAGGCTATCCAAATCCCGAGGGTTACTGTCCTGCTCTTCAACAAGTGCTCTCAAAGTTCCTGGAGAACCGGTCAGAAACGACAAATCCATCTCTTCTACGCAGTCCAAAACCTCCGAAGGGACAAACTCTCTCAGAGCCACCGCCCCCCTCCTATGTAGAGGGTTGGATTAGGTCCTCTAGAGTACAGACCGCCTCTATGGAACCAGGGAGTCATGTTCATTGTTTTATCTAGAGGGGGAAAGCGGATAATGCATTATAACATCGTGAGCGCTGAATATCTCGTTTATATCGTTAAGGGGGACCTCTTTTGGCAGACCAGTGGTTCCGGAAGTGTATAATCTGATTCTATCATCGTATATGTGGAGCCGATAATCAACTTCGGGTTTTTCTCAGGTTCCCCCCTATATTCATCGAGAGAGACTGCTCCGTCTATAGGTTCGTTTTCCCCATATACGTCTACCATCACTACCCTTTCCGGTTCGTGTTCGGTCATGTCCAGAGCTTTTTGAGCTGTTTCCCCGATTTCAGCATCGTAAGTTTATACTTTTGGTTCCGACAGGTCAATAGCGTGAGCGGTTTCTCCAGAAGCTAGCGATAGTTCATCGGAGAGTTTATAGCTCCAATTTTTTGTGGGGCGAGATAGAAGAAAGTGAACTCCGGACAGTTAAACAGTTGATACAAAACTACGTTGTTCTTACCCACCCCTTCTTTTTTCATAGCATGGGCTAGTTTGTTGCAATCCTCGTTTAACTCGGAATAGGTCCAAGTTTTATCTTGGATCAGAGAGGTAACAGCATTCCAGTCAGAATATCTTTCTGTGTTACGTTCAAAACCCCGAATATATGCAAATTTCTCCTCAAAGGCCTTTTTAAACCTCTCGGAGTTGTAGGTCTCAGCCAATTAATGATCCTATAAATTGCAAGTGTTAGAACTCCTTCCAAATTCTTTCGTTTTTTGTTGAAGGTAGATGGAGGAATTGAGGGGTTAGGAATCTTCTGGTGCCTTCGATCCAATTTTATCGTTTAACAAAGCGCATCCGCAAAAAAAGTAAAACTTCAACTACAATGGGTCTTTATTACTGTCCTGCTGCAATCCAAAACGTAAATAATTTTTTCTTCAAATGCTGTGTTGTCTTGGGTTATGATGTCTAGGTGAAAAGGCGAGCCCTAAAGCTCGGAGGTGGATCGCAGATTTTTTGAGCCACCGGAATTGGTTTGGAGACGAAAACTGTTAAGCGTAATTATTCAGAGAGTTACTAACGCCAATCAACATTGCAAATAGGGCCAAAAAGTTTATAATTTAACAATGACTAAGGAGGGGGCTAATGCCATCCTATAAGAAAATTTCAATTAGGAAGAAAAATGAACTCACCGTAATCGAATTGCAGAGACCTAGTAGAAAAAATTCTCTGAATCCTGAAATGATTGGGGAACTGAAAGATGCCCTAGCGAGATATAGGGAGGATGAAGGTACTAGGGCCATATTACTAACTGGATCCGGAGATTCATTTTGTGCGGGTGCAGACGTCAAATGGTTCTCTGAAATGTTGAACGATGATGATGAGGAAGCAAAGCTATCTTTCAAGAAAGAAATAGAAGACTTTAACAGGGCCATGATTGAAATTCAACGTATGCCTAAACCTCTTATTGCAGGGATAAACGGCTCAGCCGCAGGGGCCGGCATTAGCTTGGCTATTGCTTGCGATATTACGCTTGTTTCGGACGAAGCGTTCTTTAATTATGCTTATACTAACATAGGGCTGACTGGTGATGGAGGATGTACTTTTTTCCTCCCGAGAGCGATAGGCACAAAAAAAGCATTGGATTTAGCTATGCGATCGCCAAAGATTAGTGCACAAGAAGCCGTTGAACTAGGTTTAGCAACTGAGGTAATTCCTTCTGAAAATTTTGAAGATAGAATAATGGAAATTGGAGAAAAGCTAGCAAACGGACCTACTTATGCTCTCGGGAAAATAAAAAATTTGATTAGGCAAAGCATGGGGAATTCTTTCGAGAGTCAGTTGGAAGCTGAAGAAGAGGCTATGTGTGGCGCGTTTGAAACTAGTGATTTTAGAGAAGAGGGTATTGAGGCATTTCTAAATAAGGAAAAGCCTAATTTTAAAGGAAATTAAACATTTGTCTTCCGAAAGAATATTCGTACGTGATGGTATGCTGATTTTTCCGGTCTAGCCCAGCAGCTGGGCGCCTTCAAACCACGATATGGAGGCGCCGGACTGCCTACCCGCCACCAACGCCGAGCTACGCTCGGCTTCCAAAAAATAACATCATCAAAAAGGAAAGAAAATGTGGGAGGTGAAAGGGCTTAGTGACTGTGTCCGCTGAATTGGAAGTGCATAAACAGAAGTGTCATGGGATTATCGTGAGTGAGGACGGTGAAATTCTGTAGGACAAGGAGTTTGAGAATTCTCTCGCCGATGTTAAGAATTTCTTTCAAGGTTTTCACCATGCCGATGCTGCGATCGAGGCTTCTTACTCGTGGAGACCTGCTTATGAAAGGTTGGAAGAGATTGGAATCCAGCCGAAGTTAGCTCATCCGCATGAAGTAGAGGCTATAGTCAGTTAGGAAACTAAGACCGATTCAATCGATGCTAGGACCCTCGCAAACCTGCTGAGAACCAGATTTGTTCCAGAAGCTTACGTCACTCCAAAAGATATCTGGGAGCTTAGCGACAAGACGAAGCTTCGCGCGAAGTTGGGAGATGAGAGATCGAGGATGAAGGGAAGGATCCGTGCTGAGTTAGAGAAGCACCGGATAGACCTGGACGGGAACCCATTTACAAAGTCCAGGAAGGAGAAGCTCAGAGAGTTAGGGATTGAATCGGTTGACCATTATTTGGCGGTTTTGGAGACTATCGAGGACCGTATAGAAATTCTTGAGGAATATTTTGAAAAAATTTTCGAAGATTGTGAAGAGGCTCAGTTATTGATTACGATTCCGGGAGTCAGCCACTTTTCCGCTTTGCTGATACTCGCCGAAATTGGCGACATCGACCGTTTTCCCGATCCGGAAAAACTGTGTTCCTACGATTGGGATGAAGAATTCTCCGAGGAGAGATGCTTAACCTGAATCGTCTCCAAATCAATTGTGGAGGCTCAAAAAAGTCCACAATCCTCCCTCGAGCCTTGCGCCTCGCCATCCCACCTCAAAACAACATAACTCCAAGGAGGTGATGAACTTGAACAGGTACATAGGGATCGACGTCCGTCAGGATAAATGCCATTCGATGATTGAAGACGAGACGGCACGATACTGGAACAAGGATATTTCCGAAACTCTCCCGGGGGCTACGAGAATTTTCTCGACGAGGTAAACGGTGCCGAAGTTGCAATTGAGGCAGGACACGCTTGGCAACCCATCTACGACTGGCTGGCTGAGAACGACTTCGACGTGAAGCTCGCCGATCCGCATAAAACCCGGATAATCGCCGAAGTGAAGATCAAGACGGATTGCCGAGACTCGGAAGCTTTAGCAGACTTAGTTCGAGCCGACCTTATTCCCGAGGTCTACGTACCTTGCGATGAGACGAGGGGACTCCGAAGGACAGTCAAGCGGAGGGAAAAACTCGGCATGGAAAGGTCGAAGATTTGGATCTGAAGGACTGATTAACAGACGGAGCCTGCGATTCCGAGGAGATTTTCGAACTACTGAAGGAGAAGGGGTGGATTCGCCGCCCGGGATCAAGCTCCGCAAGGACGCGAAGACGGGACTCTCACCCAGAGGCGAAGCCGCAAGGGAGTTCCACGAGCTCGGGTAAGAGGGTTGGACGGAAGAGCACGATTACGGAAAGCAGTGGTCCGTCGAGGGGTTCTTCTCCGTGGTCAAGCGGTGCTTCGGCGAGACCGTCAGGGCAGCGAGTCCCGAGGGAATGATCCGGGAAGAAAAGAGGAAGTTCGCACTTTACAGCCTAGTGACGGGTATCTAAAAGGAACGGAAAAACACCGGGCGGAAATCCGGGCAAAACTAGAGATAAGAATTTTCATTAGGATTTACGCAACACAGCAGAACAACCAAAAAAAATTAAAAGTGGGTTGAGTATTTTAAAACTCTAAAACCCACACCGAACCGAAACGTCCATTTTTTTGGAAAAAATTTATGAACTACTGATAAACTTTTACTTGTAGTGATCCTCGTACATTTCCCTTATCTTTACTTTATCGTACTTCTTGGTTGGAGTCTTTGGTATAGAGCCGACAATAATTACATCCTGTGGCCTTTTGAATTTGCTCGGAATATTTTCTTCGACTGTTTTAAGGACCTCCTCTTTTGTCAGTTCTTTTCCCTCTACGGGAGTAACTACTGCCGTTACTCCTTCACCCCATCTCTCGTGAGGCAATCCCACAACCGCAGCTTCGGAAACTTTTTCGTTTTCCATGATTGCATTCTGAACTTCAATTGAAGAAACGTTCTCTCCTCCGGTGATAATTATGTCCTTTTTTCTATCCACTATCGTTATGTATCCATCTTCGTCTAATCGACCGATATCCTCGGTGTGAAATCGATCATTTCTGTTTACCTCTTCAGTCTTTTCGGGTTGCCCGTAATAACCCAACATCACAATGGGACTCTTACAGGCTATTTCTCCCTGATCTCCAGGTTCATTTAGAACGTTGTCTTCTTCATCGACTATTAGTGTCTTTGCGTTTAGCATCCCCTTACCGACGGATCCTGCTTTTTCTAGAGCTTTATCCGGTTTCAAAACAGTATGGAAAGGCACGGTTTCTGTTTGACCGTATCCGTTCCAAAATTCTAATCCTTCAAACTTCTCCTGAATTTTCCTTATCATACTCTTTGAAGTGGGTGCAGAGCCAGTAAGACTTCTTTTGAAGGAAGACGTGTCGTACTTGTCAAAGTCCGGATATTGAACTATAGCTCTCCACAAGGCTGGTGCGAAAAATGCAGTTGTGACTTTGTATTTTTCAATTAGGCTCAAAATGGTTTCTGGATCAGTTCCAGGAGCTATAATATTCTTTTGTCCAAGCATTATACCTGGATCGAAACAAGTGTGTTTTTGTGCACAATGATAGAACGGTAAGGTGTGTAATTGGATCCCATCCGAATATTTACAAAATCCATCTATTATGACATGGTAACACTGAGATAGTATATTTTGGTTGGTAAGCATGACACACTTTGGCTTAGCCGTTGTTCCGCTTGTAAAGAGGAACTGTACTACGTCGTGTATATCCAAATCAACTTCCGGTTTGTCTGCAGGATACTCCTCAAGGACTTGGTCGAAGTCATGTTCAAATCGTTCCGGTTTTTCCACATCTCCACTGATTTCAGACCATACCCATTCGTCAACCGATTTCATATCATCCATAACAGTTTCGATTGAGCCGAGCAGGCGATCTTCAACTATAAAGCCCTTTGGCCCAACTCTCTGAACCTGACTAGAGATATCCTCCCCTCTTAACATAGTATTAATCGGAACTTCAATCACACCAGCTTTCAGACAACCATACCACTCTATTGCGTGATGGTGAGTGTTTCCAAGAAATACTCCGACCCTGTCAAATTTTTCAAGTCCCAAATCCAAAAGAAAGTTCGCAAATCGATTTGTCACTTCTTCAAATTCTTGGTATGTATAAGTGTTATCTTCAAAAATAACAGCCTCCTTGTCTGGATATCTGTAAGCAGACCTTTCAGGGATATCAGCAAGAACCCAACGATTAATTTCGTTATACCGTTGATGTAATTTCTCTATATTTTCTTTCGTTACTTCTTCAAATGCTTCTTTCGGAACTTCTTTCAAAATATCTCACCCCCGTTCTTCTTTTAGTTCTTTTAAATCTATTTTACATTCCTAATATAAATAAATATTTATTTATAAATAGATCCTGTTACTTTAACACCTCTAGCCATTTTTTGATTTCTGTTTTTCCTCCTGTCGGCGGTTCTTTTAGGGCCATGTGGTGTCTGGTCTGGTTGTAGTGGAAACAGAAAGCTGTTGCGAGGTTTCAATCAGCTCTAGGCTTTCCGTAGGGAAGTAGCAGTCGAAAGCTTTCATCCTACCCTTCAATGTTTCGAACCACCTCTCTACGTAGTTTCGGTCTCCGCCCGAGACTACGTAATGTTCGAGACCGAATCGTTCGGCTGGCTATTGGTATCATGGACCGCCGTCCGTGATGATTATAGGTTTGTTTTTGCAGTTTTTGAGGCATTTTTTGAAGAAAACCGAATCGTCTTCCTTATTTCCTTGCTTCTCATGACTCGGAGAACAGCACGAGAACGAGCAGGAGATTTTTTCAACTTTTTGGAGAGAAAATTTTCAGGACTCAATCTCACGTCTTTCAAGTAAGGTAAATTTATTTGTGGGGATGAAGGATTGAAATTGGTGAAAGTCTTGCCAGAAGAAGAATCTGAAGAAGAAAATGAACAAGAACCTGAAGAAGAAAGTGTAGAAAAAGCCGGAAATGAGTTGGAATCGTCGGAGGTTGCCATCGCTCCAGCCAAGCCTTTGATAGTATGTGAGGAAGATTCGGAACTTATGGAGGTAAAGGGATCCGAAGTAAGGGAAGTAGAGGCAGGTGGAGGCTTTCTCGGATTCGGATCCAGCGAAGAATTCCATACGCATTTGAAATATGAATGCCCGACTTGCGGAAAAAATTTCTACCATGATATAGAGAGGAAGAGGCAAGGTTGTTTCATAGCCACAGCAGCCTACGGAACTCCCCTTGCCAAGGAAATCAACGTCTTACGCAGATTTCGAGACTCCTACCTCGTACAAAGAGACTGGGGTAAGAATCTAGTAGATCTATACTACACCCTGTCTCCACCGGTTGCAAATCTCATTGAAAAATCGGAATTGTTCAAAAAGGTGGTAAGAACCTTTTTGCAGCCAGTGGTCCAGCTCTTCAGGAGAAAATACGAAGAGCCCGAATCCGGTTACGAATAAAAACGAAACATCCCCCCATTGGTTTTCGGCTCGTCGAAAACGCGAAAAAATAAAATGCACTTGTAAAGAGCACCAGCACATTTCCTTTATCCGTTCGGCTCAGACCTCTATCATCCTCCCCATGGAAAGCCTTGATATGTCCAGTAGCTCCTCCTTGTATGTCTCCATCGTCATTGTTATTTCGACATCCTTCACTCCCTTACAGGTGCTGACTTTTTCCTCCACGAACTCGCTGATGGATCCTCTGTCCTCGGCCCGCACCTTGGCTATCAACCCGTGGTTGCCAGTCGTCTTGTGGACCTCGCAGACCCCCTTACACTGTTTCAGGATCCCAGCGACCCTGCGGGTCTCGCTGGACTTGACGTCTATGTTTAGGAAAGCCCCTGTGCCGTAACCTGCTTTCTCCGGATCCACCTTCGCAGCGTAACCTCGGATGATCCCCCTGTCCTCCAGCATCCCGATTCGCCTTCTCACCCCCGAGGTGCTCAGCCCAACCTCCTCGGAGAGCTCCTCGAGGGTCTCCCGTCCGTCTTCCATGAGCATTTTCAGAATTTCCATATCGACGCTATCTAACTCACGAATGAGTTTTCACCCCACCTTAATTCCCTTGAACGGTTCCTCGGACTAAATCCAATCCAGCCCCAAGTCCCCGGGGGAGTGAATTTCTCCCTTGCCTGGCTCCTCGTTGCCCTTGCCGCCGGGCTTAGGATTCTTCCTCACGTAAGAGCGGTGGTCCTCGCACCACCAGAGCCCGTGATGGAGATATTCGGCTTCCTTTCCACAGACGCAACATCTCGGCAAAATTTTTTACCTCGGTCCAGCCACAATTAACCGTCTGAATACGTATTAAAGAGTCTTTCGTAGACCGATATACAACAAAATTGTGACTAGTAGTCAACACCTATTTTTATGACTAATAGAATTTTATATAAGATAAATAAAGGTAAAAAATAACTAAATATACGAAATAAGAGTTTTTAGTCCTTTAAAGTCAATTGTACGTGTATATAATTCATTATTATGATGAGAATATCCGGCCTTTACAGCTGATACCTACAAGACTATCGGAGACACTTAATGACTCCATAGTAGATTTTCTTTCGAACTACCCAGCGGGCTAAACTAGAACGTACCATCAATTAAGCCGAAAGAGTTCTCAGAGAGCAAGTCGTGCACCCTAAAAATAATCGGCGTGTTCATAAGCCATAAAGTCATGAAAATCCACAAAACAATCATGACTCTATTATCCACATGGTAACAACGAGACCTAATCCCATTTCAAGAAACGGTTAAAATGATAAAGAGCTAAAATCATGCTTCTTCTCTCTTACTTAAACCGAGCTTTTTCAAACCAAAAAATAGCCCGGTTCCTCCAGAGATTACTAGAGCCCCATATAAGATTGTACTTGATTTGAGCTGAATGTAAAGAAGAATACAAGTTATTGCTCCAATTAGCGGTACAATAGGAGATCCCCAAACCTTAAACGGTCTATCCAAACTAGGTTTTTTCCGTCGAAGCATTATGAGAGTTATGTTTACTAGAACAAAGGCTGGAAGGATTGCGGCAGCGGATAACGCGGCGGTAATTTCCATAGTTCCCAGATAGCTCATTGCTCCAATCAGTATTCCAGTTATGAGCACGGAATAATGAGGTGTGCCGAGTTCTTTATGAATTTTTGAAATAGCGTCCGGTAAAGGAGCCTCAAAAGAGAGCGTGAATAGGAATCGGGATGCAGCGAGAATCGATGCGTTAATCCCTGTCAAACAAGCCAGTATCCCCCCTATGGAAATTGCTACAAAACCAAAGTTTCCGGCAACACTTCGAGCTGCTATGGCAATTGGAACTTCCGATCCGCTCATCGAGGAAAAGTGAACTACGCCAGTGGAAATCCATATCACTCCGGCAACGAGAATAACCATAATTAAAAGACTAAGAATTGTTGCGGCGGGCACGTTTCTACCTGGATTTTTGATTTCTCCGGCAGAAGCTGATATAAGTTCAAATCCGACAAAATTCACTGTAATGAGACCTGCTGTATATAAAACTGTGTCCCATCCCGTCACAAAAAGAGGTGTGTGAAATTCTGGGTTAATTTGAAAACTTCCGACACCCACAAACCATATAATTGGAATAAGAGAACCTATGAAGAGCAATATTTCGACGACAGTTGTAAAACGCACCCCCACGATATTGATGAATACAAATAAGCCAGTGATAATGAGGACTAGCAATCCGACTGGGAACCAAGGTATGAAAAGTTCTGTTATAAAGTGAGCGGCTCCGATCGTATAAAACGCGGTAGCTCCTACAACGCTTAGCCATGAGGTCCAGCCTTCAAGAAAACCGAGATAAGACCCCATCCCTTTCTTTACAAAATAGTAGGGTCCTCCTGCACGGGGAAACATCGGTCCCAGTTCGGCAAAGCTCAAAGCAGTAAAGAGCAAAATAACACCAGCTATCATGAAAGAAAACACTGCAGCAGGACCGACTTTAGCAGCAACCAGTCCCGATAAGATGTATTCGCCAGGACCTAAGACAGCCCCGGCGCCGATACTAAGGGCTCCTAAAAACCCTATTTTTCTCTCAAACGGAATCTCAGACAAATTAAGACCTAACCCAACATTGTAAATTTTTAGTTAAAAGTGTG
The DNA here is from genome assembly GCA_964399085.1 of Hadarchaeota archaeon (SeqCode). Classification (GTDB taxonomy): domain Archaea; phylum Hadarchaeota; class Hadarchaeia; order Hadarchaeales; family JAGGTB01; genus CAYLJV01. Next base: position 1,027 of record CAYNPN010000047.1, on the reverse strand, counting down.
AAGAGATTCAAAAAAGAACGATAAAACGGTTTTCCTAGTTAAGAAATTTCAAGGAGCTAAATCTTGGGTTAGAAGATGGCTTGAAACATGAAAATTTGACCTAATCCAAGTGCTCTGTCCACCCGATTTCCCGGAGGGCTTTCAAGTATTCTCGCTTCACCTCGACCTTATACCCTATTATCTCCCGCTCGATCTCGAACTGTTCTCTGAGTCATGAGAAGCAAGGAAATAAGGAAGACGATTCGGTTTTTCCAGTAGATATACCTACAAGACGACAGAGGCTGAAATACCAAATGGTAAGCATTAGAATCTATCTAGCACTGGTGCAAAGCTTCTCCTCTACTACGTACTGTGGCTTTTTTCCCCTACTCTTTGCTTGAGAGATCGCATCTTCCATCGTCTCCGCTTTCAGCAAGAGCCAGCTCTTATCCTCGTTGCAAATTATGAACGACGTTTTTTCCTCCTCTATTTCTATCGGTACACTATCTTTCGATGTGACCATATTTTCCATCCAAGGAAGACTTACTGCAATCTAACTCAAAACAATATCCCCGAAAGCCCAGTTTCGAGGAAGCCGGGTTCACACGTGTGCACAAAAGCGAATTTTGAGAACCTTTTCACTTGGGAAATCGGCAGAAACGCCGAGGGAAGGCGGTGGTTTTACAAAAAGTTGGAGCGAATGATTTCCGATATTCCGGAAGGAGACTGTAAGAAAATTGACGGGTCCGTTTATCTGGTAAAAGAAGAATACGCATACAAATTTAAGGAATTGCTTTTGGATTTCGATGGTCCGGACTTCATCTGGCAAAAATTCGGGGTGAAGGAACAAACTACATGAATTTCACTAAGGGTCCAGAAAATTGCCTAACAAATGCAATTCTTCTATCGCGTATTAAGTAGCTTTAGATATATTAAATCGCTTAAGACGAGAGGTATATATGAACCTTTGAAGTCATTTGTTATTAATACGGGGGTGAAATATTGGCTGATAATGTTGAAAACATATGGGAAGAGAAAGTGGAAATTT
>CAYNPN010000046.1:11374-15627 GCA_964399085.1 Hadarchaeota archaeon (SeqCode) | reverse complement strand
TGCGAATGGGTGGAAGCCCCTGCCTAATCGGAGATTAGGAAGGGGAGGATGTCACTTTCTTATTAGATAGACCTTCCCATTGCTTCGCTTCGCACCTATGGCGTTTTCTCCACCCATCTTCTTTATGATAAATCTCGCGGTCTTGAGGGCCCTCCCCGAAGGTACTTGTGTCTTTATTCCTGCCCGTTCTTTATCCGACTTGGCGAATTTCTTGATCAATTTGACCCACCGTTTACGCTGAGCCTTTGATAGTTTTTGCCCCGATTCAGATTCCCCGCCTCCCGAGGAGTTTCCCCTGAGGAATCTTAGCCATACGAATGCGCCTCCGATGATAGCTGCCAAGGCTCCCCCTATCATCATCCAGGGGATACCTCCCGGGCTGTAGGAGATTTTCTCCCTGACCTCCGATGAAAGATGAGGATATAGTTGATTTTTTCGATCACTGGATAGGGAACTGAAAACCTCGTCGGTCCTTCCGGCGGATAATTCTTTAAATATATTGTCCAAAGCCCCGTAATCTCCCCTCCCAATGATAGTTTCTACCACTTCCTTTACCTCCTCGACTGCCATCATTTCGAATAGAGTGGCTGCCTTTTCCGGAGAGGAAGGAAGCTTCGCTATTTCTACAATTATAGTAGCGATGTTTTCGGGATTCATCTGGCCGAGGATATTTAGGGAGCCTGCAGTGTTTATGAGGATAATTTCTTCCATAACCTTGGCGGAGGCTTGAGAATCGGCCTTCGAAAGCCCGGACGCAGCATCTGAGGGTTCCATCTCCAGCAGCATATCCGCCGCGTCCCGGCCGTGGTCCTCATCTACACTCGCCTCTATAATGTCCTCGCATTTCCCCATCGTGAACTGGTCGGTGCCGTCGGACCAGCTCCCCCATCCCCGATCGTAAAATCTCATTCCCCAATAGTAGGTCTGCTCCGGGAGCAAGGGCCCTCCGCCGTAATCGAGGGAAAATCTGTCCCCGGGAGAGACACTGAGACCCTCTACGGTCGAATTCCACATATCCTCTCCATTTTCACCGGTTCCGACTTTGATTTGAGCTTTCGTCGCGACCTCAGAGTTATTCCCTTCGTATATTGCGGATAATTGTGGCGTCGGATCCAGAACCTCTCCCGGACTGGAACTGCCTTCGACTTGGAGGCCGGTGGGTGAATCGGGGGGCGTATACGATGGTTTTACCTTGATTTGAACCGTTTTCGCGTCAGTTTTAGAGGAACTGGCTACAATCAGTTTTACCCCCACGTTCTCTTCGGTTTCGACGTTCGGAGGAGCGTGGAAGGTAGGTGTTGCGGTGTCGGCTTCGCTAAGCCGCGAGTTTTCAAGGGGATCTTCCGTAATGGTCCAGTTATATGCTTGAATATACCCACTGCTGTTTTCCCCATTCAGGGTTATAGTCTCATTTTCCTTAACCTCGTAGGGCCCGCCAGGGATGGAAATAAGTCTATCCATTACAGTGACTGTCGTCGTGACTTCTCCCGAGTTCCCTTGTTCGTCCGCCACGAACAGTTTGACCTTCACGGGCTTGTTCTCGTTTACCTTTTTTGGAGCGTGAAAAGTGGCACTCTCGGACGATTCGTCGGTGATGTAAGCCTTTCCGGTAGGGTCGTCGGTTATAATCCAGCTGTAAGTTTCTATGCTGGCATCATCCTTTCCGTTGCTTCCCGCTGCGGATAGGGTCGTCTTAGCATTTTCGTATACGGAGTAGGGCCCACCTGCGTCGGCTTCAAATGGATCTTGGATTGTTACACTCGTGGTTTTGCTGACGGATTTACCGTTCGGGCCTGTAATTATGAGTCGAACGGTTACTTCTTTGTTTGAGGGGACATTAGGCGCGTGAAAAGTCGCCTGGCTCTGTCCATCGTTGGTTAGATATGCCTTTCCGTCCCCGGTGGGATTATCCGTTATTGCCCAGTTCCAGTTCTCGATATATCCACTGCTGTTTGAACCGTCCAATGTAATGGTTTTTTCTTCCTCCACTTGATAAGGCCCTCCCGGTCTAGAAGCTAAGATATCCTTCACGGTAACAGTGGTAGTTTGAAAATCAGTCTCTTCCTCACTATTCGTAACAGTTAATCTCACCTTAACTTCCACGTTTTCATCGACCTCTTCAGGAGCGTGGAATTTGGCATTTTCTTGATCATCGCCGGTTAAGTAGGCCCCTCCGCTCGGATCGTTCATTATCGCCCAGTCGTAATTTTCAATAGTACCAGTGCTGTTTTCCCCATCCAACTCCATAGTTTTTCCTTCATCCACCGTGTAGGGTCCATCGGCATCAGCTTCTAGAGCGTAAACTCCGGAGCCTTGGCATAAAATTCCAAGGACCGCTATCGAAAGGGCGATTGTCACGATTGCTTTTGGAGGGATACGTTGCAAAGCTTAAATCCCCTCCTTTCTCATTTCTCAACCTCAAGTATGTTCGAAACCGTTTCTTCTGTTTAATTTTCTTCCGATAAGCGAAATAAAAAGTATCGATGCAAATACTGAAGTTGATAACAACTCCAGTATTTGGATTTGAAGAGCTGTTTTTGCTTTTTGACTACCCGACTAGAAGTATATACCCATCTGGTGATTTTCGTTTTTCTCGTATTTTCTCGAGTCATCGGTCTTGGAGGCCTTTTCCCTCCTTTCCTTTAGAATCAGCGTCAGTTTCAGCAGAGTCAACAGGGTCGTGAAACCCGAAAAGAAGTTCTCGTCCTTTCCCTCGAGGATTTCTTGGACCTGCTGTTTGGAGGCGATTTCCTTTTCCTCCAGTTTTTCACCGATTTTCTCTAGAGTTCGGTCCGGAGACATTTCCGCTTGCGGACTCTCGTTTACCAGGATCCGGACTTTATCCGAGGGCTTGACAACCATCTCGATGGTCTTTTCTCCAGTACAGAGTTTTATGGAGGATTTCTGGACATCCAGTGTCATTCCCACCTCGGAGGTCGACATTATCATGTTTTCGACCATGATATCGGTCCATTTGTTTTTTGAGCGATAATTATCTTCTCCAGAAAAGTCGGGTAGTTCACCATCTTTTTCATTCGGTGTTTTCATACTTATCTCCCGTTTCAACCTTTTATCTGGCATTTAAGATTTAAAAACCCCTTGCCGAGAATATCGAAGTTTATAATTATTTTCAATCACGAAATAGGTTAATAAAAATTTACTTAAATTAAAATAAAGGTTAATAGAACCTTTAAATTGTATAATTTTCGTAAATAGAGGAGAAGAAAAAAGAGAAAAAGAGGGGATATCGATCCCCTTCCATCCGGGCTTTTTAGGTATATATTCGACGTCTACAGATCCACGATACTATAGCCGTCCAGTGTCGGAGGCACGATAAGCCCTGCACGGGTCTCAACTCCTATCTTCGGCATAATTACCACGTCCGCCGATTCACCCTCTTCCAGAGTATCCATTAAATCAACGTTGATCCATATCGAAGCCAGAGCTCCCGAAGTCCCGAGACTGTGGTTTTCGCCGGCTGTAGCCCCCTGGTGCTTCACTATGGCAAACTCATTTGCGTCCAGGTTGTCCCAATAAGTTTCCAACTCCGATTTGCTATCAAAGGATAGATAAAAGTTATCTATTACATCTGTACCAGCCAAATTATCAGATCCACGTCCGAGCTCCAGATGCTTCGAGACATTATCGGAAAGATACTGCAGCACGGCGTCCTCGAAGTTGACTCCCGAGCTTCCAGCTCGGAGCCTGACCAGAATCTCGGCATTATCTATTTTGTTGGAGCCGGAACTTACTCTACCTTTAGAGTGGAGGACCTTTACACCGGTCGAGACGTTTCGAATAGCCTCTTCACCGGTGGCTCGCGCCTGCTGCCTCAGCTGACCACTTGTCCGGATGATAACTCCGGCTGCAACCGCGGACACGAGGATCAGAGCAATGAAGATGATCAAAGTACCGATACCGACAAGACCACGCTCTTCGTCGGAGAATTCCTTTAATCCTGAAGTCATTTTCATGCCATTTTCACCTCCGTAATATACTCATTTCATAGTTATTTCTCCGATAAAACACCTAAAAGGGCTTCTATGCTATTATCAACCTTTGATTATCAAAATTTATAGAAATAAAATTTTATTTTATTCCCAATATTGATTCTAAGCTTTGATTATCAATTTATATAAGAGAATCAAATTCTTTCTTGTGGCTGCTCTTTTCCATTCAAGTTCAAGCAGAAAAATTGATAGAAGAAAAAAGAGAAAAAGAGGGGATATCGATCCCCTTCCATCCGGGCTTTT
>CAYNPN010000046.1:0-11274 GCA_964399085.1 Hadarchaeota archaeon (SeqCode) | reverse complement strand
ATAGAAGAAAAAAGAGAAAAAGAGGGGATATCGATCCCCTTCCATCCGGGCTTTTCAGTTATATATTCGACGTCTACAGGTCCACGACATTATAGCCGTCCAGTGTCGGAGGCACGAGAAGTCCCGCACGAGTCTCTACTCCTATCTTCGGCATAATCACAACGTCCGCCGATTCACCCTCTTCCAGAGAATCCATTGTATCAACGTTGATCCATATCGAAGCCAGAGCCCCTGTAGTTCCAAGACTGCTGTTATCGCCGGCTACAGCTCCCTGGTGCTTCACTACGGCAAATTCGTTATCTTCTAGCGAGCTTGCGTCTAATTCTTTGATATTATCGGTGGATTCAGCGAGTTCCAGATGCTTCGAGACATTGTCGGAAAGATACTGCAGCACGGCGTCCTCGAAGTTGACTCCCGCACTCCCCGCTCGTAGCCTGACCAAGATTTCAGCGTTTTCTATTTTGTTGGCGCCGTCAACTACATAACCTTTAGAGTGGAGGACCTTTACACCGGTCGAGACGTTTCGAATAGCCTCTTCACCGGTGGCTCGCGCCTGCTGCCTCAGCTGACCACTTGTCCGGATGATAACTCCGGCTGCAACCGCGGACACGAGGATCAGAGCAATGAAGATGATCAAAGTACCGATACCGACAAGACCACGCTCTTCGTCGGAGAATTCCTTTAATCCTGAAGTCATTTTCATGCCATTTTCACCTCCGTAATATACTCATTTCATAGTTATTTCTCCGATAAAACACCTAAAAGGGCTTCTATGCTATTATCAACCTTTGATTATCAAAATTTATAGAAATAAAATTTTATTTTATTCCCAATATTGATTCTAAGCTTTGATTATCAATTTATATAAGAGATAGTCCTAAAGCTGAATTCACGATAGATTAATGAATATCGGTTAATTTTTCCCTCGATTCAGAACTAGCTCAGAAGCAAGAAAATCAGTTTTCCGATCAAGAGATGGTATTGGTGAAGAAGAGAAAGTTCACTTGATAATCTCATGATTCCTCCGAATCTTCTATCCGTTTTTCCATTTCAGTCACTACATTATCAAGGTGCTTCGTAGTTTTTGCAAGATTCTTTATTGCCGATGTATGTGATTTGAGATGTACTGCATATTCATTTATAGCGTTGGAGAAGGAAGCCATATCGCTTCTGGTCTCTATGGCACTTCTAAGTGCCCTTGTAACTCTCAGTTCCTTTCTTCTCCTCTTTTCCAACCAGGATGGAAGCGTGGAGTAGAGCACCAGGACGCTTATAACGATTATACCGTAAGTTCTACCCCAGGTAGTTTGGAGGAAGAGAAAGATGTATCCTATCCATGGGACCTTGAGACCGGTATATACACCGGTAACGTTACTTATCTTGCTCTTGAATGGATCGGGTCCGCTGGCATCACCTTTTGTCTCAACATACTGTCCGTCGACTTCTTTCACACGGTGTATTATGTCAGCAGGATAGTTGTATTTTTCCTGATATATTTCAGAGACATTAATAGTCACGATATCCCCGGCGTTTACATCTTCGGCTGGCTTGGTAAAGACGATATCCCCCTTCTGTAAAGTGGGTTCCATACTTTCCGAGCCAATAATTCTAAACGGGAGCCCGGGAACTGCGTTAAAGACGAGGGAAACGAAGATGAGACCCAAAATGACGATAGAAACCTTCGCAGCTGTGCTCCAACCCTCCGATTTTTCCTCAACTGGCAATTCCGGCTGCCCGACTCTTACCTCTTTACCGGTTTTGGGAGTGAATCGAAAGGTTAGGAAGAATTTCTTTTTTCCCCCTTTATCGGATTGAACGCTGAAATGTGGTCCCTTGACTTCTATATCGTCCCGCTGAAAATGCTCTAGAACCTCTTTCCTAGGCTTTGTAGAGAAGCTGATCCATCCCCAATCTGCGTTGGGTTCGCCGGATTTTGGAAGCTTAATTTTTACTTGGAGTTTCTTTTCAGCTTCATCCATCTCCAATTTGTACATATCGGGAGAAAGTTCGACGTCTTCACCCAATAAAGAGGCGAGATTTTCCGCTAGCTTATTAACTTGCTTTGGTAGCCTGAGCCTGTATTTCACGTCTTCCGAAGCCAGGGATATCCCCATTTAGAAGTTCCGACTATCAATTTAAGAAGCTTATCGGGTAATTTTCACTCTTGATTGAACTATTATGGGTAAATGAGAGAATCAAATAAGAAAAAGAAAGAGGGATTATGGTCAGCGGTTGAGGAAAGGAGGGATCGACCCCCTTTTTCCTTATAGGTCATCGGGTCGGAGACCCGATCTCTCTAATCCTTAGTGTTCATTAATATCCAGCTTCTTCAACGCTCAAGTAGTGCGCCAGACTCGGGTATGAATCGTAGTTCTCCTTGGCGTAGTAGTCTCCGGACTCTAGGGCCACGACGAGTGGTCGGTCGTTGTCTACATTTTCGGAAGGTATCTGGAAGGTTGCCGGGCCGCCGATCAATGTTAGATAGCTGTTTTCGGTGCCTGTGAGCATGTTCCAATTATCGTTTCGAGTCCAGTTTTCTTTCGCCACACCAGATTCAACCTGATATACGGCGAAGTTTTCTGTCATAGACGTAAATTTCTCGGTAACATCTCCCCGATTCACTAGTTCTACTTGTACCCAAAGTCCCGTGTTCAACTGTGCGCTGGGTTCTATCCAAAACATGTTACCGTTTTCAATTGCTCCGCCAGTTCCTCCGATTACATTTTCACCGAATGAAGGAGCACTACTGTATGGACCTACGTCCGAGTTTTCAACGGTGGAGCTGTGAACTGTCGCTATGTCGGCTGCAGAATCTGTTGGACCGAAGGAAACTACGCCGGAGGTTGTAGCATATGCGAAGCTGAAAATCCCTCCGAGCAGTGCAATTACCACTATCAGAATTGCCTTCTTGCCCAGTGAAAAACCTGCATCAATCCCTTTAACCGCATTATCGCTTTTGATAACGCTTCTATAGTTCATTTTTTAGCCTCCTTTATTTATTCTCCCAAATAGGATTAAAAAAGGGTTTCTTCACGATTATAGGATTTGAAAATATCTTCGAATTGAATAAAAAACTTATTTAGCTTCTAAAAAACATTTAATTATCGAATTTATTATTTTACCTGAGATTAAGTTGATAGGATGCCGAGATTCGTAGGTTCATGCTTCAGAGAAATTCTCTATACTCAGTTTCTGGATTGAAAGAGAAAGAGAGAATAAAAATGGAGGAAAAATACTACCAACTGGGAAGAAGAAAGGAGCTGAAGAGGAGTTTAGGTTCCCTGAGGTTTTGTTTAAAAATACGCCTCAGGGTTCATTCCTCTTTTTAGTATCCAGCTTCTTCAATACTTAGGTAGTGTACTAGTCCCGGATAGCTACTGTAGTTCTCCTTGGCGAAGTAGTCACCAGATTCTAGGGCTATACAGAGAGGTTCGTTGTTATCCACATTGTCGGAAGATATATGGAAAGTCGCTGGACCGCCAACGAGAGACAAATATTGGTTCTCCGTGTAATTTAGCTTGCTCCAGTTATCATTAATATCTAGGTTTTCCTCAGCTGTACCATCATTTGCTATATATACTTGGAAGTTTTCCGTCAGAGAGGTAAAGTGATTGTTGATTTCCTCTCGATTTACCAGTTCGACCTCGATCCAAAGTCCTCCTACGTATCTTTTGTCCGGTCGAATGAAGAAAAGATTCCCGTTTTCAATTTTTCCACCGGTACCACCTATAACGACGTTGTTTTCGAATTCAGGAGAGTTGTCTTTTGGTCCCCAATTCTCGTTCTGTGTCGTAAGATTCATGACTTCACCTATGTCAGGAGAACCACTTGGACTCCCGATCGTAGCTGTTCCCGAGGTTGCAGCATAAGCAAAAGCAAATATGCCTCCGAGAAGCGCAAGCACCAAAATCAGCGAAATCTTCTTCTTTGTACTGGAAAATTTACCCCTTAGGCCTCTCCCAACCTTTTTGGTATTGGGATGATTTTTTGCCATAGTTAGGTATTATTTGTGATAATCAATTCTTAAAAAGGTACTTTATTTATTATCAGATTTGATAATAACCTCTTCTAATCCCTTTAAAAGTATATAAGGCATGATTTCTTCGACTTAACCTTCCAACCTTGAAGACCGACCGACCGCTACCATTTATGGCATGGCAAAAACTTCCAATGTAAAAAAGAAGAATTTATTAATTATTATTTACAATAAGTAAAACAAAATTAACTTAAAATCATAAATTTAGAATACCTCCCCTCGTACTGGAAGTCAGGACGTTGGAGGTTTAGCCTGGAGGGTAAAAGGGTTTGGAAATGATGAAAGATTTCTCCAAGAGATACAAGCGGCTCGTTGATTCAACAGCTTGAGGTATTTTTATGCCATTGGATACAAGGGCCAACTCTCCAAACGGGTGGAAAATAGTTCTCCTAGCCTTTCTACTATTGCTGGGTGGAACGTTCGCCTACGCAGCGGGCACTTCGGGGGTCTCGCTCATCGATAGAAGTGAGAACTCCTCGCCCGAAATAGCCGAGGTTAAAAGGTTGTCCGGGACCGGTCATGAGAACTGGGGCCCCTATGACAATATCCCGAATTTCCCAAACAGGCCCTTCTCGAGAGCGAAAATCGTTTATCGGTCGGATTCCGGTTCGGGTGAGAGATACCCTAAGTACAGGACCTGGAACGGCTCCGGCTGGTCCAGCGAGAGCGAAGCGCCCCCGGTTAATGATAACCTACTATGGGTGGAGTCCGAACATTGCCCCCCCTCCGTCCGCCCCGAAGAATGGATTTTTGCTGCGACTGACAACAGCAATTATCTTAATTACTATGTGTGGAATGGGGAATCATGGTCAGAAAATGAGGTATTAGTGGACAACGGTAACCTAAAGGCATTTGATGTCACATACGAGAGGACAAGCGGGGACGCTGTCTTGGTATATTCCAAGGGCACAGTGGACCCGGAGCTGTATTATAGAATTTGGGATGGAGAAAGCTGGTCCGCCGAGGGGAATTTAGATTTCGCCGAATCGGGTAAAATCGATTTTTTGAGGATGGCTAGCAGACCGGATCCAAGGGATGAGATCGTTCTCGTAGCCGTGAATTCAAATCCGACTGCTTTTGGAGCGGTCTGGAACGGTAATTCTTGGGAAAATAAGATTCAATTTACCCCTTCCGGAGACGCCTACGAGTCTACTACGTGTTCGGTCGATGTAGCCTACGAACAAAATTCTCTCCGTGCCTTGGCCGTTTATAATGACGCCAGTGAGGGAGGGGTTTACTCGAGGGAATGGGATCCAAGTAGTGGTTGGAGTTCCCCCCAAGATACTGGACTCCATTTATCGAATTTCAATGAGATTTCCGCTCAATCGAAAGCTGATACCGATAATATCATGTTGGTCAATGTAAATGAGAATAAGCGATACGAGAGAGTGCTTTGGAACGGCGAATCCTGGATGACTCTCACTTTGACGGAGGACAATCTGGCTAGCGGGGTTAGTAGAAGAAATTTTGATTTGGTTTGGAGTAGAGAAGATGCAGTCTTCGCCTGTGAGAATGTACACGATAATTCGACGATTTCCTATCAAGCATGGTCACCGGATGCTCAGGATTGGGGGAATTGGAAAAAGATGAATATCGATAATGAACCATGCTGGTTCGAATTAGAGAAAAACCCAAGGAGGGTTGATGGAGACAACGAATTTTTGGGCGCTTATCTTGAGGCTGGCCGGATGGGCGATGTCATAACCGGTGTTTCTCTTTACGGCTTGAGGTACGACGGCTCAACTCTCTTTCGTTCCTCCAGATTGGGGACCCCCCAAAGGGAAAATTCCGAGTATCTACCTCGCTTCCGCTACTTCGATTTAACTTATGAGCAACCGAGTGAGGATAATGGGAATATTTTTCTGATTAAACCGGCGGAGGGATATAGTGGAGGGTTGTGGATACAGTTTGAACTTGTAAATCGTGCCGGAATATTGGAAAATTATTACTTTTTCACTCAGAGAATTGGTATTTATCAGGCCTCCTCAACTCAAGATTGGGATAAAAATACGAACTGGCGAGGCCCCATCACTACGGAGAAATTGAGAAAGTTTAGCAAACCCCTGACATTCCAAATTCCCGCAGAAAATGTCGACTATGATCGTCCGTTAGTGGTGAGTCTTGAGGACTGGTACTATCGCTCAAGGGACGAATCCTTCTTAAAACCAGTTCATATATTGAACGTTGAGGAGGGAGATTATTGATGACGTTCGGAGAACCGTATTCATATTCCGGAAGGTTAACCAATAAACTTCCTTTCGTAAAGTTATTACCGGAAAACTGGAATAAGGGGATTAGATGGACTTTAATTTAGTTTTTCTTGTGGTCGTTATTTCGGTCGGGTTATTTCTGGTTTTCCTATACGAATTTTTCACGAGTGGTGATTGGGGTTCAATGGAGTCTCTTACTGAATCAATTCCGCATACTTCGGACCTCCCGGGTGAAGACTGGAGAATGATTGAGGAAGGGGAAATATTTGAGGAGGAAGTTGCCTGGGGGGATGTACTCGATGAACCTCCTTCTGAATGGGGGTTTGAGGCCGGATTTTCCAGAATTTTAGGGAGAGATGGGGATAGGGCCGCATACGTAATTCTAAAATTTTCCTCAGACAATCACGCGGGTAATGCGGTTGCAGGAATTTGTGCGGATTGGGGTGAAAATACCTATTCGGTATCGGTAGGCGATGAGGCGCTGGGAGTTCACAGCGATGAGGATAATGTGGACGGGACAATCTTTAGGGTCGAGGATCTGGTAGTCCTTGTTTTGGTTCATGAAAAAGATCAAATCGAGAGAGGTAAGGCCCAAGATTATATTTCCTATATTTTCCGAAGCTTTTGAAGTAGATTTTTTAATCAACTTTAATGGGACTCTATATCGTTCCTCCTATTTCGACAAATATCTAGATTGAGACGAGACGGAGATATACGATCTAATTTGAGATGAAAAGCTACCTCTTGAAAAACATAGATATGACAAAGAATAGAGTGCTTATAATTATGATTAGGGGGCCAGGACTTGGAAGTGTAATGGGGCCAATGGAAGATCCGGTAAGCTTAAACCCCAATATACCCAGGCCGCATGATAGGGCACCCAAAACTAGGCTTCCGTGCGAGTACTGAAAATGGGTTTTGCTCAGATTTCTGCTAGTAGAGGCCGGAATTGCTACAAGAGCTGCCGTCAGGAGACTGCCTACAATTCTTACCCCCAATGCGACCGCGATGGCAACCGAGAGCAAATAGATGAAATTATATTTTCTAATGTCTACCCCTTCCGTCACTGCTACGTCCTCGGAAATGCTGGACAAAAGCATCTCTGGATATATTCTCCTCACCGTGAAAAAAACGGAAAGTGAAAATACTACTACTAAAAGAGTCGCAATCGGGGATATTTGAGATATATCGCCTATCAGAGCCGGGATCGCATGCTGCTTTGGTAAAAACAAGAAAGCTATTGACAAGGAGGAAGCAAAGACCACGCCGGTCAACGCCTCCATTGGTAGCTCTGTTCTTTCCCTAAACCACCAGATCAGGGAGATGCCCAATGCCAGAAACAAAAAAGCACCCAACGAGATATCGAAGCCATACATCATCCCTAGCGCAACGCCAGGTAGGGTGATATGACCGAGTGCCCCTCCAGCCAAAGCCATCCTCTTGGTTACCATCAGAGAACCAACGTATCCAGCCGCTCCACCGACGAAGACTCCCATTATCAAAGCTAGAACGAAATTCATTCCGTACCCCTGTGATCATGTTTGTAGTACTTGACTCCCGTCCCGTACATTTCCTCCAAACGTTCTGGCTCGAGAACCCTCTCAGGCGCCCCGTAGCAGAGCTTTCTCTTGTTTAGGCAAAGGACATTGCTTGCATGCTCCCAAACGACGCTCAAGTCATGAGTTACAAGCAAAACAGTGAGATTTCTTCTTTTCCAAAACTTGTGTAAGAGGGAGTAGATAGTTTTTTGACCCCCTATATCGATTCCGGTTGTCGGCTCGTCGAAAAGGAGGACCGAAGGATCGTCCACTAGAGCCCAAGCTATACTCATTCTTTGGAACTCCCCAGACGACAGGACCTCAAATCTCTTTTCGAGTATGGATTCATCCAGCCCGACTTTCTCTAAAATTTCGACTATTTCTTCGTGGTTAACCTTCTTCAATTTGAAAAACTCCTCTATGCTCAATGGAGAAACATTTTTTCTCTCGTAGAACTCCGCAGGCGAGAGGTAGTTTATGTCATCAGTTTTCCAGGAAATCGATCCTCGATATGGTATCAACCCAAGAAGGGCCCGAAGAAGGGTAGTCTTGCCCGCTCCGTTTGGTCCTAATATTACTAAAACCTCCCCCTCGTCCACATCAAAATTCAAATCTCTGAGCACTTCGTTACCGTCAAATTCCACGTTCAGATTATTAACCTCGAGTATTTTTCCTGAAATTTCAATCACCTTCCCTCTTCCCACTGCAGCTTGGATTTGGGAAAATTTCTTTTCCACATGGACATGTTTTTGGGTGATCAAAACTCCGACAGATAGAGTTAATCAAATCTTCAGAAGCGTGATAGTCTAGGCTGAAAGCCTTTTCACAGGCATTCTCGGGACTATAACCTAAGTATTCAACCAGCAGAACCTCCAAAATTCTATGCTTTCTCAATTGCTCCTTTGCTCTTTCTTCCCCCGTCTCAGTTAATTCAACCCCACTGTAAGGATCATAGTTGAGAAATCCTTTCTCAGCTAGCCTCTGAAGAACTTCGGTCACGCTAGGTGGCCGAACGTTCAAATTTTTAGCTATCAAACAAGTGCTCAAATTTTCATCCTCCTCCCGTTGTTTTCTATAAATCATTTTAAGATAACGACTTTCGTTTTTGGTTATGTTCATTTCGTATCCCTTTGCCAATTAAGGTTTTAGGCCCTACCTAAAAAAAGTACCAAAAATTTACATGTCCGCCTACAGAAGGAATACGAGGGATGATAATGCACGAGATGAAAGAGGATATATATTGGGTAGGAGCGAATGACAGGACAACCGACCTTTTCGAAAGCTTGTGGCCTCTACCTTACGGTGTGAGCTATAATACCTATCTCATTGACGACGAGAAATTGACCCTTGTCGATTCGATAAAGTCCTATTTTGAGGATAAGCTTCTGGAAAATATCGAAAAATTAGCCGATCCGAGCGAGATAGAATATATAATAACTCACCATATGGAGCCCGACCATACCGGGGCGTTGCCCACTCTTCGGAGAATCGCTCCCGAGGCCGAGATAATCTGTACTGAGAAAGCAGTGGGTTTCCTAGAATCCTTCTATGGGATAACGGAAAATATCAGAACAGTGGAGACTGGCGATACGCTAGATACTGGCGATAGAACCCTGGAGTTCTTTGAGACTCCCTTTGTACATTGGCCCGAGACGATGATGTCTTACGACCCGGATGAGGAACTACTTTTCTCCGGCGATGCTTTCGGCACCTTCGGAGCTCTGGAAGGGGGGATTTTTGACGACCAGGTAAATTATATTGAGGACGAAATTTTGAGGTATTTCTCAAATATCGTCGGGATGTACAGTACTTCCGTACAAGCTGCGCTTAAAAAACTAGGAGATGTGGATGTAGATATGATTGCACCGACACATGGGCCGGTCTGGAGGGATGATCCGGAAAAGATAATAAATATCTATGATAAGTGGAGCAGCGTCGAAGGAGAACCAGGAGTGACTTTAATCTACGGCTCGATGTATGGAAATACTTTGGAAATGATGGAAGCCGTTGCCGAAGGCGTAAAGTCCAGCGGCTGTGCAAATCTCGAGATATTGGATGCTTCCAGAGTGCACTTGAGTTTTCTCCTTTCGGAAGCGTGGCGACGCGAGGGATTGATCGTTGGAGCGCCGACTTATGATGCTAGGATATTCCCGACCGTGGACCGCTTCCTCAAACTCGCGAAAAAGAAGAAGTTGAGAAATAGAGTCGCTGGTGTTTTCGGATCCTTTGGCTGGTCCGGTGGAGCGGCCAAGCGAATGAAGAAAATTGTTGAAGAACAAGATTGGGAATTGGTAGAGCCCGTTGCCGACTTCAGAGGGAAACCTTCCGAAGAGGAATTGGAGAGGGGGAGAGAGCTCGGAGAAGCCGTCGGTGAGAAAGTTATGGAGTAAGCGGATTTCGGGTATTCTAGGAACAGTAATTGAAAATATGAGGTTCTTCACCCCGAGTGGGAAGAATCAGCCCTCTGAAATAAGGGCCCTCACTTCTCTTTTTCTTCTCTATTTTTGATGACAACGGATACGGAATTCTCATTAGTTTTAGGATTTCGATAGGGGATTGGAATGTCAATTTTAAAAAATCACTATCTTAATTACCCATTCGGAAAATATCGATAATGGTGTAAAGCTTGTCAGGAGAACATTGGCTTACTGAAAAACAGATGAGGATATTGGAGCTTAGGGAAAAGGGATTATCCCAGTCTGAGATTGCTGATAAGATGGGAACCACCCGATCAAATATTAGCGCGATAGAAAAGAACGCTAGAAGGAATATCAAGAAATCAGAGAATACCCTTGAAATTGCTGAGATGTTAAAATTTCCCGTCACATTTGAAATTGAGGGGGAGGGAGACATCCACGACTTACCTCGGAAGATATATGAGAGAGGGGATGAGGAGGATATTAAGATAAAATTAAGCTCTCCCGAGCTCCTCGAAAAATTGAGAGAAAAAGCTGATTCGGCCCTGGAGGACAAAGAGGTAGTCGGGAAGGTAAAAATCGGTATTTCCAGAGAGGGGGGGATAAGTATAGTGGCCGAGGCCCCTCAAAATGGAAATCCTTGAGAAATTGTACTCAGCTTGATTTTTGTCCGGGTATAAACATGCAAAATCAATAAAACAAAGACCTCTAATTTGTAATCGGCGAAAGTTATGGTAGAAAAACCTAAAGAAAAGGAAGAGATTGGAGAGATTGATCATTACTTCACCGATATCAGTGTAGGAGTCATCGACCTCAGTGGAAAGCTCGAAGTTGGAGACACGATTTCAATAGAGGGAGCGACAACCGACTTCCAGCAGGACGTGGAATCCATGCAGATTGAGCACGAAGATGTCGAGGAAGCAGGACCAGGAGACGCCGTGGGTCTTAAGGTCAAAGACCGAGTGAGGGAAGGGGACAAGGTCTATAAGGTAAAGGGTTAGTCCCTTCACTTACGTGTCTAGTGACATCCTCACCTACCAAATCTGGCGATTTGGAAGGTGCTCCCGACCGTT
>CAYNPN010000045.1:0-15791 GCA_964399085.1 Hadarchaeota archaeon (SeqCode) | reverse complement strand
CTGTGTCTACCCTATCCCTTTAGACGCTTTTTGGGAGGGGGCAGTGAAACTAAACACCGATTCATCACCCATCCAATCCAAGATTGAGGAGGTGTCTTCTCGGCAAAAGAAGATAAAGGAGACAAAATTCGAGAATAACCAAGAAAATTTAAATTACACAACTCGAAATGCGCTTGAAATTTTTAACTCTCCCACAGCATTGTGAATTCAAAATTCGTATTAATTATTAGAATGGGTGAATACATTACAACTGGAAACCGGGTATGGAAAATGGATAAGAAAAAGCCAATTTTCACCCTAATGATACTCAGTCTGATGCTACTACCGATAGGCTCAATTATGCTGGCAGGGGAGAGCAATATTCTACCACCTCTTTCCACTGGAGCAATCGTTGACAGTGAAAGGTTCACAAATGTACTGAAGGAAGAAAACGTCGACGCTTGGATATACGGGCACATCCATTCCGAGCACTCTATGGAAAAAGTTCAGGTAGAGAAATGGGGAACGAAGTTCATCGAAGATGGATCTATTAACGAGAAACCCGAATCTTTGTTATTGATTTTTGAGAAAGGAGAAGAATTTGTGAAAGTAAAATCGAGAGACCACTCGGAAGGGGAATGGAATAATTTAGATAAATTCTCGTTTCGTTTGAAATATCCCTTCACGTGGGATAAAGGGAAGGAAAACCTAAGGGTGTGGGTTTGGAGTGACAGTCAGCCCACGAATGAAAGAGATTGGGAACGGCTTGAAAGTGCAATAGAGGACGCAGACGAGAACATAAGGCCTGACATCTCCCTCGTTCCTGGGGACCTAGTCGATCACGGGGCTGAAGAGGAATTTAGAAAAATTAAAAAATATCTCGACAACAGCGAGCTTCCACTTGAAAATTTCTTTGAAACTGCTGGGAATCATGAGTTTGAACCATACTTTACCGGAGATCACAGTAATTACCAGAAGTATATTGAAAACGATCTTATATACAACATGAATATAGGTAATCTCCTGTTCATTTTCATGAGGGATGAACGGCCCGGCACTCCGGGAAACATAGGAGATGAAACCTTCCAATGGTGGGAAGGCTTAGTCAAAAACAACCAAGAAAATTTCAATATTATTACCCTGAGTCATCATCCGCCAGCCAAAACTACCCGGGGATCTTACGGTAAAGCAAGTGTTTTGGACCTTTGGAACGCCGAAATATCGTTTTTGGTTTACTTTTTAATCGTAGTGATTGCTCTGAGTCCGGCAATCGCCTATGAGGTATCCTAGGAAATAGAGCTTTTGATATTAAACAGATCTCTGGATGGGTCCATTCTTTCTCACTGTCGTTTATCGGAGGCCCTTAGATATCCTGAAAGAATGAGAGCACCGCTTAAAAGGCCAACTACTAGTCCCACTACCACGGAAGAGAGGATGTAAAGGTATCCGAGTTCGGGAGCATATCTAGCTCCAATGCTCGAAGCTGCCCATATACCTATCGCTAGGACAATGGCGAAAAGAATTATCCCCAAAACGATTTCTACTATTCCTCTTTTTTTATTATCCATCTTTCAAAATGAGAATCTATTCCAAACGTATTTATTTTTTCTGAAGGCGGCAAATAATGAAACTCTATGGTATAATCAAAATTCCGGCAATCGATGTAACTATGGACTTAATATTCATTGTGTCAAATGGAAAGTTAATTAATCTCGAAATGCTCGGACTGGTAAAGGAAGCAATATTGACGACATTTGCCAATAACATTAATCGGAAATGCCCTTTTTATTTGTAAGACTGTATTTTCTTGTCAGAAATTAGTATTAGCTAAAGAAGACTCCTCTCCAAACCAAAGAAAAACAATTTTACGTCCCTTTCGAAGCTTTTTAATCTCCTTCGAAAAAGACGTGTACATCCCTCATCTTATTGTTTATAGCTAAGTTGATCAGCAGTGGAGTTATAGATTCTATTGTCGAAGACTGAGTCAAATCCCCTCCATCTAGGGCCCTGAGTTCCGACAAGTCATCTACAAAATCCATCACTTTCTCCTTCGTTTCCTCATCGTCGCCACATACGACAACATCACAATCTATTTCATCATTCACATTGCTTAGAGGTTGAGCGGGTACATTCTGAAAAGCCGCAATTACTGTTCCTTCACATTTTGATTGGAGTTTTTCCGTCGCACTTCCTTCATCCTGAGGAATATACTGAAAGTTTTTACCTTCCTTCTTCATGGGTACGAGCGGTGAAATAACGATTTTATCGCCCAAATCAAGGGATTCTACAGTTGATGGAGCGTATTTATAGGGAATCGTAACTATGACCATTTCGCTCTCTGTAGCTGCTTCTTGATTTTCCATTCCAACAATGCTAGCGTCTTTAACTCCGATTTCCTCTAAATCGTAAACATATTCTTGAGCCAATCTTTCGGCTTTGTCTTCCTTCCTGGAACCAACCACGACTTCATATCCGGCCATTGCTGCTCTCTTAATTATTCCGGCTCCCATATCTCCTGTTCCGCCCAAGACAGCTACATCGTACATAGTAGACACTCACCTCCTCTCCTATTTTTTATTCTCGATTGTTTCTAGCTTTTCATCTAAGAAGTTGAGCGAGTCCTTTAATGATTTGTTATTGGTAGGGGAATCCTCTCCTTATTAAGGGGATATTAGTAGAATGGTAACTCTAAATATGGGAAATTTTCTCGGAAAAGGACTTAAGAGGAAATGATTTCCTCTCCCTTTTCAAGGACAACTTTACCAGGAAGGGGCAGTTTCATTTTCGACCTTCTCAGAGATTCCTTCCCCGCCTCATAAAATTCCTCGGGAACTCTGACCGTAATTATTTGCTGACCGGGTGAAACCCGGGCGGCTAAACCCACAGGTCTTCCAAAAGACTTTCGCATACCATCGGAAATCCGATCCGCTCCAGCGCCTAAAGCCATCGGGTTCTCGCGTAGCACCTGATGGGGATATACGCGAAGTTTCAAATAGTAATTCTTCTCCCCAACTTTCTTCATTAAATGCCTATTCGCGGAAACCCTAGCGGATTCGAGGGCCTTATGCCTGATCTGCCCCTTCTCCTTCGAAACCAAGGAGAGATGAATGGGAAAATCCGCGTTTGGGTCCCCCCTCTCGAAGAACGTGATGCGCGAGCCTGGAATACCCGTTATGTATTCCTTCCGGGTATAGGCGGGTCTGTCCTGTTCCCTGTACGAGCTAGCTGGCTTTTCAGGCATTGTGAAACCTCATCCTACTTTGGAATGGCACCATATTTATATTTAAGATGTGGGCTTGTTTTACTGTCGGGAATTATGTACATTATCATCGTAGGTGGAGGAAGAACTGGATTCCTCCTATCGGAAAGATTGACAAAAAGAGACCACGAAACGGTCATTGTAGAACAAGATGAAGAAAGAGCCCACGAAATCGCGGCAGAAATGGATTCACTGGTTATCCACGGGAGTGGTTCGGACATAGATGTTTTAGAAGATGCTGGGGCCGAAAAGGCCGATGCACTAGTGGCCGTCGCGGGATCTGACGAAGTAAACTTCATGGCTTGTAAGTTAGCCAAGGAACTGGAAATTCCGAGGGTAGTCACGAGGGTAAATGATGAGAAACATGCCCACATGTTCGAGGATCTGGGAGCAGATGCTGCCATCAGTTTCATTAATGCAGCAGTAACCCTATATGAAAAAGCAGTTACCGGGCCCGGAATGTATGGGCTCTTAAGTCTGGGTGGAGGAGAAGCCGAAGTGGTAGAGGTCACGGTAGTAGAAGAATCCGAGGCAGTGGAGAAAACCATTAGGGAACTCGATTTACCCGAACTCTGTACCGTGGCCATAATCACTCGGGAGGATGAATTAATCCCTCCCCGAGGAGATACCGAGTTCAGAGAGGGAGATCGGGCTATCTTGGTAGGTGAATCCGAAGACGTGATGTCCGTAGCTAAGATCTTCCAGGGAAAATAAACTATTCAAAATAAGCCTAAGGATTTTCTCCAGGAATCAGCTAACATTTTCATATATTTGGCAAATCTTCTAGGACCGATAGACCCCGCTATGGAAGGACCTTCTTCTATGATAGACTCAAAGAGCCGAGAGTGACGGTCAAATTCCCCATCCTCAAGAACTACGTTTCTGAATTCTGTATTTTTTAGGAGCTCCAACAAATCGGAGATATCTTCATCGGTCATATTTTGAAAAATCTCTTGGGCTCTATTGCCAAGCTGAAACTCTCGTGCAAATTTCTTCTCAACCTTCTCATTATATTTTTCCAGATTATTTTCTCTTGGCTCGTCCTCCAGCGCTTTTTCAAGAATATTACTTGCAATTTGTACGCAAGAGAGGCCTATGTACAATCCCCCTCCTGTCAGCGGTTTGACATGACCCGCAGCATCTCCGACTAGGATAACTCTGTCCCCGTATATCTTCCGGGTTCCCGCACTTGGGATTTGACCGGAGGTCAGATTGATTATTTTCCTCTTCGAATTTTTAGGTAAGGTCTCTTTATTTTCTATAAATCTCATCAATTTTTTCCTGACGTTTTGTTTGCGATCTATAAGACCGACCCGATAAACATCTCCTGCTGGCACTATCCAACCAAAATAATTTCGTGACAAATCATTACCAAAATAAACCTCGGCGGTATCGGATTCTTTATCTTTGACGATTTCAGCTTGTGACCCTACAATAGGGGAAAAATTTTCAATAAGATCCATCTTTCGAGCGACGATGGAAGAGGGGCCGTCAGCCCCTATCACCATACGTGATTCAACTGTATTCCTACTACCCTGATTCTCAATTTTAACCTCAACTTTATCATCATCTCTCGAGACATCGATACACTTAGTATCCAGATTAATCTCCGCTCCACTTCTTACTGCTTCCTCCGCCAAGTCCCTATCAAATTTAGCACGGTCAATAGTATGGGCCTCGACCTCACCTCGAGATAAAGTAACCAGCTCTCCAAAAGGTGAATAAAATGCTCCTTTACTGAGTTCGTTGAGAGACCAATCCCTCGGATCCAAACCCACCTCCTTAAGTCCTTCGGCTCCCACAATTCCCGCACAACACGAGGGTTGACCTATCTCCGAGTGTTCCTCAACTATCACGATCTCGTAGCCCCTCTCAGAAAGTTTTTTCCCCAAAAAGCAGCCCGCGGGGCCAGCGCCCACGATAACGGCATCCTTCATGTTAGCATCTCTGCAACGTTTTTTAAGAGCAAGACAAATAAGAATATCGTGTGGAAGTAAAAATGATTCGAATAATTTATATCCTCCTAGGAATCGTGGTTTTGTTCCTGCCGGGATTTCTGGTCAGCCTCTTGCTGTACCCAGATCCCGAAAAACTTGACTTCTGGGAAAGGATAGCAGGGAGTATCGGTTTAAGCGGGCTAATTGATATAGTATTCGTGATAATTTTGGCCCATCCTTGGTTTCACGCCATCCGATTTGCTCCTTACGTCGTCCTTGCTTTTTGCGGTTTATGTGGAGTTTTGGTCTATCTCAGGGAAAACAGTCGAGAAACATTTCTCGACTTTTGGAACCTTTCGGAATCTTAAGCGGGCAAAAGATCCCGAATTAGCGGGGTAAAAATGTTCGAATACAAGCAAGTCATGGCGGTGAGGAAGGATTTAGATATGAGTCCTGGAAAACTGGCTGTTCAGGTAGCTCATGCCTCTCTCTCCGCAGCTGAAAAAGCTCGGGTTGACAAACCCAAGTGGTTCGAAAACTGGTGGGAGGAGAAACAGAAGAAAGTGGTAGTCGGTGTTTCTTCCGTTGAGGATTTGAAAGAGTTGAGGAGAAAGGCCATACAACTTAGACTCCCTAACGATCTAATTCTCGATGCAGGTTTGACGGAACTTGAACCTGAGACTCCCACCGTTCTAGGAGTCGGGCCAGCGCCAAACGACGAAATCGACGAAGTTACTGGCGACCTGCCGCTATTGAGGGGTTAGCACAATGAAGCTTAAGGACATAGGGGAGAGAAGCCTGCTTGAGCTAGCTAGACAAATTTGCGAAGAAAGTTCACATATAATAGTGGGTGTTGGAGATGACGGTGCAGCCATCAGAATCGAAAAGGATACCTTAGTGACCACTACGGATATGCTCATTGAAAAAATTCATTTTCCCTCAAATGCCTCTACTCAGCGGATAAGTAAAAAGGCGGTAGTAACCAACCTGAGCGATATAGCTGCAATGGGAGCCAAGCCCCTCGGACTCATCTTCTCCATTGGCGCTCCAGGCGAAACGGAAGTGGACTTCATTTCCGAACTTTTACAGGGTATGAATTCGACCGCTCGTAAATATGGAGCCTACGTAGTTGGGGGGGATCTCAACGAAGCCGAGGAAATAATTATCTCGGGAGCGGCCTTCGGAGAGGCCGAAGAAGAGGAGCTTCTTCTAAGATCCGGCGCGAAGAGCGGTGATATCATCGGGATGACCGGGGAACTGGGAATCGCAGCCGCCGGTGTAAGGGCAATGCTCAACGATATTTCAATTGAGGATAAGGAAAATATCAAAGAGGGCCTTCGAAATCCTGTCGCGAGAACGGAGGAGGGAAGGGTCCTCTCTCAAAGCGGACAAGTCACTTCAACAATCGACATAACCGATGGCTTAGCCTCCAATCTATGGCAAATATCGGAGATGAGCGGAGTAGGCTTAATCATAGACGAGGAAAAACTTCCTATCCCACAGGGGATACGCGATTTTTCCAGAGAACAGGAGATAGACCTAGACGAGTTGACCCTCTATGGTGGAGAGGACTTTGAGCTACTTTTCACGATAAGTCCGGGGGGATGGGATGACGTGGCAGATGGGGTACGTGAATTAGGAACTAAAATATCAAAGATAGGTGAAGTTAAGGGTGAAGAGGGAGTTTTCATAAAAAGCAACGGCGAATTAGAAGAATTGCCCAATCGAGGTTACGAACACTTTAAATAGTAATCATTTATCCTCGGTAAACCTTTCTCTCGACCATAACTTTGATAGGGATTAATACCACTTCATGCTCTAAAGGATTGGAAAAGGTGAAAGCTATGAATCTGATAATATTTGGGCCTCCAGGTGGAGGCAAGGGGACCTATAGTGGCCGAGTGAGCGAAAAATATGACATTCCTCACATAGCCAGCGGAGACATCTTCAGAGAGCATGTAAAAAAGGGCACGGAACTCGGCAAAAAAATCGAAGATTATCTGGATAAAGGAGAATTAGTTCCCGACGAAGTAGTGAATGATGTAATCAGGGAAAGACTTTCCGAGGACGATTGCGAGGATGGATTTATTCTGGACGGGTATCCAAGAACCGTTGAGCAGGCTGAAGCTTTGGAAGATACAACGGATATAGATATGGTGATAAATCTCGATGTCGCAGAAAAGGTAATAGTAAATCGTCTGTCCAGCAGAAGAATATGTAAAAATTGCGGCGAAATATATAATCTGGAGTTCATGCCACCGGAAGAGGAAGGAGTCTGCGATGAATGTGGTGGAGAGCTCTATCAACGCGAAGACGACAAACCCGAGGTAATAAGGAAGAGATACGAAGATTATCAGGAAAAGGCGAAGCCACTGCTCGAATACTATAGGGAAAATGAAGTGCCGGTGGAAAATATTTCCATTCCGGAGGAAAGGCCCATCGAAGGAATTATGGACGAAATCTATGCTGGCATTGAAGAAAAATTGCGGTAGGATAGAAAGTTTATACTGATTTGATTTAAAGAAGATGAGGGACTCGCCTATGAATTTAGAAGAAAAAATCGGGAAACTGAGCGCGCAGGAAAGAAAAATTCTTAAAGTTTTGGAAAAGTTCGATTCCGAAGCCTACGTGAGGGAGATAGAAGAATCGGCTGACCTCAGCCATTCGGGAATTATGAGATCTGCATTGAATTTGGAAGAAAACGAATTTCTTGAGATTAAAGAGGAAACGAGGGAAGAAATCTCGATTACTGAAGAGGGGAGAGATTACCTAGAAAACTCCTTACCCGAGAAAAGATTAATCGAATTTCTGTCAAAGGAAGGTCCCTCCCCGATCGACGTTGTCTCCGAGAATTTAGATATCCCTCAAGACAAAATCGGAATTTGTATTGGATGGGGGAAGAGAAAGGGATGGATAAATATCCAAGAGGAAGACAGTGGGAAAGTACTGAGCATAACGGATGCAGGGAAAGAGGCCCTAGATGGGGAAGAAAGGGAGAAAATTTTTCTGAAAAAGTTCGAAGAAAACGATACCCTTTACTCGAATGAACTTCCTTCGGACCTTAGAAAAGAAACATCGACTCTGGAAAGCCGTGAACTGATCGAGCGGGAGGAGAGAACTAGACACAAACTTGCCCTTTCCGAAATGGGTGAAGAAGCACTTGAGTTCGATTTCGATGTGAGAGAAAAAGTAAGCAGGCTCACGAGTGAACTTTTGAAAAGCGGGGGATGGAAGGACGTCGAACTACGGGAGTACAACGTCACCGCTCCCGGTCCCGAAATATATCCTGGAAAGGAACATCCTCAAAGAAGGATAATTGAGGAACTAAGATCGATCCTACTGCGAATGGGTTTCAAGGAGATTAGGGGACCTATCGTGGAATCGGAGTTCTGGAATTTTGATGCCCTTTTCCAAGCCCAGAATCATCCCGCCAGAGAAATTCACGACACTCTCTCTTTATCGAAGCCCGAACGGGCCGAAATACCGGATGAGGGTCTCTTGGAAAGAGTAAAGGAAGCCCACGAAGAGGGTGTGGCCGGCTCGAAAGGATGGGGATACGAATTTGATAAGGAAATAAGCCATAAAACTATTCTCAGATCTCAGACCACGGCCGACACTGTCCGATACCTCGCCCAGCAACCCGAACCACCGGTTAAGGTTTTCTGTATAGACAAGGTCTTCCGGCGCGAGAGAATCGACTATCAACATCTGGCGGAATTTCCACAGGCGGAGGGTATTGTAATGGCTCCCGACCTCAACTTCAGACACATGCTGGGCTATTTGAAGCAGATTCTTGTTCAGATGGGAATTCCGAAAATCAGATTCAGGCCGGGCTATTTCCCATACACCGAGCCGTCGGCGGAGGCGGACGGATATTTCCCCGAGAGGGACGAGTGGATTGAACTCCTCGGAGCGGGAATGTTCAGACCCGAACTCCTCGAACCTCTCGGAATCGAATACCCGGTTTTGGCATGGGGTATAGGATTCAGCAGAATCGCGATGATAAGGATGGGCATTGAAGACATGCGGGACCTTCACAAAAATGACCTCAAATGGTTAAACGAACAAACTCTGGGGTAGATTATGCCTACAATAACTGTCGACTTATCTGACCTCAATAGGCTCCTGGGCGAAAGGCACAGCCTGAGGGAGCTAAGAGTTCCCCTACGAAATTTGGGAATTGAGGTTGAGGGTATCACCTCCGAAGGGCTGAAACTCGAAGTTCATCATAATCGCCCGGATTTGTATGGAGTGGAAGGGGTAGCAAGAGCGCTGAAGGGGTACCTCGGGATGGAGACCGGTCTACCGAATTATGAGCTAAAGGATCCCTCCCTAAAATTGAAAGTAGATTCCAGCTTAGATAACCTCAGACCTGTCGCAGTTATGGGAAGAATCGAAAATGCGGATTTCGACGACGTTTCTCTGAAGGCAATAATGGATCTTCAGGAAAAGCTCCATGACATATTGGGTAGAGATAGGGAAAAGATATCTATTGGGGCCTACGATCTCGAAAAGATTGAGCCTCCTATTCGTTATACCACGGTGGAACCGGACGACGAGGGCTTCATTCCGCTCGAATTCGAGGAAAAGATGACACCACAGGAAATTCTCGAGAAGCATCCCAAGGGGCAGAAATTTAGGCATCTTATCGATCATTCCGACAGATACCCTATCCTAGTAGGGTCCAATGGGACAGTTCTCTCGATGCCTCCGATAATAAATAGCGAAAACTGTAGATTGACTCCTGAAGCTAGAGATATCGGGGTGGACGTTACCGGGATAAATGAGGATGTCGCAAGACAAGCTCTGGAAATTATCTTAGGAGCCGCAGCCGAAAGGGGATGTGAGATAAGTGCAGTAAAGGTCGAATATTCGGATAGAGAATATGTTACTCCAAAATTTGAAAGTGAAAAAATGAGTTTCGACATCGATGAAGCGAATGAAAAACTTGGGTTAAATCTAGAACCTGACGGGGCTTCGAACATCATGGAGAAAATGAGATACGATGTAGAAGGAGTTGAGGATCGAGATGTCAGTATTAGGCTTCCCTTCTACCGATTCGATATAATGCACGAAGTTGACTTATTCGAAGACCTGGCCATAGGATATGGCTATGATGAGTTGGAACCCACTCTGCCTTCCATAGAAGTTTCGGGTGAACCACATTCTGTGAAAGAAAATAGCAAAATTGTCAGAAGAGTCTTGACAGGGTTAGGATTCATGGAGGTAATGCCCTACATGTTGTCAAGCCCCGAACTAAACTTCGATTCGATGCGAAGCGAAGGCGAAGCCGTCACTATCAGTAATCCCGTCTCGGAGGAACATTCCATATTGAGAACTTGGTTATTGCCAGGGCTGATGAACGTGCTCCGTGAAAACCGGAGACACGAACTCCCCCAGAAGGTTTTCGAAGTCGATGAAGTAGTTCTCATAGATGAAGACGAGGAGACCGGCGCGAGAAACGAAGTAAGAGTAGGTGGAGTCGCCGTCGGAAAGGATATCGATTTCACATACGGACGAGCAGTGGCCGAAGCTCTGCTGAGGGAATTCAACCTGGATTGGACCGTGGAACGATTTGAACATTCCTCCCTCCTCCAGGAACGATCCGCTGAGTTCCTCGTTGATGGAGAACATGTCGGATTCGTCGGAGAAATTCATCCAGAAGTCATTCTCAATTTCGAACTAGAAAATCCTGTTGTGGGATTTGAATTAAAACTACCTAAGTAGGTCCATTCCTTGCAGAGTTCCAATCCCATCGCTCAGTGGATTTCGAAAAACTATTCTTCAGCGGAGAAAATCATCGAGGTAGGAATTGGAAGTAATCTTGAAGTCATTGAAGAGTTGAAGGAAAATCTTTCTGGCTGTCAATTAGTTGCAACGGATGTCCGAAAAGTATCCGTTCCTGAAGGGGTGGAATTTTTTCAGGATGATATTTTCGACCCTGATTTGGAAGTCTATCAGGACGCCGATCTCATATACTTATTGAGAGCGTCCCCGGAACTATATTCTCAAATCGTTAGTATTGGCATGGAAAACAAAGTCGACCTCTTACTTAAACCCCTTAGCTCGGAGGAATCCCCCAATAAAGGAAAACTAATCAACTTCCGAGGGGCATTTTTCTACATCTTGGAATTCTCAAACAAATAGATGAAAATTTAGAGGGCTTTGGAATTAATAAGTGAATAACTTTTTAGAAATCAATCGGGGAGTTTTCTTGCAAATCCTTGATGAAAAATTGGAGGAAAATTGGGAAAATTATCTCCTTCAGAGCCTTGCAGCCGGGCTTTCGATGGTTCTTATCCTCGGGCTTTTTATGCAATTAAAAAGTATTCTACACCCCTATATTGTAGCGGCTGCAGGATCAACGGCTTTTACCGTGTTTGCCATGCCACACTACTCTACATCCCAAACAAGAAACATAATCGGCAGTCATTCTACCTGTGTTATTGTTGGTTTTGCCTGCTCTCACCTTACCTCGACCGTTGTCAGTGGCGGGATAGCTGTAGGAATAGGTACACTTTTAATGGTGTCTACCAAAACTGAGCATCCTCCGGCTGCTGGGACTGCTCTAGGATTAGCCGTGAATTTTGAAGTAGGGGGAGGCATTTTTATACTGGGTTTCGCAGTGGCTATGGCTGGAATTAGAATTCTGCTACTCCCATGGCTAAAGGATTTGATGTAATTTTTGTTACACCCATAACAAAAAATTACTCTAGGCTAACAATTATGGCCTCTTTTCCTGCATCTCATCGAGGGAAGTTTTCTGAACTTCATAAAATTCCTCTGCTTCTTCCACTATCCTCCTCTCCAGTCCCTTGAGGTGGTTGAAATTCCTCCGGGGTTTGATCTTTTTGACGGTTCGCCCTGAAAAGTCTCTAACTTTTCTCCGGGAGAGAAAATTTTTCCTCGTGAGTTTTTTAATCTCCTTATTTACCAGGTGATTCTGTGCATCGAGTTCTTTTATCAGTCGCTTACGGGGGAGGGGGGCGAGATAGGCACCGAGATCGACCTCACTTTTCAGCTCTTGAAACAATTTTCTGCCCGGGATCGCGTTCTCGCTCATCTCGTAGAATCTGCTACATCTACGGATGCCGAACTCCCTCAAATTATTTTTAATTCTCTCAGGTGCTTCAACTACCTTCGCATAGCCATGAACTTCCAGCCGTAATAGGGCATCTCTAATTTCCCTCTTATCGACGGCTCCATAGTTTTCCTGAATAAATCTATAAAGCTGATACTCAAATCCGCCTCCTGGATCTCTAAACCAGAGGAATAAAGCCAAGAAACCTTCTAAGGACCTCGGAGCAATATCAAAGGGAACCAAATCTCCCAACATAACCTTGGCTTTATCAAAGATATTGTCTAGAGAATCCTCAATTAATTCCACAGGTTCATCAGAAATTTCTTTCAAACCTTCTCTGAGCTTCTCAAGCTCCGAAATCGATTCCAATTTGAAAATCCTTCGATGGCAAATGTCTAATGAATCCCTGTCCAAAACCTCCTTTCTAACTCCATGAACGCCCCATCCATCGACTTCCTCTTTAATATCCTTTTCAATGCCTTTCTCCACTTTCTCCAATAACCTGGTTGCTTCCTTTTTCCCAAATTTTTCTGCATAGGATCTCAAGGTAAAGGGAAACCCCATCTGATAGAGTTCACCCCTTAGATTCTGCAGAAATTTTGAGAATTCGAACCAAAAATCGAAGTCAAATTTAAATTCAAAACCACCATCGAAGATAGTCGTAAGTGTGCAGAGCCAGACTACCTTTACACTTCCTATCCTCTTTTCCCTCTTCCAAAAACTATCCGAGCATATAGTATCCTCCTCACGGTAGGATTTAGTGACGTGGATAAGCTTAAAATCGTGATCGCGGAGCCTCCTAACTATTTCATTCAGAATCTCGGGGAAAGCCCTCTGAGACTTCCCATCCAAATGCTGAATTTGCTTTTTTATAGGGGAACGAACCCTTACTACTTCAGTCGTCCTCGCACTCACATCCGACACCACTCTTAATCATTGTATATTTTTTTGATAAATTTGGGAAAGGTTAGTTTTTTGTACATTTATTTAGAGACCTTTAATCGCAATGACGGGTCAATCCACGGCCTTCGAGGGCTGGCGTGAAAATATGATCGCCAGTGCGATGCCGTGGAAACACTTGAGTTACCTTCCGAGTAATCGTGCCTTTGCGGTCCTTGCAGGAGATTCTGGCGCGACACCATTTTGATGACTGTAAGACAACCCGGGCGCGAAACAGGAAGGCAGGCCCTCGAGAGAGCCCACCACGAGGGTTACCGGGTGGAGAGCGTCGAAAGACACACGATGAAGCTCGGGGTTAGTAGGTAGGGCCACATCGAGGGTCTTTATTTTTATTTCTGGTCTTTTACACGCTGTGCCGTTTTCCAAGTCTTTCTGGCACACCCAGGCAAATCGTCGTGCTCTTCCATCCATCTCTTTAAAAAACTAATAGTCCGATTATCGGCCGGATAACCGGAACCGATCTCCCCATATTCGCTCTTTAATTCATCAATTCTTTTGTCCCGCCTGACCTTCGCTAGGATCGAAGCGGCAGATACATGGGGGTAATTCTCATCGGCGGAATGCTCCACAACCAGCTCGACATTATCTTTCAACCTCTCCATCACATCGGCAGAGAATTTTTGAGAATTCGCGCTGGCCGAGTCAAGGTGGGCTTTCGGGGGATTCAACTCATTTAAAAGTCGAGCGAAGCCTGAGGCTTCAATCTGGTTCATATCGGTTCCATTCTCCCTAAGACGATCTATCTTATCCGGGCCAAACTCCACATGCTCGATTCTGTGAGCTTCTTTCCTCAAAAATGAGGCCAGTTCTTCCCTTCTTTCTGGTATTATTTTCTTTGAGTCCCTCACACCCTTATCTCTCAGCTTTTCATGGAGACTCGGGCTGAGAGAAACCCCACAGATAACCATCGGGCCCAAGACGGGGCCTTTGGGCGAGCCGCTTTTACGGCTCTCTACCCGCCTCGTCCAGACCCGCTATCAAGTCCTCATCCATATTTCCATCTTCAAACTTTCATTCCAATATATAAAGGTGTGAACTACATCCATCAAACTAGCTTTGGCTTGTTAGGGGTTCTCCCAAGGGCTTTCTCCAAGTTTACACACTCATTGGGGATTTGGGTGAAAGTAAACGTGGGTTCTCACGCCTCCGATCAACGATTAGAAATAGGAACTTGCAGCGCTTAAAAGTTAAAAATACTTGTTCCTAGCTGGCGAGCGAACGGAGTCCATTAAAGTTTCGCTGAATTTATATAGGGAGC
This sequence comes from Hadarchaeota archaeon (SeqCode), assembly GCA_964399085.1. Taxonomy (GTDB): domain Archaea; phylum Hadarchaeota; class Hadarchaeia; order Hadarchaeales; family JAGGTB01; genus CAYLJV01. The sequence goes on along the minus strand of CAYNPN010000045.1, from coordinate 1,317 downwards.
GGATACATAGTTTAATAGTTGGAGTGTGAGCACTATTTCAAAAGGACAAGTCGATACATCCGTAATTGTGGGAGTTGTTGTAGTTCTCGCAATTATAAGTGCTGCAGGCTTCGGGATATACTATTTTGGGTTCATAAGGCCGAGACAGAAACAACTTCAAGAGGCCCAGGAATCCGCTTTGATGGAAGTGGAAGATAAACTCGGGACCGTAAATACCTCCCAAGCTGAAGAGAAAACAGTAACCTATAAGGCAAGAATTCAGGAGGCCGAAACAAAATCCAAAGTCACCGACCTAGTTGAAGGAATGATGGAAATTTACGAACGGGAATCCATCAGAGAAGAACTATTGACAATGGTAAGAGACGGAACGCATGGTTCTTTCTGCACTCTCGGCGATCTCTATAAAGAACTACGGAACAAAGTAACCTCTAAATCGGAGCTTAGCCAGCTGGAAGCGCTTAGAAGCACAATCGAGGAAAGTCTTAACAACGCCTGGACTGATCTCCACACACAAACCGTTGAAGATATTCAAGGAGAAGGTATCGTAGAAATAAAGAAGAACAGCCTTATCTCGGAATCCTATATGACAAAAGAAAATGCTGTCGAACACATCGAGGGAGGAACGTGGGAAGAACTACAGGGACTTCAGTTCAGAGAGAAAAATACCTTCATGATCCCCATTATAGAAACCTTTGAACGTGCGACTCCAATAGACCCTGGGGATAAAGTTGATATATATGAATATAACTCTGCAGAGGAAACGATGGCCAAACGAGTACAGAACACGGAGGTTTTGAACGTAGTATACCCAAAAGATACCATTTCCTCGATATCTTGGAACAAGAATGAGGGTGGTAGCTCTTCCTCATATTCCACCGACGTATGGAGTGAGATAAAGGCAGGAATAGCGGGTTCGGGGTCCGCAAGTACCGAATGGAACGATTGGGCTCAGAACGTGATTCAGACTGCTAGAGATGATGCTAATATAGGTGATTACAGTCTCGAGGCCATTTACGTGGTTGAAATAACGGAAGATAATATCGCCATGGACCTGACACATATAGAGCAATTTCAGAGTGGAACGAAGGACTTAGTTCTAGTGTCCAGAAAGTAAAAATAGTACTTCTAACATGCTCGTGGGCAAATTGCCGAGCAACTTTTTAATTACAGGGGATCCTGGGAGCGGAAAAACGACCGTAGCAGAAAAAGTTATCTCGAATCTGGAGGATGAAGAACTGAAAGCCGGGGGTATATACTGCCCTGAAGTGACATCCTCCCCTTCCTAATCTCCGATTAGGCAGGGGCTTCCACCCATTC